>MWCJ01000194.1 GCA_002069975.1 Bacteroidetes bacterium ADurb.Bin217 | reverse complement strand
CTGATTTTTCATAATTGGCACACATTGACAATCTTTCTTAGGAGACATTGATTTACAATATCTTAAGCATTATATTTGCGAATATTTAAAATTTGTTTCGTATAGAGAAAAATAAAGTTATCGATAATATGTTCAATCACGACCGACATGAAAGAGATAGCAAAAGAAATTAAAGCCGCATTCGATCCTTATTACCAAGCACCGTTATATGTCTGGGAATATTTTGCACTACGAGGCGAAATTGTTGAAAAACAAAAAAACGAAATCCTAAAAAAGCACAACGAAGTAGCCGGTGATTTTTATTTTATTCTCGAAGGTTCAGGCGGTCTTTTGTTGTATTCAAACAACAATTATATTTGTGTCGAACTGTGTTACGAGGGTGATTTTTTGCTTGATTACATGTCCTTTCTTACCAATCAACCTACTGGCATTGAAGTTGTTTGTTTTGAAAAATGCAGACTATTCAGAATGAGCCGTAAAAACTTTAACGAGCTTTCACAGACCGATTATGGCAAGATTATTTGCCAAACAGCAGCCGAAATTTCATTCGTTAACAGACAAGCACAGCAAATAGATATTTTGACTAAAACAGCTGAGCAACGATACATCGAAATACTTGAAAAACAGCCACATATATTACAACGAACACCCAACAAATACATTGCGTCCTACTTGGGAATTGCACCTGAAAGTTTAAGTAGAATTAGGAAAAAAATTTTCTAACCCCATTTATTAACGTTTGTTAGGTTTTATATACTTAGCGCCCTTTATTTTTGTAAAAATAAATATGTTAGAATGAAACAATTGTATGTGTTGCTGCTTCTATTATTACCAGCATCGGTAAGTATGGCGCAGAATGAGTTAGTAGAGACAGTTAGAGGTAAAGTAGTATCGGGCGATCCTAATAATGAGTTGATTCAAGCTTCAATCTATGTTGCGGGCAGCGAACCTATAATAGGAACTGTGACTGACGCAACCGGAAATTTCTCTTTTAAGGTACCGGTTGGGAGGCGCAAG
>MWCJ01000193.1 GCA_002069975.1 Bacteroidetes bacterium ADurb.Bin217 | reverse complement strand
AATATCGCGACGGATGTCTTTAAGTTTCATATCATGTTGGTCTTCAGCAAGTTTTTCGAAAACAGTTTGGCGGAACACATATCCTGTAATTTGATCTTCGTTTTCGGAGTACACCGGAATTCGAGAAAATTTAAGATAATGTTTACTTTGCAAAAATATTGAGATTGGAAGATTTTCATCAGCAATTGCAAGTACTACACGAGGTGTCATAATAGCTGAAACTTTTACGTTTTTTAATTTTATAATATTTTGAATAATAATATGTTCTTTTTGTGAAAATATACCTTGATCGGCGCCAATACTTGCCATTGCAGATATTTCTTCGCGATTGGTAGATAATCCGTGTGTGTTTCCGGTAAACATTCTCGTAATGAGTGCCGAAAGTACAACCAAAGGATAAGTTATAAATATCATTATTTGAATAGTGAAAGCAGCTATTGTCATCAATTTTTTCCAGTAATTTGCACCTATTGTTTTAGGAATTATTTCGGTTAATACCAGAATTAAAATTGTTAATACTGCCGAAACCAGACCAAAATAGGCTTCGCCAAACACAATATTCGCTTGTGCCCCAACTCCCGCAGCGCCAACTGTATGAGCTACTGTATTCAATGTAAGTATTGCCGATAAAGGTTTGTCTATATTTCGCTTAAAAAGTAAAAATTTTTTGCTCCATCTGCTTTCTTTTTTAGTCATAATGTACGATTGTGGTGTAGAAAGTAGAACAGCTTCCATTATTGAACATAAAAATGAAACGGTTAAAGCTAAGAATAGATATAATAATAGTAATGTCATAAAGATTTGTAATTAGTTGAATTTATTGCTATTAATAATTCAAAAATTGAATTGCATATGGTAGTTTGCGAAG
Organism: Bacteroidetes bacterium ADurb.Bin217; assembly: GCA_002069975.1. Classification (GTDB taxonomy): domain Bacteria; phylum Bacteroidota; class Bacteroidia; order Bacteroidales; family UBA1715; genus MWCJ01. The sequence continues at coordinate 158 of MWCJ01000193.1, read as the reverse complement.
AACTGTGAACAATCCATCTTTTTTGTGTTATTTCTATGTGAGTAGTACCTTCGGTAGGTTCACATACTTGAATTCCATGCCGGTGAAGTGCACGTTCTGTCCAAAATCTATATATTTTATTTCCACTCATCGAAACAGAATACTTGTATTTATATACA
>MWCJ01000192.1 GCA_002069975.1 Bacteroidetes bacterium ADurb.Bin217 | reverse complement strand
TATCGCAACAAGCGTGTAAACCTTTTGATGCTGCTCGCACCGGATTGAATATTGGTGAAGCTGCTGCTACTATAGTTTTGGGCGTATGCGAACACAAAGAAACATTGCCACAAAATACGATACTTCTCGAACATGAAGCAATAACCAACGATGCCAATCATATATCGGGGCCATCGAGAACCGGCGAAGGATTGTACTTGGGACTACAACAGGTAATGCAGCATGTACAAGCTTCGGATATTGGGTTTATAAATGCCCATGGCACTGCAACGCCATACAACGACGAAATGGAATCAATTGCAATTGCTCGTGCAGGATTGCAACACGTTCCTGTGCAGAGTTTAAAAGGATATTTTGGTCATACACTGGGAGCAGCAGGATTGGTAGAAGTGTGCATTTCGGCTATGGCATTACAAAACAACATGTTAGTAAAAAGTTTAGGATTTGATACATTAGGAGTATCGCATGAATTGGATATAATAACACAACAACGTACAAAATCCATGAAACGCTGTATAAAAATGGTTTCAGGCTTTGGTGGTTGCAATGCGGTGAGTATGCTCTATAAAGTATAAAGGTATGAATTTGAATATTTCTACATATTGCGTAATTCGAAACAACACGTGCACCGTGAATGGAGAACCTATGTTCCAAACCGATGTGAACATGCCGTCGTACGATTTTTTAACTGCTTTGTATAGAAATTCACAGATACAGTATCCTAAATTTTTTAAAATGGACACCTTATCGAAATTAGGTTTTTTGGCAAGTGAATTCGTGTTGAAAAACACCGAAATATATGGCGATACTCCAAATTATTCTACAGTTCAGATATTTGCAAACAGTACATCATCTCTGGAAACCGATTACGAATATCAACAAACCATTGGTGCAGAATATTTTCCGAGCCCATCAGTGTTTGTATATACTTTACCAAATATTGTAATGGGCGAAATCGCTATAAAACATAAGCTCTATGGAGAAAATACATTCTTCGTGCAAAAGAGTTTTGATAATTCGGCTTTTTTCCAATATATT
>MWCJ01000191.1 GCA_002069975.1 Bacteroidetes bacterium ADurb.Bin217 | reverse complement strand
TTAAAAAAGCGTATATTTGTTACAATAAATCAGGCAATAATGGAAAGAGCACGTTTCTTTCTTTTATTAGGGAATTTATTGGACCAAGTAACGTAAGTTCTATTACTCTACAAGACCTTGAAAAAGATAAATTTAGAGCCGCTAATCTTGAAGGTAAACTTGCAAATATACAACCCGATCTTCCAAAGGGAACAATTGTGGATGAATCTACATTTAAGGTTGCTACGGGTGGTGATACCATGGCCATCGAGCCGAAATACCAGCAGGCATATGATTATTTAAACAGCGCTCCATTCATATTTGGTTGTAACGAAATCCCTACGATAAAAACCTCATCAAATGCATTTTACAACAGAATCTACCTAATTGAATTCCCAAATCAGTTTACAGTCGATCCCAAATTCAATGAGTTGCTGTTTACTGAAGAGAATAAATCTGCCTACTTGAATTTGGCGCTTGAAGCGGTAAGGAAACTAAAAACCGAAGGCCCCATTGCCCAAGATGCGGATGCTATACACGATCAATGGAGTCAACTAAGTGATAATGCATACAGATTCATCAAGAACCATATGGCTATCGACAATGAGTCTATAGATCCAATTCCGTTCAAGGATCTGCATTATGCTTACACGCAATTCTGCATTAAAAACGGGGAAATTGTAATGGGACAGAACAAGTTTAAATCTACCCTTCAGAGCCGTGGATACAGGATAAAAAACAAAGGTCCAAAGGGTGAACAAATTGCCTACGTAATGAACGCAAAAATACTATCAGAGGAATACAGGCGAATGCTTATTGATATCGATGATACTTTTGACGACATTCTGATTACATCAAAGGAGAACAGAGCACAAGGTATTATGACTAGAACACAAGGTATTATGACTTAAATCAGTTATTTTGACAAATGAACCAAATATTACGTATAATAGTATTCTTATATAGTATGTATATGAAAAATATATAATATAGGTATAATTGTTGTGTTATAATACTCGTTTAAATTCAAAAATACCCTTAATTACCCATTATATTTTTTAT
>MWCJ01000190.1 GCA_002069975.1 Bacteroidetes bacterium ADurb.Bin217 | reverse complement strand
TAAACTATTGTAAGTTACCATAATCTTAATAGGATTTTTCTTAGTCCCAAGCATACTTAGAAATTGTTTCTGTTTTATATCACCATATATACCTATTAAATCAGGATGCTGGTGACATTTATTCAGTATCAATTCTATCGTAGGTACAGCTATAATGTAGTTCTCTTCATTTATTATAGCTAAATGCGTGTTTCCCACTCCCGTCTCTTTTTTATTCAATATCCCATCAGGAAAATCCGTCATGAACTCCGATACATATATAGCATCATCAGGTGCTACTATTTTCTTTACCTCCACCTCATACTCAATTTATATTGCGTTATCATAACATAAAGATACAACAAATATCCTATATTATATCTACCCATACCCAAAAAAATAAACCAAATCGCCGCAATTCCAAAAAAGGTTTTTGTTAGAGTTTTACGCTTGTAGAGCCTCTGGTTGCTATATTTCGTGATGTTACTTCCAAAATCTCACACAAAAACACTACCTGTAAAACTTTCCTAAAATCCAAACTTTTTTGAAAATATTTTTTATATCACTTAATCTGCGATTCCTGCACTATTCAGCACATCTCTTCTCACAAATTAACATAAAAAAGCTTGCATATTTTCAGATAAAAAACTACTACCTGTAAAATAATCTAAATATCCACTGGCACCACCGTAGTTCTTAGCATCCACGGGTACGTTCAAAACTTTTGTACAAATTTCCTCGTCTATATCGAATAGACGAGCTGCGGTATTACTCCCTTTCGGGAGTAATTGAAAATTATTAGCCATGTCGTGATATTTTGAAAGTAAATTAATAATAATAATAAAAAAGTTATGGTATGGTTATTATTACTTAACAGATTACCATAATCTTTTGTGGTGAGTTAAAAGGGAATCGAACCCTATTGACCTGTTATATATATATATATACATAACTAACTCGTTTTCAAAACCGTGAGTGATAAGGTTTTGTAGTCTCATTTTTCATAACCTTTGGGTTACGGCACACACCTATCCTTTCGGCAGGTAGAGACCAAATCAATTGTTTAGAGTGTCAATCACACTACTACATGGTATCC
>MWCJ01000189.1 GCA_002069975.1 Bacteroidetes bacterium ADurb.Bin217 | reverse complement strand
CATTTTAGCTTCTATAGTAGAAGAAGAGACAAATAATTTTGAAGATAAGAAAATGGTAGCAGGTCTCTATATCAATAGATTAAGAAAAGACATGTTGTTACAAGCAGACCCTACTGTGCGATATGCTACGGGCAATTTTTCTCTTAATCGGATACTAAAACGACACCTTGCTATCAACTCTCCATTCAATACATATATCTACAAAGGACTACCTCCTGCTCCTATTCGTATTCCTACCCAAGAAAGTATTGATGCTGTACTCAATTACACCAAACACCCATATGTATATATGGTCGCAAAAAGTGATTTTTCTGGTACACACAACTTTAGTCGCACATTCGACGAACATTTACGGAAAGCTAGAGCATACCAAAAGCAATTGAACAAACGTGGTATTTTTGAATAAAGTCTGTTATAAATCTTTTAATAATACAGAAGAAGCATAGGACTGTGTGCTATTTTGAACAAATAAGGTAGCTTGCCAAGGTTGGGCATGCTCATGTGTAATGTCAATTTTAAAATTCTCAGACCCCAATCCATCTATTTGCTCAAATAAATAAGCAAGCGTTAAATGTTGGATATCTATAGCTGGCTGATAAACAATTTCCTCCGTTTTTTTTACAGTAGAAATACTCTCAACAATAATCCCTGCATCTAGTAACTTAGATACAATGCGATTGACTAATCGTATTGGAATATTGTAATTAGTAGATAATTCTTCTGCATTCATTGCAGGAAGCTTTTCGGCAAAACGCTTAACAATGACAGAACTGATAAGAACAAACAAAAAGTTTTCGTAACGCCTAGATATATTTTTAACATCAGACTCAAATTCGTAATTTTTAATATTTTGCACAGAAAAAGCAAATTCTGCACCATATAAAATGATAGACCACGACGCCCACAACCATAACAAAAGCAATGGCAATGCTGCAAAACTACCGTAAATGGCATTATAATAAGATATCCAAATTTGTCCGCTAATATACAACATTTGGAATAACTGAAACAATACACCAGCGACTACTCCCGCAAATAAAGCGGCAATAAACCTCACTTTTGTATTTGGAAAAAATAAATACATCAATGTAAACAAAA
>MWCJ01000188.1 GCA_002069975.1 Bacteroidetes bacterium ADurb.Bin217 | reverse complement strand
AACCACGCTTAATTTTTCGTTTTATAATAGTGCTTTGGATTCATATGGCATTAATTTTACAATTCCGGGATTTACGAATGTTGAAGTTATAAATAAATCACTTAGTGCACAAAACAGCTTTTTTATTTTAGAATATTACGACTCTTATGATATATATGAGCAAAATAAAATTTTCACAACATATTTGGTGAAAATCGGTAATGCACCAACTTATTTAATAAGTCCAACATCAAATAGTGAACTTTATTGTTGGTATATTCCAGTATCTTATATTAATTCTCAAACGGGTAGCACTGTAACCGGATATACCAAGTTTAGTTTCTATAATGCGAAAAAAGGTAGGCTTCACGTTTTTTATAATCAAGATAACGAAGCAGATGGAACATCTTTGAGAATGTATTTTAAAACAAAATTGAATTTAATTAATAATACTTGGGAAATTCAAACTCCATCCTTTGCATCGTCACTTATATTGAATGCGAAAGAGCTTAAATATACAACATTCAGTCAATATACTGATAGGGTTAATGATACTATTGAAAACTTCGAAAATCTTGCACAGGATTATCCAACTGGAAATACGTTTAATTACATAAACGGAAAATATTATATGATATAACCAATTTTTGGTTGTCTTGTTGTTTTAACTATTTCAAATTCTTTTTCATCTTGAATGAAACCAAGAATTTTAAGTGCATACTTTGATACAAAAAATCTGTCACCATCAATATTTTCAATTGGATTAGCTTCAGCAAAACCTTCAAAATGCAATGGCATTGGTGAACCTTTAATGAAAAGATATTCTTGACGGGACGCAAAATTTCTCAACACTTGTTCATCATATTGATTAACATCAACACGGTATTTGGTAAACAATGCTACTTCATAGATTAAATCAACGTTCACGGGTTCGGGCATTTTAAACTGTAAGTATATTACTTCGCCATTATCCAATATTGGAACGTTCATATATCTGAATTTACGTGGTTGTGGAATACGATATTTGTTACCAATACGTGTACCGGGTTGTTTATCAATACGTCTAACTGTAATGTATGGAGTGGGAACGTTTTTATCGTTATCCATAAACTTCCAAGTCTTAGAAAAT
>MWCJ01000187.1 GCA_002069975.1 Bacteroidetes bacterium ADurb.Bin217 | reverse complement strand
AACCGCATATAACTGTAATAGGCCTGGGCGATATTAAAAAAATGGTAAATTATTAATTGTAAATGGATAATGATTGCATACTTACATCGCTAGATAATTTTACGATGTATGCATAAATTGGTGTAATAATCTTACTCTTCAAATAAAAATGCATTTTTTCCATGCAAATTTAAAAACTTATTTTAAATTTGCATGGTAAATATTATGGTATGTATAAAGAAAGAATACTCGAAAATGCTGTACAGTTTTCTATTGAACACTTTCCCGTAACGGCAATTATAGGTTCGCGCCAATGTGGCAAATCTTCATTGGTTAAACATCTTATTAAATCCTATACACATAGCATTTGGTTAGATTTAGAATTACCTTCGGACTTGCGAAAATTAGATGATGCTGAATGGTTTTTTTCTACTCAAAAAGGTAAACTTATATGTATTGATGAAATTCAGAGAAAGCCTGATTTATTTCCACTTATTCGCAATTTAGTTGATACCTGGAATACCCCGTCTTGCTTTATAATATTAGGTTCGGCATCTCGCGATTTGCTTCGTCAAAGCTCCGAGAGTCTTGCGGGTAGAATTTCATATCTTCAACTCACGCCCTTTTTATGGGACGAAATCTATAATGATATTTCTCTAAACGATTATATGTATTTGGGCGGATATCCTCGTAGTTTATTGAGTGGTAATGCAAAAGCTTCTTTACTATGGCGTCAAAATTTTATATCTACTTTCCTAGAACGTGATTTATTACAATGGGCTGGGTTTACGCCTGCAACAATGCGTCGTTTATGGACAATGCTTGCTCATTTGCATGGTCAAGTTATAAATTATTCAACTTTATCAAAATCGCTTGAAGTGAGTTCTGTTACGGTAAAAAATTATATTGATTTGTTAGAATCAACCTTTATGTTACACGTGCTTCAGCCATATATGTCAAATGTAGGAAAGCGACTTGTTAAATCACCAAAGGTATATATTTCCGACAGCGGATTAACATCGGCTTTACTTAATTTAGATTCATACGAATCTACGGTAAGTCATCCTGTATTTGGAGCAATATGGGAACAAATTGTTATTCAAAATGTAAAAGGAATATATCCCGAAGCCGAGTTGTTTTTTTACCGCACAAGCAAT
>MWCJ01000186.1 GCA_002069975.1 Bacteroidetes bacterium ADurb.Bin217 | reverse complement strand
GCACTTGTAACATTCGAAAACAAAACAAAAGGAGAATGGCAGTATGAATGGGATTTTGGGGACAATACAAAAGCTGATGGCAAAACCCCCGACACGCATACATATACCAGCCCCGGCTCCAAAACAATAACATTAATTGCATCGAGTGATGTGTGTACCGATACTGTGCAACAAATAATAAAAGTACTTGGTCCATCGATTATTGCCGATTACGACTCATCGTTTGCAGGATGCAGCCCATTAGATGTAACATTTACCAATAAATCACTCAATGCCACCGAATATATGTGGGATTTTGGCGATGGTACAACCTCAACAGAAATTAATCCAAGCCATACGTTTGTTGTTCCGGGGACATATACAATAGAACTTACTGCACGCAACGAAGATTCCGAAGACATATCGAGAGCACATACGGTAACCGTATATCGCAACCCTAAGGCTGATTTTACCATAGCACCCGATATTGTATACTTACCACATGCCGAAATATCAACATATAATCAGTCATCAGACGCACAAGAAGTACTATGGTATTTTGGCGATTCGTACACATCAGAAGAATTCCAACCAACCCATATATATGCAGAAGAAGGCGAATATCCTATTGCATTAGTTGTAACCTCGCGCGACGGATGTAAAGACTCTGTGATGATTCCAAAATCAATACAAGTATTACATACCTGTGATATTAAATTCCCAAATGCATTTACTCCTCTTGTTCAAAATTCCGATGGATATTATGACCCAACCATACCCGAAACGGAAAACAACATATTTCACCCTATTTTTTTAAATATAGTAGAGTATGAATTACAAATTTTTAACCGATGGGGTGAAATAGTATTTGAATCGACCGAAATTGACAAAGGGTGGAATGGCTTCTACAAAAATGAACTTTCTAAATCAGATGTATATGTATGGAAATGCAGTGCACAATGTTTGGGTGGTAAACAGATATTAAAAACCGGTAATGTAACACTTTTGAGATAATTCGTATGACAAAATATAGTTGTTCCATATTAATAATACTTTTACTGAGTGTTGCAGCACATGCTCAAGATCCTCAATTTTCACATATATACGCAATGCCTCTACATATGGGACCATCGTTTGCGGGAGCTACAGGCGGCACCCGAGCAGCAATAAATGGC
>MWCJ01000185.1 GCA_002069975.1 Bacteroidetes bacterium ADurb.Bin217 | reverse complement strand
ATCATGTGAATCGACTGTATTTGCGATTTTCCCAAAAATCTGCTTCTAAAATTTCAATTTCTTTTTCAGTAAACAGAACCTTTAGAACCCAATTAATGATTTTTAATAATTGTTTTGCTATAAACACTTTCATGTTTTTACTCCTTCACAATAATCATGGAATGCGTCGTTAACTTGCTTTGTTTTATTGATTCTATTTACCGCAGTATTGAAAATTTGTTCGTCTTTTTCAATACCTATAAAATTTCTATTAGTGTTTATACAGGCTACTGCCGTTGTGCCCGAACCTATACAGTTGTCTAAAACTAACTCACCTTCGTTTGTATATGTTTTAATTAAGTATTCACATAAATCTACCGGTTTTTGAGTTGGATGTAATCCATTTCTAACACTATTAAAATACTTAATGCTAGTAGGATATTTATAATCTGAATTACCTCTGCTTTTTTCAGTATAAAATTCTTGTGTATGTATTATATTACTTGTATTTGTTCTTGGCTTATTATTTCTTTTATTTTTTTCGTTACGCAATTCCATTATAGGATTATATGTGCCTTTTTTCTTACCAAATATCATAATATTTTCATGTACTTTCATTGGTTCAAATTTACAATTCATAAAATTGCCTGATTTATCTTTATACCAAATCCATTCGTGTCTATACATTTTTATATTACTTGTTCTTAACAAACTGCTAAAAGGTTCGCTACCGAATAGAACTATTGCCCCATTATCCTTGATAATCCTCTCGTACTGTCCCCATAAAGGCTCAAAAGGTATTACTGTGTCCCAAGAACATTGAGTAGTTCCATAAGGCAAGTCACAAAGTATCATGTCAACCGACTTATTTTCAATATTTTTCATAATGTCCAAGCAATCTCCTAAATAAATTTGATTATGTTCGAGCATTATATCACCTCACTGTGTCACATTTTAATCATTATCCGACCTACTCAAATATATTTTCCTCCACATATAAATACGGTGCGTACAGATTAATCTGCATCGGATCTATATGCCCTTCAACGTATCTATAATGTGTCGTGCCTACTGTTATATCAAATCCACTTACCCCGTTTACATCAGTCCACCGCAACGCATCTGAGGGGATTGTTACGCTGTTGATATACATACTACTGCATAGGTTTGTTATCATTGTGTAAGGCTC
>MWCJ01000184.1 GCA_002069975.1 Bacteroidetes bacterium ADurb.Bin217 | reverse complement strand
GTCGTTAGACAATTCTTTGCAAGAAACATATCCTTCCCTCCTTGCGTCGATACATAACATATTAATTTTGCGTCTTCGATAGAAACATATTATTCATATTTTTGTGGAAAATTTTGGGATTTTGCTCCAAAATTAGACAAACACCAAACTTTTTATCGACAAAACACCATATTTTTACAATTGATACCACGGCGAAAAATAAATATGTTTTGCAATTTGCTGACAATCAATTAAAAGACCCTATTACAGCGTATGAATAGCGTATGAACAGCGTATGAACAGCGTATGGAAAGTACCCTTAAAGTACCTGACATTATCCTAACATATTTGTCTTTTGCCTGTCTATACAAAAATTAATTTTGTTCAAAATATCCGCGAATTAATTTTGCGATAAGTCAGGAGTTCTGAAGTTATTTATTCGACAGAATTTTTATTGCTTCGGGGCTCCCTAATCTCGCTGCTTTTTGGAAATATTCATTAGCTTTTTGCATTTCTATTTGAGCTTGCATATTCAGTTGGTTGGCTGTATTGCTATCTCCTGTAGAGCTGTGTCGGTTTGCTATATTAGTATTTGTAAGGCTTTTGGATTGATACACCAGACCTAATGTATAGTATGTCAAAGCATAATTCGGGTCGTTGCTTAGTATTCGATTATAATATTCTATGGCAGTGTCAAACTGCCCTTTCACATAATAGTAATTACCCATATTTTGCAACCCTAATGTATAGTTAGGTTTTATAGTAACAAGACGGTTGTAGTATATATATGCACTATCATATTGTTGTCTTTGGTAGTATGCATTTCCGAGGTTGTTGAGAGCTTTTTCATTATTAGGGTTTTTATATATTGCTCCTTTAAAATACTTTATAGCGCTATCCTGATAGCTTTTTTGCATTGTTGGGTCTTCTGTGTTTTCAGCTTTATAATAATGATTAGCTATGCCATAGTATGCTTTATCAATGTTTGCTATATTTGGATGCTTGTCTAAAAGATCTGCCCAAAGGCTAAAGCTACTTTCCCATACTTTTGTTCGCTCAAAGGTCAGATAGCATAATATAAGCATAATAAATATGCCTATTCCGTATAGAGCTTTTCGTAGCTGTGGTAATTTATTGGTAAATACTTCAAAATAATCGCCTATAATAAAGAACAAGCCTATGGAAGAGATATAAAAATAACGCT
>MWCJ01000183.1 GCA_002069975.1 Bacteroidetes bacterium ADurb.Bin217 | reverse complement strand
AAATGGGAATACGCCGGTCAGAAAGTAAGACGCATCTACGATATGGTATGCGGCAGATAATAATGAAAAACAATATCGGCAACATGAAATATATATATAATTTCATCGCATTTTTAGCTATCTTGTTTATTTCTAACACAATGATAGCACAGCAATCTGTAACGGACTCTATTGCTCAAGCCCAAAAAGATTCTATTCAAACAGCTCAATATTGGGCTGTAAGAGAAGCATTATGGAAGCATTATGAAGATTCTGTAAAAGAAAGCCAAAAACAATATATTGGAAAATATAAGTTATATAAAACATTGAATAATTGGACTTTCCTTGAATTGGATACGCAAACCGGTAAAATATGGCAAGTACAATTCAGTACACAAGGACCTGATTATAGATATAAAACCATATTAGATAATACAACTAAAATTAGCTCTTTCGATCTACCTATATCTGGAAGATTTGAGTTATATGGGACTGAAAATATATACAACTTTGTGCTTTTAGACCGTATTGATGGAAGATGTTGGCAAATACAATGGTCACAAAACAAAGAATTTCGAAATTCATGGAGGATATATTAAACGTTTTAACACAATTTAACAATATTACAAATGAGAATAATTAAAATCTTATCAATATGAAAACCATCAATTTTTGTTTCCGCGTTCATCAACGCCCCAACTTGAAACGCTACCGTTTTTTTGAAATTGGCAACGACCATTATTATTATGACGATTATGCCAACGAATCGGCTATACGTTACGCTTCCGACAACTGCTACTTAGAAGCCAACCGCATTTTGTTGGATATGATACGCAGTTCGAATGGAAATTTCAAAGTCTCCTTTTCTATCTCCGGTTTGGCTTTGGAACAATTTGAACAATACGCTCCCGAAGTAATCGACAGTTTCAAAGAATTGGCAAAAACGGGCAGTGTGGAATTTTTGGCTACCCCCTACGGTCATTCCCTCGCCGCTTTGTATAACAATGACGAATTTGCCTTGCAAGTAAATATGCAAGCCAATAAAATCAAAGAACTGTTTGGGAAAAAACCGACAACTTTTGCAAACTCGGCACTACTCTACTCCGACGAAATAGGCAATACCGTAGCAACGTTGGGTTACAAAAACATAATAATAGAAGGCGCAAAACACGTGCTGGGATGGAAGAGTCCGAACTATCTCTATTCGCACGCTTAT
>MWCJ01000182.1 GCA_002069975.1 Bacteroidetes bacterium ADurb.Bin217 | reverse complement strand
ATATACGCAATGCCTCTACATATGGGACCATCGTTTGCGGGAGCTACAGGCGGCACCCGAGCAGCAATAAATGGCAGAAACCAATGGACGGCAGTAAAACAAGAATACAACACGGCATCGGCAATGATAGACCACTATTTTTATGGTACACGCAGCGGAGCCGGAATACTTTTATTACGTGACCAAGCAGGAGCCGGAAAACTTACCTCTTCAAATATACAAGCACAATATGCATATTCTATAAATATAAATAAGTTTATAGCATTACGACCGGGAATTCAAATGAGTTTTGTACATCGTTCAATTGATTATTCAAAGATAGTATTTGGCGACCAGCTTGATTTTATACAAGACCGTCCAAACTCAGTAGAACCATCGCTTATTGAAAATACAAAATACATTGATTTTGGAGCTTCTCTTTTAAGTATTTTCAACAATATATGGCTGGGAGCTACAGTAGATCATTTAGTAACGCCCAACCAAAGTCTAAAAAAAGAAAAATCTGAAGTGCCGATACGAGTAAGTATATATTCGGGTGCACGATTTAGTATGCAAACAAAATTTAACAATAAAAGAAAACGCGAGAACCTCTATGTAATGTTACATTACAACGAACAAGAATCGTTTCGACAAGCATTATACGGTTCATATTGGGAACACAACAATAGCATTTTTGGATTGTGGTATAGAGGTATGCCGTATACAAAATCGTATGAACAATACATAAATAGTGATGCTTTAGTTATTATGTTCGGATGGAAATACTACGGGCTACAATGTTTGTATAGTTACGACTTTACCTTATCTAAACTTACCGCATATTCAGCAGGGTCACACGAAATTACCCTCACATACAATTGGAATTCAATAAGCGAAAAATTACAAAAGAGCAAAATGAAAGTCGTTCCCTGTCCTATGCAAGACAATTCGAGAAGACCACACCACAATCAACACAACATGTAAGTGCTGGCACAAACTATAAATTACAAATTTGTTCTATAAACGCCTTATAATTCTTTTGAGCATTAAACTTTGTATTCCAGGTAGTATAGGCATTGGCACGCATAGTTTGCACCTCATCGAGCGATAACGAACAAAACCGTTCAATTGCGGCAGCTACTTCTTCTTTACTTGGAGTAGAAGAAAGTAACAAACCATTTTTTTCGTGTTCAATAATTTCGCTCACCCCCCCTACATTGGTTCCTATAAC
>MWCJ01000181.1 GCA_002069975.1 Bacteroidetes bacterium ADurb.Bin217 | reverse complement strand
AAAATAGAAAATCTAAATTCTGTATACACTAATGTTAAATCTGGTAACGTTGCTGGATTATTAGGATTAGACAATGAAAAATCATCTGAAACAAAACCAAGTGCAACAAGTCAATTGTTAGGATTAGACAATGAAAAATCATCTGAAACAAAACCAAGTGCAACAAGTCAATTGTTAGGTTCTGTTGGTGGACTACCAGGTACCAACCTCCTTACAATGACTAAAATCGTGACACCACTTTCCTTAATGCAAAACCACCTAGAATTCATTGTAAATGTTTTGTCTTGGTTTAAGAATTTCTTTTCTGGAGGAAATCCCCTTACTAACATTTACAACGCTATTATACGATTTCCAGCAAACATATATAAAGCAGTTTCTGAATGGGCTTCTAAACAAATCGAAAAAGTAACAACCAAATTTTCGGAAATAACAAAGTTCTTTGGTGACATAAATACCGAACTGAGTACCAAATTCGGCGAAATTACTTCTGATATTTCCACAAAATACAATGAAATTACCACAAGTGTTTCTAACTGGTTTAGTGAAATCACGTCTGATATCACAACTAAATTTGATGAAATTCGTACATCAGTTTCTACAAAATTCGAAGAAATAATAACAACAATCACAACAAAAATAACAGATATCATTTCAACTATTACTACAGAGTTCGAAGGCATAACCACCACCATTACCACCAAATTCAACGATATTATTACTAGCATAAAAAATATGTTACCTAGCTGGGCAGGTGGCAATAATGGCGAAGAGCAAACACCATCCTTCGAATCACAAACACCATCCTTCGAGGGATACAAAGAATATGTAGAAAATGCCAGAAAAGGTAGCGAAAACTACCGATATTATACTAAAACTAGTGACGAAGTACTACAAGCAGCATATACCGAAGGTCAAACCGGCATACCACAAGAACACCCATACATAGATGAGTATGAATATAACTTGTTGGTTTCTGGTTATAAAAAATATTTGAAATCGCTTGCATCTGCTTCAACAACATCCAAAACACCTCTAATAGGAAATTTACCAACCGGTAATTTATCCCCTCATGAAACAGAAATCAATCGACATGAAGGCAACATCGATTACGAAGCTTCCAAACAAAAAGGTATTGCAGCAGGATATATTTTACCAGAAGGATCCAAAGATACTGGTCCACAAATAGATCTTGCAAGCATTGCTTCTGAAA
>MWCJ01000180.1 GCA_002069975.1 Bacteroidetes bacterium ADurb.Bin217 | reverse complement strand
TTTTTTAAACTTATTTTTATATTGACAATACAACTTTATCATTACATTGGTATTCTAATAAAATTATTCAAATGTTTATAATATGCCAAGAATAAAACTTGCAGTACAATCAGTGTATCACTTTTCGCATGCTCATATTGTAAATGTAAACGATGTCAATATGGGTGGGCATGTTGGCATTCCCCAGCTTATTGCTGTTCTTCATGTTGCACGCAGGGAAATGCTTGTATATATGGGAGTTGATGAAAACAACCTTGGTGATAATACCGCACTTATCATTGGCGATGTGGTAATAAATCTAAAATCAGAATTACACCTTGATAATATACTCTCTATCGATTCAACAGTTGGTGAGATAGGTAAAAAAAGTTTCAGATTCTTTCATAGGGTTTTGTGCAATGGTATTACCGCAGCAATTGTTGAGATGGGAGCGGTCGTTATCGACAAAAAAACAAAAAAACCGGTACATATTTCTCCATTTTTTATCAATCAAATTAACTCAATTTTATACAGCACCTGCCATAAATGAATCTCCGGCAAGTTAACAATAGCCATACTATAACCACCTGGATACAATACAATGAAGCGAGAATGTCGTAAATACGATTGATGATGGTTGTATTGTATGGATACATTACAATACACCTCTCAAAACTAAAAAGCAGATTATGGGTCAATTCCGGAATGACAATGGTGAGAAAATCATCCTGAACTTGTTTCAGAAACTATTATAAATAAAAAAGGGTACTTCACTGACATTGTACCCTTTTTTATTTATAATGCATCCCCGAGGGGATTCGAACCCCTGTTGCCGGGATGAAAACCCGGTGTCCTAGACCCCTAGACGACGGGGACATGTAATAATGAGACTACTTAAAAAAATAACATTGAAACTGTCAATATTATTTTATTGAGTCGCCGGAGAATCGAACTCCGGACCCACTGCTTAAAAGGCAGTTGCTCTACCGACTGAGCTAGCGACTCGCACCATAATTCTTATTGTAACAATTGGATGAACCTTGTATAATTAATTGCTTTTTGGTGTCAAATAAAAAATGTAAAATTTATTACTAATGCTCACAAATTACTTCATTTTATAATATTTTCATAAAAAAGTTGCAATTCCCCTGCACTTTTATTATGCTAATATAATAAAGGTTTATTTTATTGTAAATTTAACAGTACACTCATTACATAATAACTATGGTATATAAATTAGAATATACATGCAACGTTGTTCTCATGCTAATTACCATTGCATCAAGTCTCTATATGCT
>MWCJ01000179.1 GCA_002069975.1 Bacteroidetes bacterium ADurb.Bin217 | reverse complement strand
CGGCATCGTAGTCGTATTCGTGTTGGTTGGCGGCATTGTTGGCAAAGCCCTTGAGTTGGTTGCCTTTGTCGTGTACTGCTATAAGTTTGTTGCCTCTATACATGTATTCTAGGTCGTCAATAAGTTCTTCTTGTTCGGCAGGGGCTCCATAGCGTTGCAGCGATAGTATATTGCCGTGTTTGTCGTATTCTATGGTGGGTTCGCTGTAGGCATTGGTAATTTGCATTCCGTTGCTGCCTTTGTATCCGTACTGTGCTTTGGTTATACGGTTTTGTTTGTCGTAGGTGTAGGCATATGCTTCTACTCCCTGTGCCGTAGTCCACTGTATGCTGCTTATGTTTCCGTTGTATTGTGCGTGTTGTTCGGTTTGCCCAAGTTCTTGCATGTAGTTGGTATATTGTATTTTTTGGGCAAACAGGTCGTTGCCAAGTTCATCGGGGTTGTTTATATTGCTTAACCATCCTCTAATATTGTAGGCGTAATTCACCGTTTGTAGAGGGGCTATATATTCCGAATTGGGATAGCTGTAATTATCGAGTTCTTTTTTGGAAAGTCGTCCTAAGGCATCGTAGGTGTTTTTTAGAATATAATGCAAGGCATTGCCGCTGTAGTCGTCGTTGGTTATAAGCCGTATATTTTTTAATCGCATACGGTGGTCGTAGGCTATTTCTTGTTGTTGGGTTATGGTTTCAAATCCATAGTGTTCGGTATGAGTAACGGGTATTTTAATTATTGTGAATTTTTTATCGGACAATAATGATTTTATTTCTTTAAGTGCTGTTTGCAGCGATTCTAAGTTAGATTAATTATACTTTTGGGTAGAACTAGGATATGTATGTCGGTAGCGGGGATTTTTGCAGAAAGGAAATTATTTTATTATGGGATAGATTTTTTTTTCAATTATTTCCTTAACTTCAAATGCAAATTTTTTATATTCTAATGTTTCAATTTCATCTGGAATATACATATCTCCCGGATATCGAGCATCAACGCCAAAATCACTTAATTCTTTTGGGTCAATTTCTAAAAAATCCTTGTCAATATCAGAACATTCGGAGAGTAAAAATTCAAGATTATGAGTTTTTTTTATTTCTATTCCATTTGCGATTAAATAAGCCTTTAAAAATTTTTCTACAGCTTGTTGACAATGAAAACATACTGATGAAGTTGCAATAATTTCATATTCAGTTAATTTGGAAACAACTAATAAATCTTCATTAGCTTTTGCAAGCCATTGTATTATAAACTCTTTTGTATTTGAAATCATAATGGCACTCCTTCTTTATATGC
>MWCJ01000178.1 GCA_002069975.1 Bacteroidetes bacterium ADurb.Bin217 | reverse complement strand
GACAAACAAACAAGCTTATAAAATCGTAAATTTATCGCAGCTGACTAATTTATTACAACATACAAATACGGTTACATCTACGATAATTAATATGAGCGTAGTATGTGGTAATCAACAATAATTATGAAATTTCAAATTACAATATTGGTCGAATATTCAATAAAAATTCTCAGTAATAAATAGCATGTTAAAGTAATATTCGGTATAACTATTATAAATAAATACATCACACTCATTCGGTCTACTATATTATAACGAGTATCGCATTCAATAAAAGCTAAATAAAATAAAAAGAACACTTTTTATTCTAAAAATCAGGCGACAAACATCTAATCGCGCATTATTTTTCTGAGAATATTTAAACTTAAACGAATAAAATTATTCGCAACGGAACGGAAAAGAAAGGCAGATGCACGGCACACAAAATAGACCAATATTATTGAATTCAATAACAACAACGGCGCATAGTACCACCAATGACAACGCAGAAAAAGTGATAACTTTGGTTGAAGGGACCACAAATCCGCAATTTTTAAAAAGATATAGTCCATCCACAGTATTTATTGTCCAAAACAATAATTTTGAAGCAAATAAGCTTAACAAATCGACAATAATCACAGTACCACCATTAATGGGCGAAAATATGGTTGAAGTTTTTCCTGTTAATAAATCATCCCAAAATAAGGAGGGGACGATTATATCCACACCGTCAGCAAAAAAGCGAGCGATAATTATATCCGAATCGCCAAGAAAAAAACCAAAACAAAGCATTGAAACACAACAATATACGAATACCCCGATGGAACAAACGACAAAAGATAAAATGATTAACCACAAACGACTCCAAATGATGATATTCCGTGCTCCATATTCGAATACAAACAAAAATGGCGAAACAAATTGGTGCGAATCCAAAACAATCAAATATACAGATACGCAAGATCTCGAACGCACTATCTTGGCAATTATTGGTGACGGTTGCGAAAAGATCAAAAGCGCGCCAATACTAATAACTGAACCTCATACGGTTCGCGAACTACGGTGGATGGACTCTGAAGAGAGCAAATATATAATTTTGACAACCGGAACGACCATCTACACCGGCACGAATGTTCTGGCGGCGCGTTGTTTAAAAAAATTAGGGTTTAAAATACCAGATTGGCAGTTTTATGCGGGCACGGTAATCATTGTATCAAAGGACGTTCAGCCTAAAAGTCACGAAAATGTGGACTTGACTCGCATTGGCGATTTATATATCAAATCCTTATCTCAGGGAGATATTGATAAATTA
>MWCJ01000177.1 GCA_002069975.1 Bacteroidetes bacterium ADurb.Bin217 | reverse complement strand
TCCTCTTTATATTTTTCTACGAATTGCTTTCTGTTGTTATCCCATTGTTCATTTACCATACCTATTGACTGGTGTAGAATCCTGATGTCCGTAGTAACACCAATATTACAACCATCCAAATAATTTGGGACACAAAAACTTAAATCATAAAAATGAAACCCTTTAAATTCTTCATCCCATTGATGTTCAATGTTGTTACAGTCTACTGCTATAAATAGTCCGTCAACCAAAATTACTGGTTTTGTAAATCCCGGACGTGGTATTGCATATTCACTAACCCATGTTTTATACCCGTCAGTGTGTTCAACTACACCATACATCTTACTTCGGTCTTGCCACCAAACGCCATTCTCTGCAAGATATGTAGTTCCAGCAACGCCAATAATTGAAAAATTAGAATTATTAAATTTACTTAACAACAATCTACCCCAAGTTCTGGTTCTGATTGTAATATCGTTATGGCAAAATACCATAATTGCACTTTCATTATTATGCTCCTTTATTGCCTGATTATAAATCTGTGGCAACGAAAACTGGTTAAAGTTTGGATAGCAAACAACGGTGTGTTTAACACCAATTGTATCGTGAATGTGCTTTATAAATTTATCATTTGCCTCATCAGAAAGATGTGACGAAAATACAACAATGATATTATCTTTTTTCATTTCGCAGTTTTAGCAACTGCAAACATAAGAAATTTAAAATAAAAATGCAAGGATTATTGCTTTTTATATGCACTTAAAATTGCCTCATAATCAGCTTTTACTTTGGTGAGTGGAAATGGTATCCTAATCAACGCACCGTCAGGTATATCAAATTCATTCACATACTCTGGATTTGCGTATAAAATAAGAAAATCATAAAACGGATTACCATAATACTTCATTGCCAGTTTATCAAACCTACTAAAATTAGTATTCCAATACTCAAACTTGTCGCTGGAATTAATTGGCAATCTGACAAACGGCATTGCATCGGTTGTTCCGTCATTATTTTTTAAAATCGCATATCTGTTATAATCAATATGTGGCATTTCTATTACGTATTAGTTTGTGGATACCTTTGAGGATTTTTCTTTTCATCTTCGGCTTGTAATTGATTTTGCTTGGTTTGTAATATACCCTTCATATACCCTTCCTGTTTAGATGCAGCATCAGAAGGTAATTTATACATTCCTTTGTCAGTATATGTCGAATTAGCATAATAATTGAAAGTGACTGCATTTTGAAGTGCATCGATAGGTCCTTTGAGTGACTGACCACCAAGGATTTTTATATTTAATGTTATATTT
>MWCJ01000176.1 GCA_002069975.1 Bacteroidetes bacterium ADurb.Bin217 | reverse complement strand
ATTTGGCAGAAGACTATTGGTGCGAATGATGGTTGAACTGAAAGAGCGAATGTTATTATTACAAACCGAAACGGCAGAAAACAGGTATCTTTTGCTCATTAAACAAAACCCTGAAATCGTAAAACACGTTCCATTAAAGCAAATTGCATCCTATCTTGGGGTTACCGATACTTCTTTGAGCCGAATACGAAAAAATTCAATGAAAAAATAGGTTGAACTAAATTTCTTGCCAAATGGCAAGTACTTTTTATAATTTCTGTTCGTAATTTTGTATTCAAATTAACTTTAAAAAATAGGTAAAATGAAACAAACATTTTTTACAATCAGTATACTGACAATCCTTTCTTTGTCGGTTTTAGCACAAAATCAAATTCCAAGCCCACGCTATGGAGCTAGTGTTGTTGATGTTGAATATGAAGTGGATAGTGTTACTCAAGCTTGGGCTCATTATTTACTTTTTGGCGATGTCAATTATACTGAAAATCCATTTGCTGGAATGCCTAGTTTTTATGCATTTACTCATTATGAAACATATACAGAAGTCGAACCACTTGCCATAAACTGGGATTCTATATTTTTTAGTTCTGGTCAAATAGCACTTAATTTCAACAACGAATATATTGTTCTCATTGGTGGTAATAGAACTGATGCAAATGGAAATCCATCTTCAAATAATAGAACAATGCTGTATCATATTGCTACTGGGTCGATGTATGATGGTGCTTTAGAACCATTTCCTTCAGTAGGATTTATGGCATATTGCGATATGGGACAAGGTAAAATTTTCTTTAATGGTGGTGAAGGACATTTTTACGATGGACCACATACTTGGGTTCTTGATATGAATACAATGACTTATTTAACCAAACAAAATTGTCCTAAAGCCTTATCCGGGCATAAGGCTATTTCAGATACAACAAATCATAAAGTTTATCTCTTTGGAGGAATTGATGATCAAGGTAATAATAACTTTGAATGCTATGAATATAACACTCAAAATAATTCGTGGGGTTTTGGTCCTTCAATTCAAAACTACCCGGCAAATGAATGGACTGGTTATGCAGCAAGTGGCAATACACTAAATCCAAACGAAATTTTTTTAGCAGGCGGGCAAAAATATGATCCAAATAAATCAACTAATTCAATAGCATTTTCGAGTAACTTATATACAATTAAACTTGTGAATGGCAATATGGTTGCTACATTGATTACTAATACTATCCCACCCATGATAGGCGGTGTCGGATGGGTATCGTTAGAAAATACAAACGATACTGTTTTTTATATGTTTGGTGGCATAAAT
>MWCJ01000175.1 GCA_002069975.1 Bacteroidetes bacterium ADurb.Bin217 | reverse complement strand
ATTATTTGTATATAATACTGATTCGAAAAAATATGAAATTTATTTTGTCGATAATTATTCTAAAGGCAATTTTTATACAGCAAGATCAGTATACCAAGATACCCAAGGAAGAATTCATTGGGGAACAATGAATGGATTTTATTCGTTTTACCCTAATAGTTTGCAACAAAAACATACTATTTCAAATGTATTGTTTTCCGATTTATTTATTTCATATCAAAAACAATCGCCCAATACCGAAAATTACAATACCCATATTTCACTACTTACAGAATTAGAATTAAGTTACAAGCAACATATATGGGGAGTTAGTTTTGATGCTATCTGTTATAACGCACCCGATGCGGTAGAATTTGCATACAAACTCGAAGGATTTGATAAAGATTGGAATACTATAGGGAACAAGCGCGACATAACATTTACCAATATTCCTCCAGGAACATATACATTATATGTAAAAGCATGGATTAATAATCAAGATGAAGCTAAAATAATTGACATATTGGTTCATATAACACCCCCATGGTGGAAAACATGGTGGTTTAAAATCCTATTATTTATTATAATTTCGGCTGCATTATATGGCATATACTATATACGAATTTACACCCTTAAAACTCAAAAAGAAAAATTAGAGGCTGAAGTAAAACGACAAACCTTATCTATAACCGAACAGAAAAAACACATTGAAGAACAAAATGTTGAATTACAACAAGCTAACGATACTAAAAATTATCTGTTTTCAATAGTAGCACACGATTTACGAAATTCATTCACATCGCTTCACGGTTTTTCTGAACTACTGCACGAAGATTATGACAGTATTAAAGAAAAAGAAAAACGAGATTATATAGCTCTGATTAAACAATCGGCAACGGTAATATATAATTTGCTTGAAAATTTATTAAGTTGGTCGCGTAGTCAAACTCGTTCTATTGAATGTAACCCGGAAATTTGTCAAGTTTACATGCTTGCCGAACGAGTTGTAGAATTATATACCCTCTCGGCACAAGAAAAACATATAACTCTCCGCAACGATATCCCCAAACATCTATATGTATATGTAGATAAAGAAATGATAATTACTGGGTTTAGGAATATTTGCAATAATGCTATAAAATTTACCCCACTTAATGGTTCAGTAATTTTTTCAGCTCATGAATATTCTGAATATATTGAAGTTTCGATACGTGATACCGGACTAGGAATTTCAGCAGAAGATTTACAATCGTTATTTGTTATAAAACCATCTACTTCGTACAAACGAAAAAAAATGCAAGGTTCAGGCTTAGGGCTTATTGTAAGCAAAGAATTTATAGAAAAAAACAACGGTACTATACTCGTTACTTCCGAAATTGACAAAG
>MWCJ01000174.1 GCA_002069975.1 Bacteroidetes bacterium ADurb.Bin217 | reverse complement strand
AACAACTTACAATGGATACTACCAAATTATGGTAAAAATCTGGAATTGATACAATCCTATTTTGACAAAAGAAGTGTTGATATACACCACGAAAAAGAAAGAAAAATATCAAGTAACTCTACCCCACATGCCGAAACAGGTAAATTTAAAGTATATGCCCTACACAATCGCATACTAAGAATATATACTACCTACCACCGCTCAGTGATTAACGAACTTAAGCAACTTAAGCTATGTAAATGGAACAGCACAGAAAACTGCTGGACACTGCCTTACAACGAAGAGGTATTGCCTACACTACAAGAAATAGCCAGTACATACAACTTACAGCATGATTATATAGTGGTATCAAAAACAGAAGGTTCTCCACGTTTGCCCAAACACGAAAATTACCTGCGTTGTCCTATCGAATACATCGAAAAACTAAAAGAACTACGGTATAGTAGCAACACCATCAATGTATATACCGATTTATTTGAAGAATTTATTAACTATTATCCTGCAAAAAAAGTTTCGCTGATAACTGAAGAAGAAATTATCAGTTTTTTACGTTATTTGGTAAACGACCGAAAAATTTCCACCTCTTATCAAAACCAATCTATTAACGCCATAAAATTTTACTATGAGCGAGTATTAGGCGGAAAACGTAAAATATACCTCATCGAACGCCCCCGAAAAGAAAAATACCTACCCGAAGTATTGAGCGAAGAAGAAATTGCCGCCATACTTAAAGCCATTACCAACACGAAACATAAAGCATTGATAATGACTATCTATTCAGGTGGATTGCGTATAAGCGAACTCATTAATCTTAAAATAAAAGACATTGATAGCGACCGTATGCAAATAAGAATTGCACAAAGCAAAGGAAAAAAAGACCGTTATACTTTGCTAAGTAAAAAAACTTTAATAACTTTACGCAAGTATTTTAAGGAATATAAACCGAAAGAGTGGTTGTTTGAAGGAGAAGGTGGAGGACAATATGCAGATAGAAGCATACAAAATGTACTAAAAGTGGCAGTAAAAAAAGTTGGCATAAAGAAACATATAACAGTCCATACTTTACGCCATTCATTTGCAACACATCTTTTAGAAAATGGGACAGACTTAAGATATATACAAAGTTTATTGGGTCATTCGAGTAGTAAAACAACTGAGATATATACACATATTACAACCAAAGGATTTGAAAAAATAGAAAATCCTTTAGATAAATTAGATATTTTAATATAAATTAACAAATGGATATACGCCATAACTATTGCTACCATAAAAAATATATTATTCTAACAGTCAAGTTATTATGTTTTTTATAATGCAAATATATACGCCATGCTATGGCGTATATACAAAATGAGTGGCGTATACACAGATGTTAG
>MWCJ01000173.1 GCA_002069975.1 Bacteroidetes bacterium ADurb.Bin217 | reverse complement strand
ACAGCTAAAATACAGATTAGGTTAGTGACTATCGACCTAATCTGTTATTTTTATTTTTTCTCGGTTACTAATGATAAATTTTTATTAATTGACTGAATTGTGAAATTCTATGCATTATATTGTCTTTTCAGGACGCATGGGACTGTGTGATTCTGCCCCCAAAGCGTTGCCGTTTGGCTATATTACACATGGCTTTCAGCTAAAAAAATCTCTGTAAAAATCTGTGGTATCTGTGGTAAAAAAAGGTATACGGTTTACGGTATAGGGTAGTAAATACTCTCATATCTGCAATCTGTATTCTGTAATCTGTAATCTTCAATCTGTAATCTGCAATCTGCAATCTACAACAGGGTATTATTGCAATTGTTCTTTGTCCGATAAATTTATTTGCATTTTTATTGAAACCATATATGTCAGAAACATAGAAACAACAAGAATACTCACTATTCCAAATACAGCTCCGTATCCCCACATACCAATAAATTCAAAATTATCGTGAATAAAGCCATGTTGTATTGCATAATACGTTATCACAACTCCGGAATTATGAATAAAGTGAGCAATAATAGGCACCCAAAGATTATTGGTATACCAATATAAATAACCAAAAATAATTCCCATGCAAAAACGAGGTATAAAATTATACACATCGGCATGTAACAAACTAAAAATTATAGATGTTATTATTATTGCAACCTCCACTCTACCCATAGCACGTGCGGCATAGCGTTGCAGCATACCCCTAAAAAACAATTCTTCGCTTACTGCCGGAATTATGGCAATACAAAACACATTTATGAGTAAATCTACAAAACGAGGAGCATGTATCATATAGTTAGTAATTGCCTGACTTTGCTCGTACATTGTATGTAAAACCGAACTAGTTGGAACAAATAATTGAACTATCGATGTATTAATACCCGACCAAAAGTTCATTCCAGGTATGTTTACCAAAATTATTTGAATAATTAAAAACAAGAAAAAACCCGAAGGTAAGGTATTTAATTTCCATAACGAAATAATATTAGACTTTAGAATTTTGGTCATAACTATTGCAGGAATAAAAAACATTGAAATAGATTGGGTAACCAACAAAAAATGAATCAACGAACGAGATTCTAACTGTTTTGAAGCAAGTAAAACAACATCTATAAAGTCAAAAAAAGGCACATCCCACACAAATGAACCAATGAACATAGATACATAAAACCAACATAATCCAAATATTACAGAAAAAATAAAGCCTATAAATAATCGTGAAGTTAGAGATAATTGGTAGAAATGTTCAAGAAGTTCGCACAACGTTTTTTTCATCTTTTTTATTAATTATCATTAGTAACCGAGAAAAAATAAAAATAACAGATTAGGTCGATAGTCACTAACCTAATCTGTATTTTAGCT
>MWCJ01000172.1 GCA_002069975.1 Bacteroidetes bacterium ADurb.Bin217 | reverse complement strand
CACCCCTTTGTGGTTATACAATTCACGTTTAAGAATATCGCGTCGTGCTGGACCAACCAGTTCAATTGGTGGTTGTTCGTTCAAATAGTTATATAATGGTTTCAACTGTCCTTTGAGAAAATCAGAAAAGACCTCTTCCATACGACCTTCGCTTTCGCCAAGGAATACAGAATCGGCATGTTCCATAGTTTCTTCGGCATGCAACATGGTGCAAATACCTCCAAAAATTACTTTTTTTCCACGTTTTCTATATTCATCGGCTATAGCCCATCCACGTTTTGCTTGCACTGTCAACATCATTGATATTCCTACAAAATCACATGGATCGTCAAAATTAATATCTTCTACATTTTCGTCAGTAAACGAAACGGTAACGTAATCGGGCAACGAAGCAGCCATAACAACTGGTCCGTGAGGTGGCAAAGTAAAGGTTGTTTGTCCTTCAAGTTTTGCCCATTTTGGATAAATTAATTTAAATATCATACTATAACTATTTTGTGTGTGTATTTATTTTTTCTAATATATGTTCAATTCCTACCAATTCTCCTGCGGTAACTATTGCACTGAGTGGAGTACCAATAATTCCATGTAAATTAATATTTTGTCCGGTAAGAAATAAATTTTGAATTTTTGTCCGCGACATTATTTGCGCTTTTATAATGTTTTCGCTATTTTTTTTGTAGCCATACAAGCCGCCATGTTTTGATTTTACATAGTCTTGAATGGTAAGCGGTGTTGCGGTAAATGTTTTGTCTATACAATCTCGTATATTTGGAAATACTTCGGAAGCTAAATCTATAATTTTTTCTTCAATTTGTTTTTTAAATGCTTCATAATCGTTTCCACGTTTGCCAATACGAGTATTTTCCCATTGTTGCACATCGGAATATCGCATCATACAACTAATCATACATTTTTCGGCAAATTCGTCTTGGTTTTCCTTTGGCGGTGTTGTTAGCATAAATCCCGGAGGAAACGATTCTGTTGTATAGTTTATAGCATCCCATATACCATCATAATTTTTATAATAGTAATAATTGTGATTCATAAACGGAAAACTTTTCGGTTTAAACGTTGCATAAACAATAAACGCCGAATATGAATTTTCTAAACTCTGTAAGCGTTGTCGATAGGCTTTTTTGAACACACCCGGCTCAAACAAATCCATTAAAAACGATGGATGCACATCGGAAATATAATAATCGCCGCTAAATTCTCTTCCATCAGCAGCTATTACTTTTTGCACCATACCATCGGCTACATCAAATTTTACAATTTCTGTCGATGTATATACTTTTCCTCCATGAGCTTCGATAAGTTCTACCATTTTATCGGCAATTATTTGACTTCCACCAACTATTCGCGATGCTCCATCTATATAAAATTTCGAAATAAGAGCATGCACATATATAGGAGCG
>MWCJ01000171.1 GCA_002069975.1 Bacteroidetes bacterium ADurb.Bin217 | reverse complement strand
AAACCATAGCGTATGGATGTACACATTCTTTCTTACCCTCACCCTCTTTGTACAAATTGCACTTTGTACATTGCATCATCATCACTCCATTCCATTCTCCAACCGGGAGAAAATTATGTTCGCATACCTCTTTTACCACCGTGTCAATAGCATCAGAAACACATTGGTCACCAACACTATGTTTAAACTTGTCTGTTGTGTGCTTGTGCAATTTGAGTATTTTTATTGCACCAGTTAAGTTCATCTTCATTTCGTTTCCTCCTTATGTTAAAGTTATATTGTTCAGTTTTTCCGTACATATAAGTAGTTATGCGTAATGGCTACCATCCGTCCATCACATAAGTTATCTTACAATCACCAACAAAACCTTTTTGATAATGTAGGCAACCGACAGGAAATCCAAAAGCAAATCCGTGTTTACTTCCGCCTCCCATATATACAATCTCTTTCAATCCTCCGTAATCAATTACCATTTGCTGTATCTTATTGCTTTTGAAAGCCTTTGCAATCGGAACAAAAAACACAACGTTATCGGCAACAGAAAATGCTTTTTGAAGAAACAAATCGTAAATGCTGTATGGTGGGTTTGTAATTATCCAATCCACTTTTTTATTCCACTCAAAAAAATCAAGCCCATCAGTTATTTCACATCTGTATTTTTCTTTGTTCTCAAATAGGTTGTAAAAAGCATTTTCTCCAGCAGCAGGTTCTAATATTGAGCCTTGTGGTTTAAAATAATCTACAATCCATTTTGCAGTTGTATTTTTCGTAAATACACTATCAGCAGCGGTTGCCTTTTCTGTTTTGTTTGGTTTTGTTGGTATTCCTTTTCTACTCATAATTTCTAGTTATTAAACCTCCACTACGCATAACAGCGTGTATAAAAAATGGCGGGTTCAGTGGTATTTTCAACATTCGTTTTTCAATTAAAGTGTAGTGCTGTATTGAAAGTTTTGGGGTTCTAATCCGCCACTTCTTATACACGCAAAACGTTACTGGCAATACGAAAAAAGAAGCGGTTCAGCAGTTTGGATACGTTGCTCAATAATCGAACAGTATTCCTCTGAAATTTCCGAACCAATCCAATTACGGTTATTTTTTATAGCCATTTTAGCAGTTGTTCCGCTTCCCATAAACGGGTCGTAAATCAAATCATTTTCATTGCTCCAGCTAATTATGTGGTCGTTTGCTAACTCTTCTGGAAATGGTGCAGGGTGTGTTTGCGTTCCTTGTTTTTTGCCTACACAATATTCAAATATATTGTCTTTATATTTTGTATTATTCGTAGTCATTATTTCGTCTCTATCTCTTTTTGATGCTTCCGAAATTACTTTTGGTCTTTTTATGTTATATACCGTTCCAGCCGTTTTGCAAGGTATCTTTATCGGATTAAATGTGTTCGGCTTTCCTTTGCTAAATACAAACATATACTCAAAAGCCTGTTCATATCTATTGTGAGTTAAAGGTATT
>MWCJ01000170.1 GCA_002069975.1 Bacteroidetes bacterium ADurb.Bin217 | reverse complement strand
GTATCCACGATGCTGGTTCACCTTCAACTACACAGGCAGCGGCTTCTGTACGCTCGCTAAATGGCTGTTCGCCGCATTTTTCCCAAGTAGTATCATTTGGGTCGTAAGCGTACATTGCTGTACAAGTTACTCCCCTTGCACCGGAGAGAACCACCGTTGTGTAAAGATAAGGAACTGCACAATGTCCACTCATTGCAGGCGGTGTAAGATTAGGCGTAGACACTTCGACTGCTTCAAATGTTGCGGGATTAATCTTATACAACTTATCAGACTTGGTGCCATCTTGTTTTTGACCGCCAAAAAAATAATACATATCGCCTGTACGACAAATTGTACCACCCTTCATATTTGGGTACTGTTGGCTTTGTGCTGAAGTAGATAATGCCAAAAGCATTAATACTACAAATGTAAATTTTAATTTCATATTCTTTTGCATTTAAAAATTAATATTGATATGCAAAATTACCTGTAATTTAAATTAAAAAATTGAACTTGTGATGAAATACATAGTTGTGTGACGAAATGCAATAACATAATATTTAGTTAGTTAGAATTTGTGAATTGATTTTTTAAAACATTAATATAAGAGCGAGAAACCGGAATTGTATTTTTGCAATTATCAAGGTACAATAACAAACCCTGTGAGTTACCTTCTGTTTTTACGATTTTATTTATATTCACTATATACGATTTATGGCATTGTATAAAAAAAGGATAATCGGCAAGTTGTATCAGCAATTGTTTAAAAGTGTAACGCAATAAAAGAGTAGTTAATTTATCCTCCTGAACAATATATATATCAACGTAATTTTGATATGAATTGAAGTATAAGATTTGTTCAGCATTTATAGAATAACCATTTAATTGCAACGTTTTATTTTCAGGTTTACAAACCTGTTTTTCAATTTCACTATTTATTAATTCAGAATATTTTATACTATTTTTAAGATTTCGATTTTCAATAAACAACGAAAAAAACACAACGGGCAGCGCACCAAACACCAATGTGTAATATTGAAATTTTAAGAATGAAATATAAGTGCAACTAAACGCAGGTATCCAACTGATTGCATATAGCCAATTAAAAATACCTGCAATAAAAAATAATACTAATGAAGCAATAATTTCGTTTTTGACAGTCCATTTGTGATTTTTGAAAAACTTCTCAAAACTCAAATAATACAAGATATTAACAAAAGCATAAATTACTCCGAACCCCGATAAAAGCAGATATTTATAATTTATGTGTAATTCATTCATACCAAAAGGTTGCAACAAATTAATTGCAATTGCAATTATCAGGGCAATTCCAAACGTATCCCACCAAATGTATTTGTCTAAAATCTGGATTGGATAAGGTCTATTTATATATTTCAATATTTTATTGCGTTCTGTCTGCAAAATCGTCTTGGTTTATGGTGCATAACGGACAAGTATATGCGTAGTTGCGGGATTTCAAGGCACTATCGTTTCAAGTTTGCACAAATGTTTATTACCTGCACAATGTTCAATTTACCACGAAACCCCGCAATTATCG
>MWCJ01000169.1 GCA_002069975.1 Bacteroidetes bacterium ADurb.Bin217 | reverse complement strand
GTGTAATTTACAATGCAGTAGCGAAACATTTTTTCGAAAAATCAGAAATCTTACCAATCAACGAACCATATATTTTGGCAGTTTCTTCGTTAGATCCACGCAAAAATTTTTCAAATTTGATTCATGCGTTCCTAAAATTACAGGATCTTCCACACAAATTATATATAATTGGTGGAAATTCGAGCGTTTTTTCCACAATGAATTTGCCAATTTCAGATAATATTGTATTTTTGAACTATGTTTCCAACAAGGAGTTGGTTGGTTATTATAAAAATGCTGATTTATTCGTCTATCCATCGTTATATGAAGGATTCGGAATACCACCAATTGAAGCCATGAGCCAACATTGTCCGGTTTTGGTTTCGGATATTGATGTATTGCATGAAGTATGCGGAGAAGCTGCTTTTTATTGTAATCCGTATGATATAAATGATATCGCAGAAAAGATTAGATTTATTCTACATGATTCAAAAGCTGTATATAAAAAAACAACCATTGGCAAAGAACACATTTCAAAATATAGTTGGAGTAATTCTGCAAAAAAATTGATGAAATTGATAAATGACCTTGGAGAACATGAACAAAACAAGTTGTAAAGTAGCATGAAAAAAGTATTACATATTTCAAAATATTATCCTCCGTACAAAGGAGGCATAGAAGATGTTTGTTACAACATTGTTCGTTTGTTACAAAAGTACAGAAGTATTGAACAAAAAGTTATCTGTTTTAGTGGCGAAAAGGAAACAACTAATGAAGTGTATGATGGCGTAGAGGTGTTTCGTGTGGGTTCGAGAACCCAAATTGCACGCCAAACTATTACATTGTCATACCGCAAAGAACTAAAAAAGATATTGCTAGAGTTTAATCCTGATATTATTCATTTTCATGCACCAAATCCTTTAATAGCCTATTATTTGTTATCCGTTATACCTTCTCATACAGGGTTAATAGTACATTGGCATTCAGATATTGTGGCCCAACGCCAATTATATAAACTAGTTAAGAAGGTAGAAGATAGATTGTTGCAACGAGCAACTATTATTTTAGCTACGAGCCCCAATTATATCGAAGATTCATTGCCTTTGCAGAAGTATGTACATAAAGTAGAGGTGCTACAAAATTTTATTGATCCTTCAAAATTTTCACTTACACCCGAATTGCTCAAAAAGGTTGATAAGATAAAAAAACAGTATAATAATATGCCAATATTGTTTTTCCTAGGTAGGCATGTTTATTACAAAGGAATTCAATTTTTGATAGAGGCAGAACCTTATATTACCCACAATTGTGTATTGTTGATTGGCGGAAAAGGAGAGTTGACGGAAGAGTTAAAACGTAAAAATAGGAGTTCTCGTATTCATTTCCTAGGGCGTATAGATGATGAGGATTTACCAATGTATTATTGTGCTTCAGATATATTTGTTTTCCCTTCTGTTACTAAGAATGAAGCCTTTGGTGTTGCTTTAGCGGAAGCTATGTACTGTAAAAATGCTGCCATTACTTATACAATAAAAGGTTCTGGTGTTAATTGGGTATCGTTGCATGGTGTAACTGGAATTGAGTCTGAGAATGGTAACATAGAACAATTATCACGTGCCATTAATACATTA
>MWCJ01000168.1 GCA_002069975.1 Bacteroidetes bacterium ADurb.Bin217 | reverse complement strand
ATAATCAGGATTCATCTCACATTGGAGTGCTATTGTATATTTATCAATTGGGTGAGTGTAGTATTCATTGATATGCTCCTTAATTATCTGAACAATTTTAAAATGTTTTTCATACATACCACAATAACCTTCCTGCTGAATTGCAATAAAATTCATGGCTTCATTGACATATAACTGCAATACTATGGCACATAAAAAAACAACATTGATAATGCCAAGGATAACCATACCCAATATTAAAACATGATATAAAAATATTTTTGCCATACTTATCCATAAAAAAACCATTGTAATCACGATTATAAAAATAAATCTTCCCTTTTCTGCAAATGGTTGAACATAGCTTGTTGTAGATTTAGGTTTCATTGCTATAAATGCTAAGGATACCATACAATCAACACTGCTTATTATTAATTGCTCTTTTTGCGTCAAAAACACTATACTGGCATAAACAAGAATACTTTTCCCAACAATACATTGCACTGCTCTATAGAATGAATCTGAATTATTCCATGTATCCGGTGACAACATGAAAACTGCACTAAAACAAAACATCAACAGACAAAATAAAAAGAACGCATATTGCAAACTAAACGCAAATACATTAAATGGATAAATATACATTGCAGTCATTCCTGCATGTATTAAAAAATAAAAAAGAATTATTAAAAGTTCTTTATATTTTTTTATCCAGTAAATAATACCTACAATAATTACACAAAAACATAATACAGTAAATAATATAACGGGTAAATAAAAATAAATCAGTATATCTTTTATACTCACAACAACTCCCCTCCAAAAAAATACAATATTGCGGTATATGCTATCCCTCAGTGTGTTTGTATCGGAGTTATGCATCTTCACATTGCATTTATCTATTCATAGTCATTGCACAACCTATCCCATTTTGACAAAAATATCTTTTCTATATCAACATATCAACATAATTGCTATGTCAGTTTTTATCCTCGAAATAACATTACTATATTGTTTATCGTATTTGTATAAAGACAACTCAATGTTCCTTCCCCACCCAAAAGAGCATATGGCTCCTCCGGAAATAGATTATGTGCCAATGTCATCCCAGACTTTGTCCGGAATCTCTTTTTTCACATTCGTCATTCCGGGCTTAACACGGAATTTAAATATGTAATCTTAGAGTCTGAAATGATACTGAAACCGATTCAGAACATTATTCAGGATGACACACCCCACATTGTTATTCTGAGGGACGCAGCCCCGAAGAATCTATTCGTTTATAAAATGACGAGATTCTTCACTTCGTTCAGAATGGCTATCGGCTTCGCCTCAGAATGACGATAACGCGTAATTTTCCTCTCTTATGAGTGACCGGTACGCCGTCCATCGGCAACTACCGCATATCAGCACTACATTGTACAATATATGTTGTATTCCACCTTGTGTGTATATGTTTATATCGTATTCCCTCACCATGCTTTTTTACTATATTTTCACATTATTGCATTAATTAAAAAATGAAATTTGTAATTTGTCAATCAATTTATTAATAAATCTCTAACAGATAAAAAAAACGAGTGACACCATAAAACATTAATCTTTTTCTGAGCACACAACAGTAATAAAACTACTTTTTACAATTTTATAA
>MWCJ01000167.1 GCA_002069975.1 Bacteroidetes bacterium ADurb.Bin217 | reverse complement strand
TAAGAAAAGAAGCTTTTCCCCCTAGAGCTGTATAAAAAAGTTTTCCAATAATAAAATCCCAATTACTAGTATGTGGAGCAACGCAAATCACTAATTTTTTGATAGAGGGAATGCTGGCTGTTGTTTTCCATCCCATTAATTTTAACAACAATTTGCTGATATTTTTTTTCATAAAATAAAATGCTTTATTCGTTTGTTTTTTCTCTCTGGTAATTTAAGTGTCAAGTTTGTTGCTAACGAATAGTAAAATATGCTTATTTATTTGCTTTTTAACGTGTTAATATCTTCGATAAAAACAGATACTGTA
The DNA here is from genome assembly GCA_002069975.1 of Bacteroidetes bacterium ADurb.Bin217. GTDB lineage: Bacteria > Bacteroidota > Bacteroidia > Bacteroidales > UBA1715 > MWCJ01. The sequence continues at coordinate 1,345 of MWCJ01000167.1, read as the reverse complement.
TTGGCTACATCCTTGTATAGCTTTTTGTAATAGGCTTTTACGATAGCTGGATTGTCTTTTCCATCTGGTTTTCCTGCACGTTTTACAAAATTATCACTTTTTTCAATGATAGAAGTTGCTATTGCATCAACTTTGGCAATGTCAATTTGTGGAAATATATAAGATAAGGTGTAACACTCTACTAATAATTCAGAAAAAATGGATTGAATGTCTTTTTTAAGATTACGCTTGTTTGCCATATGAAAGGAGTTTTTTTCGTTAATAATTCCACAAATTTACAAGATTATTGCAATAAAACAATCTATTAGTGTAATTTTGTACACGAATTGCTATATCATTAAGAATAACGTATGTATCGTCAACGAACTTTTTTCTCGTTTTTTTTTCTTATTTGTATGGTTTGGATAGGTTTTTCATCATGCGAAGATATGATGTTTTCTACAAATCCCAATCAACGTATACATATTTCTGCGGATACCGTTTCTTTTGATACACTTTTTACGGGAGTTGGATCTACAACCAAAATATTCAACATATATAATCCATCTAAAAATAGAATTAAAATCGATGCTATTGAGTTAGTAGGAGCTACTCATTATTCTCTAAATATTAATGGTGTACTAACAGATGCTTTGCATGATATTTCACTCAAAGCAAATGATAGTATGCGTATTTTTGTGCAGGCTTATGTCGATCCATCTGACCAATTTACGCCCTTTATAGTAAAAGATTCCATCATTATTCGTTCAAATACGCATACGTATAAGGTAGTGTTGCAAGCATACGGACAGGATGCATATCGTGTTTCTAAACGTCAGATAATGGCAGATACTACCTGGCTAGCCGAAAAACCATATCTCATACTCGATACATTGACAATTGCTCAGGGTGCAACATTAACCTTGTCGGAAGGGGTTTCTCTTTATTTTGTTAAGCATGCCAGTTTACAAGTATATGGTACCCTAAAAGCGAAAGGAATACAATCCAAACCTGTTGTTTTTAGAGGGGATAGAATGGATAATATGTTTGATAATTTACCTTACGATAAAGTGCCCAATCAGTGGCAAGGTCTCCGTTTTCGGAAAGGGAGTGCACATAACGAATTAAATTATGTCGTTGTCAAAAATACAAATCAAGGGATTGTTCTTGACTCTACTTCCTTAGATGTGTTGGCTCTTGCGATTTCTAATTCGATTATTAATAATTCAGCTACTAATTTAATTACGGCATCGCATACCGTTATGCATATAAGCAACAGTGTAGTATACAATGCAGGGCAATCTTGTTTGGTGTTACAGGGTGGAAAATATAATGTGGTGCATTCTACCATTGCCAATTATTTTTC
>MWCJ01000166.1 GCA_002069975.1 Bacteroidetes bacterium ADurb.Bin217 | reverse complement strand
ATTTGCGTGGAACGACGGTACCACGGTAGGCTCATTACCTTCGGGCAGAGCAACTACCGGAATTACATATAGTGCAGTTGCAAAAACAGGCGGATACATAGTAGAAGCTCGTATCCCATGGACTACTCTACAAGGGACTCCTGCGGTTGGGCAATACCTCGGCTTCGATTTTATGATAAACGATGATGATAATGCAGGAACTCGCGATGGAAAATTATCGTGGAACGCCGCTACCGACGATGCATGGCAAAACCCATCGCTCTTTGGAACAGCTATTCTTCGCGATGTGGCCGCATGCACCCCTCCTGCTCCACCCACCGCAATTGCAACTATTAGTTACACACAAGGCTCTACAGCTTCGGCTCTATCTGCTACCGGCACAAATCTGTTGTGGTATACCGTAGCAACAGGAGGAACTGCAAGCTCTTCGGCTCCTTTACCTTCTACAACCACTGTTGGCACTACAAATTATTATGTATCGCAAACAGTAAACGGATGCGAAAGTAGTAGAACAATTATAACAGTTACCATAACTGCCGCTCCTACACAAACTGTTCAACTCAAAGCAGGATGGAATTTAATTGGCTGTCCTATTTCGGGAAGCACTCCTATAGAAACAGCACTGGCAAGTATTTGGCAAAATGTTGAACAAGTAAAAAATATGGATTCGTTTTATGATACAAATTCAAATCCTGCACTCAATAGTCTTCTAACTGTACAATGGGGTTACGCATATTTAGTCAAAGTTATCGCTCCCTGTGAATTAACTTGGTAATACAAAAATTCTTCTTTTACCTCATTGTACACATTCATATCTCCAAATTCTCAGTATAAAAGGTCGATACACCCGTATTCGACCTTTTTTTTTAGGGGAAACGGGGACTTATTGTAAAAAAAACATATTTTATATTGCTCTATTTCACTATTATTTTTTGGTCAGTATGTTGTAAAAAAAGTATTTTTGTAGACTAAAGATGAACAAGACAATTTTAAAAATACACGACAAAGAATTTGAACCATTAATTTTCGAATCGGAAATCAATGAGAAAATTCGTGCAATTGCTCATCAAATCAACGCATTAGAATTTGAAGAACTTATTTGTTTATCCGTTCTCAACGGAGCATATATGTTTACCGCAGAATTATGTAAACATTTGCACAACTTACCTGTAATTAGTTTTATAAAAATAGCGTCATATCAAGGAATGCAAACATCGGAAACTATTACTGAATTAGTTGGCATTCAAGAAAATTTAAAAAATAAAACAGTACTCATACTAGAAGATATTATTGATACCGGCAATTCGATAGACAATGTATACAATGCATGCATACAACAAGGTGCAAACAAAGTATATATAGCAACTTTATTATACAAACCCGATGCGTATAAAGGCAACGCTCCAATTCAGTTTATTGGATTTAGTATACCCAATTCGTTTGTTGTGGGATACGGTATGGATTATAATGGGTTAGGCAGAAATTTGAAAGATATATATGTATTACATACTGTAAAGTTTCACCACGTTGTTAATGGATAAACTTCCCCCTTCCTTTGCGAAGTGGAGCGCAGCGGAACGAAGCAAAGGAAGGGGGAAGTAGCATTATAAATGATAACTTGCTTAATTTTGTATTTTCTAAAAAACAAAAACATGAA
>MWCJ01000165.1 GCA_002069975.1 Bacteroidetes bacterium ADurb.Bin217 | reverse complement strand
GGTAACGAATATGCAGGCTATGTTCAGTAGTTGCTTTTCCCTGCAATCCATAGACCTTTCGGCAACAAATGTAGGTGCAGTAACACCTGTTGGTAATTTTTCGAGTTTTACAAATGGAACAACATCTTTAATCAAATGCAGACTTCCACAGGCAAAATGGAGCTTTACAGTAGCAAACAATCCACTTACAGCGGCAGAGTTGAATTTACTTTTTGGTGATTTATTTGATTTAACAAGTCTAACATCGCAAACAATTACGATTACAGGCTGCACAGGTGCTGCAACATGCGATAGAACAATTGCAACAAGTAAAAATTGGACAGTAATAGGTTAAAATATGAAAGGATTTATAAAAACAACAGAAACAGGCGAGGTGCTATTTGCACCGAATTTTGTGAGCGCAAGAGATTATGAACTTTTGGCAGAGAACCACGAAGAATACACCTATCCCGTTGACGGCTGGGAGTGGGTGGAAGATTATGAACCCGAATTATTAACACCATAACCCCGACACCTATGTGCCACGAAGCAGAAAACGAAGTAAAGCAAATACTTGAAGGAACAAAAAACAGTGCTGTAAAAAGCGCAATTATTTTATCAACGCAATCACAGGACAGGAACTTTAAGAAGTTTGAAAAGAAGATAGATTCCGTTGAGCAGAAAATGGATAAAATAATTGAGTTGATTGAAAAAAACGGTTTAGAACAAAAGCGGTTTTGTGCAGAACAAAAAGCGGAAATTAACAAACGTATTGCACCAATTGAAATTGCAACAGAGGAATTGAGTTACTTCAAGCGTAACCCGAAAGTAATAAATGTAGGAGTTGACATTCTTAAACTTGTTATAGCTGTATTAATCGGACTGATGGCAGGAGGTAAAATACCCGCATGACAGCACAGGAAATAACGAACATAGTATTATTTGTATTGCTTTTTGCGATAATTGTAATACTTCTGATTAACAAGAAAAAATCAGATGCAAAAGACACTTATTTCGACAAACTGATAAAAGATGATAACAACTACTCCACAACAAATGCAATGGTAGTTGGTACGTTTATTTTGGTTGCATTAATAATAATATCAGTTATTTTCATAATGCTTTATGATACTGTTTTTGACGGTACAGCACCGCAGGATTTGGGAGGTATTGCAGCGATTTTCGGGAGTGTAGCAACGATACTTGGCTCTGTAAATTTTGTAAAGTACATTAAAACGAAGTACAAGAAACGAAATAAAGAAAAAGACGATGAACAGGTTTGATAAATTCATGCAAATAATTCTGTTAAACGAAGGTGGACTATCCGATAATGTAAATGATTCAGGAGGTTTGACAAAATACGGCATAAGTCAAAAAGCATATCCGAAACTAAACATCAGAGCGTTGACAATCGAACAGGCAAAGGCAATTTACAAACGTGATTATTACGATATTGTAAAAGCTGAATTAATAAAGGATGAGTTGTTAGCGTTACACGTTTTTGATATGGCTGTGAATGCAGGATGTTCACGTGCTGCAAAACTGCTTCAAAAAACAGTAGGCGCACCACAGGACGGAATAATTAGTAATATAACATTGGGGAAAGCAAATGCAGGAAAGTTTGTTGATAAATACATTGTTGAGCGTATTATGTATTATCATTCAATTGCAGGATGGAAAAATGAAGTATTTTTCAAAGGGTGGATAAATAGAGTAATTATTAACTGTAAAATATAAATTTTTATGAAACTAAAATTAAAACTCGCAAAATTTTTTGGTTACAATATGATTGTAAACGAAAAATCAAA
>MWCJ01000164.1 GCA_002069975.1 Bacteroidetes bacterium ADurb.Bin217 | reverse complement strand
AGCCCATCATAGAAGCATATAAAATCCCCGGCTTGGTTATGTATATGTTTTTGATTTTTTTACCTGCATATTTTTGTATATAGGTACGTAAATGTTTTGTCTCCATTTGTTGCATATACCAACGAATAAATCGTTCTTGTTCAGCAGGAGGAAATAATGAACTGTCGAAGCTATATCGTGGTCTGCCTGATTTTGTATATGTTGTATCTATTGTTGCATATATTTGTTCCAGTTTATTTGCAGAATACCCAAATTCCAAAAGAGCATGTTTACCTGCTTGATATTTCCCTAACATTTGTGAACGATTGGCTACATCATACGAACCTTTAGATTCTGTTTTTGCTATATGAGCATAAAAAGTATTTCGCGAGATATAGCGAATTTTTCGAACTTTTTGATTTGCCGATGGTTTGGGGATATCTACTATATGGTCTTGATTTATAATTACATTAGGGGTTGGTGTAAGAAAAGGTATTGATACGCAAATACACACAACCACACATGCTAACAAATATTTTATAAATCGAGCCATATGTTATTCATCTTTTATTTCATTCAAATATGAATATTTTGCTTCTCGCAGTTTCCAACGTTCACGAGCATAACTTTGCATATCGGCTACGGTATCTTTTTCGTCGATTATTTCGAGCCCAAGCATACTTTCAATAATATCTTCCATAGTTACTATGCCATCTACTCCACCATATTCATCGACCACCAAAGCTATATGCTCGCGCCGTTCCAATAAATTTTCCCATACGGTGAAAAGAGTTTTGGAATTATGCACAATTACAATATCGCGACGGATGTCTTTAAGTTTCATATCATGTTGGTCTTCAGCAAGTTTTTCGAAAACAGTTTGGCGGAATACGTATCCTGTAATTTGATCTTCGTTTTCGGAGTAAACCGGAATTCGAGAAAATTTAAGATAATGTTTACTTTGTAAAAATATAGAGATTGGAAGATTTTCATCGGCTATAGCAAGTACCACTCGAGGTGTCATAATAGCAGATACTTTTACGTTTTTTAATTTTATAATATTTTGAATAATGATATGTTCTTTTTGTGAGAATATTCCTTGGTCTGCGCCAATGCTTGCCATTGCCGATATTTCTTCGCGACTAGTTGCCAATCCGTGAGCATTTCCGGTAAACATTCTCGTAATGAGTGCCGAAAGTATAACCAAAGGATAGGTTATGAATATCATTATTTGAATTATGATAGCAGCTATAGTCAGCAATTTTTTCCAATAATTCGCACCAATTGTTTTAGGAATTATTTCGGTTAATACTAGAATTAGGATTGTTAACACTGCCGAAACAAGTCCAAAATACGCTTCGCCAAATACAATAGTTGCTTGAGCCCCAACTCCCGCAGCTCCTACGGTGTGAGCTACTGTATTCAATGTAAGTATTGCCGATAATGGTTTATCAATATTTTTCTTAAAAAGTAAGAATTTTTTACTCCATCTACTTTCTTTTTTAGTCATAATGTACGATTGCGGAGTAGAAAGTAACACAGCTTCCATAATCGAACACATGAATGAAATACTCAAAGCTAATAATAAATAGAGAAATAAAAGTGTCATAAAGATTTGTAATTAATTGAGTTTATTGCTATTAATAATTCAAATATTGAATTACATATGGTAGTTTCCGAAGAACTGTGAACAATCCATTTTTTTTGTGTTATTTCTATGTGAGTAGTACCTTCGGTAGCTTCGCATACTTGAATTCCATGCCGATGAAGTGCACGTTCTGTCCAAAATCTATATATTTTATTTCCACTCATCGAAACAGAATACTTGTATTTATATACA
>MWCJ01000163.1 GCA_002069975.1 Bacteroidetes bacterium ADurb.Bin217 | reverse complement strand
CCATTGCCAAATTTTAAACCACGCCAAATATAACTGCTGTATATATCTAATCCTACATCTAATTTAGTTTCGCAAGAATTTTTAACAGATTCTGGTGCTTCTGTTTCTTGTGCAATTACTTGTGTAAAAGAAACACTGAGCATTGCTAATCCAATAATTTGTACAAATTTTTTCATAAGCTATTAGGTTTTTATTATTAAACTCAGACAAATATATGGCAATATTTTAGTTTTCAAAATATTTTTCGCAAAAGTGTTGCATTTTCGATGATTATAATCATTGTATATATGCAAGAAATGTAAAAAAAGTATAAAATCTTAGAACACGATTATCCCTCTTATTTTAAAGTGCTAGCAATTATACATTATCTTATAAATCCCCCCCCTATATCACATCACACCCCATATACGGAACCAATACTTTAGGTATTTGTATACCGGTAGGAGTTTGATTGTTTTCGAGCAATGCTGCTACTATGCGGGGCAATGCCAACGCACTTCCGTTGAGTGTATGTGCCAATACAGTTTTGCCACTTTCAGCATCTTTATAGCGGAGTTTCAATCGGTTGGCTTGGAACGACTCAAAATTTGACACCGAGCTCACTTCGAGCCAGCGTTGTTGTCCGGCAGAATATACCTCGAAATCGAATGTAAGGGCAGAGGTAAAGCTCATATCGCCACCGCACAGTTTTAGAATGCGGTATGGCAATTCTAAATCGATTACAAGCGATTCTACGTGTGCTACCATTTCTTCTAATGCAGCATACGAGTTATTTGGGTGTTCTATGCGAACTATCTCTACTTTGTCGAACTGATGCAAGCGGTTAAGTCCACGTACATCTTTACCGTACGAACCAGCTTCGCGACGAAAACATGGGGTATAGGCAGTACATTTTATTGGGAAATCACTCGATTTTACTATAGTATCTCTAAATATGTTGGTTACCGGAACTTCGGCTGTTGGTATCAAATACAAATTATCTTCGTTTACATAATACATTTGCCCCTCTTTGTCGGGTAACTGTCCTGTGCCAAATCCCGAATCTTCATTTACTACGATAGGAGGCATATATTCTACATAGCCTGCTTGTATGGCACGGTCGAGAAAAAATGAGATTAATGCCCGTTGTAACCGAGCACCTTTACCTATATACACCGGAAATCCGGCACCGGTAAGTTTATTGCCTAATTCAAAATCTATTAAATTGTATCGCTCGGTAAGTTCCCAGTGAGGCACTAAACCGTTGGTGTCGGGTATGCTGCCACCTGTTTTTACTACCACATTATCTTCGGCAGATTTTCCCTGTGGTACACTTATGTGAGGCAAATTAGGAAGTGTAATTATTGCATCTTGTAACTCTTTGCTTACCGCTTCCATTTGTTGCTCAAGCACTTTTATTGCTTCTTTGATGTCAGCAGTTTGTTCTTTTGCTTTGTTAGCCTCGTCTACTTTTTTTGCTTGAAACAATTGCCCAATTTCTTTTGAAAGTGCATTAATTTCTGCTTGTTTTGCATTTAAATCCTGCTGAATAGATTTACGAGAATCGTCGAGTGATAGAATTGAAGCGATTGTTTCGTTGGCATTACAATATTTAACAGCCAAGCGCTCAAGTACCATATCGGTTTGTTCTCTAATTATCTGAAGGGTTAACATATGAATACAATTTTAAGTAAACTACAATGATATAAACAAAAAAACTCCTGAATATAGTATCCGCATGAGGATATATAATCAGGAGTAAATATTATAAATAAATACTGATAATTATGCCTCTGCAGGTACTACAGAAACATAGGATTTATTGTTTGCTTTTTTCTTAAATGCAACTACACCATCGGCAAGAGCAAATAATGTATGATCTTTACCCATACCTACATTG
>MWCJ01000162.1 GCA_002069975.1 Bacteroidetes bacterium ADurb.Bin217 | reverse complement strand
ATAGGTAAAGGTTATTTTGTTATCTTTATCGCGAAAAAAAGAATTATCATCTTTAACAATAACTGTTTGAGTAGACGGATGCTGAACAGATAAATGTACATCTAAACTAACTGATAATTTTTTTTCAATAGGTTTTTTATATTCTTCAATATATTCGGCTATTTGATTGAGGTGTTCCTTATTTACGGTAAAACATACTCTAACGTTCCCCTTTTTTACACCAGACACCATAGCACACTCCAATAAATTTTCTTGAATAGGTGTGCGTGTGTGTTCGAATGATGCGTATTTGGCAATTTTTTTCGGTAAATATTTTTGAAAAGCAGCGTATCGCATTGATTTGTCCGTATGAAACTTAAACAATGCATTGGGGAGTTGACTATAGTTCGCCCCTTTTTCAAAAAACATATATTCGAGAATGAGCTTATACTGCTTTTGTTCAATTAACTCGTGTATATCTTTTTTTTCTTTTTGAATGCAAATCACATTTAGCTCATTGAAAAAGGCAAAACTTTGCAAATGTTTAAAAAAATTCTTTTCAATATTTGTTTGAGGTTCTGTATGTTCTGAATAATAAAAACGGTACAATGCTCTAAAAAGACGATTAGCTGTGCCTGATGCTGGTATAAAATGAGTGGTTTTATCTGGGTTATTTTCAATATAATCATTCCATGCTGTTTGATACATTTCTACCTCAGCATCATTTACAACACGAATACCATCGTTGCATGTTGCTATACGTTTAATAGCTGGCGGTTCAACTCCCTTGGTAAAGATTTGTAACTGTTTTTCTAACGATTCGGGCGTAATACCATTTTCTGCAAGCCAAATTAAATCATCTTCACTATACATCCTATCTTACTTTTAATTAAGAACAGCAAAAATACAACTTAATAGTGATACTTCAAAAAATATTACGTATTGATTTTTATTCGTTCTATTTCGATACTTCAATTTTGTATCGTACCTTTGCACGTAGCTTTTTTGCATGCAAGGATATTGTATTAAGCCAACTATGCAGCACTATAAAAATAATAAAGCATGAATATTCCTACCCATTTTTCGCCAACAAAACGATATCTTGATTATTCACAGTATATGCTTGCGTTTTTTCCAGAACGAATCCAGAAAATATCTATTCATGCGGGATTTACATGCCCCAATAGAGATGGAAGCAAAGGATATGGAGGTTGTACGTTTTGCAACAATGAATCGTTTAGCCCAACATATTGTAGCTCTCACACATCCATTTCACAACAAATAGAGGAAGGTATTTCTTTTTTTGGCAAAAAGCATGCACATCAAAAATATCTTGCCTACTTTCAATCGTATACAAATTCGTACGGAAGTATGGAAGTTATCAAACAAAAATACAGCGAAGCCATACACCATCGAGCTATTTCGGGTATTGTAATTGGCACACGACCCGACTGTATGTCGGACGAATTGCTTGATTACCTGCATGAAATACAAAAAAATACTTTTGTACTAGTTGAATATGGTGTAGAAAGTACCAATAACAACACGCTTGAACTGATAAATCGAGGACATACGTACGAAGAAAGTGTTGATGCCATCATGCGAACACACGCCAAAGGCATTCCTGTGGCAACACATATTATTTTGGGATTGCCATCTGAAAACAGAGAAACGATATTAAATCATGCCAAACAATTAGCCACACTTCCGCTGGCTATCATCAAATTGCATCAACTTCAAATTATAAAAAATACACCTTTAGCCAAACAATACACAGATAATCCATCGTTTATTCCGTTGTACAGTTTACAGGAATATATTGATTTGTGTATCGATTTTATGGAACATATACCTTCGCATATTTGCCTTGAACGTTTTGTATCGCAAACGCCTACCGAATATCGTATAGCACCCAATTGGGGCATAAAAAACCACG
>MWCJ01000161.1 GCA_002069975.1 Bacteroidetes bacterium ADurb.Bin217 | reverse complement strand
TCAAGTTCTTTTACGATATGTTTTCCGTTAGTAAGTGCCATAATTGTACAAATTTAAATTCCAAAACAAAAACTGAGAATCGTTTCATATACAGGACTTGCAAATCCTATTACAACCATTCCTATAATACTAATAGCTAAGCCCAATTGCGAAATTTTGTCTGTTTTGAAGTACGCAATAGGTAATTCGCTTTTGTTGATGAACATTGCTTTTACCGGCATTAAATAGTAATATAATGATACAATAGTATTAAGCAAAGCTATCAACACAAGGATATAAAAATCTTTTTCGGCAGCTGCGGTAAACAAGAAGAATTTACCGAAAAAACCTGCAACAGGCGGAATACCTGCAAGCGAAAACAATGCAAGCGTTAACGCTAAACTTAATTTTGGATTGGTTTTGTACATGCCGTTCAAATCAGAAATACTGTCTTTGCCTGTATATGCCGAAATTATAGACACAACACCAAATGCCGATAAATTTGAGAAAATATACACCAAAATGAAATACACCACCGTAGCCATACCGGTAGCTGTTCCTGAAATTATTCCAAGCAAAATAAATCCGGCTTGAGCAATTGATGAAAATGCCAAATATCGTTTCAAATTGTTTTGACGCAATGCAAACAAGTTACCTATGGTCATAGTTAATATTGCTATTGCTGTCATCATATCTTGCCAAACGGGGGTAAATATTTTGAATACGGTAAATAATATTACCATAAATATAAATGCTGCGGCACCTTTTGATATTACAGATAAATATGAGGTTATGGCAACAGGAGCCCCTTCGTATACATCTGCCGTCCATAAATGGAAAGGAACCAACGAAATTTTAAATGCCATACCCGAAAAGAAAAATATCATTGCCATAACTTGCAATGGTTCAAATCCGGTAATAGATTGTGATATTTCGGCAAAATAAATAGAACCTGTAGTTCCGTATATCATTGAAATTCCATAAAGTAAAATCCCCGACGACAATGCCGACGATAATAATAATTTAATACCTGCCTCAGCCGATTTATTCTCCTGACGATTGAATGCAGCCAATGCAGCCAAAGGTATCGTAGCTATTTCTAACCCTATGTAAAACATTAGAAAATCCCCGGCAGATATCATATAAAACATTCCAAGCAGGGTAGAAAACAATACGATATAAAATTCGCTCACTTTTACTTTGTTTTCGGGAGCATTCAACCATTTCCACGATTGCAGTAAAATAATAAGAACACCGAGGTTCAAAATGTTTTTCATAGTGGCAACTATGTTTGTTGTATTGAACATACCGCCAAACAAACTACCTTCTTGCAAGGGGAGAAATCCTACTATAGTGTGAAGAGCAAATAATATAATTGCAAGTGGTGATATTATCGACTTTTGCGAATCATTGGTGCCAATTTCTGCAATTAACAGTAATACTATTGCAAGCAACAGTAGTAACTCATGACGCATTAATAAAAGTGATTCAAAACTCATATCTCGTATTGTATTTAATGTTTTATAGTATTAATTTCCTGCCAATGCCAATCGTTCTACAATAGGGGTTAAGCTATCGCGAATAATTTCTGATAACCAAAGTGGTGCAAATCCAATGATTACAATTGAAACAACTAATGTAATCATCGAAACTTTTTCGAACCATGTAGCGTCTTGTAAATGATTGAATTCGGGATTTTTAACCGGCCCGAACAATAATATTCCAACTACACGCAAAATATATACTGCGGTAATTACAATTGCCGATGCCGCCAATATTGTACATACTCTATGGAATGTATCGGCATGTTGGAACGAACCAACAAATATTGTCATCTCTGCCACAAAACCACTCAATCCGGGTAAGCCTAACGATGCTAAACCTGCAATAACATATACCACCGAAATAAATGGAATAACTTTCATCAATCCACCCATTTCGTATATGTTACGTGT
>MWCJ01000160.1 GCA_002069975.1 Bacteroidetes bacterium ADurb.Bin217 | reverse complement strand
CCTCACATTAAACCATCTAAATATTATGATTCAGAATTTCTGCTTAGAGGAGATATGATAAGAAACAAGATTGAGCGGAATAAAAATGACATATAACGTATCGCAGCTATGAAATGAAGCGGTATGCGGGCGAAACACTTTAATAATAACACAAATGTACATGCGGGTAAATAAACCTCGAATTGAGCAAATAACAGCTTTATTTCATAGGTGAGTGTTACTGGCAGTACGTTTCTTAATCTTTTCAAAATGATAGAGATAAACAAAAACTACAACGAGAGCAACCTCGAAACAATGGCTCGAATGCCGGATAACTTTATTGACTTAACGGTAACTTCACCGCCTTACGATAATTTACGAGAATACAAAGGCTACTCATTCCCATTTGAAGAAATAGCAAATGAACTTTACAGGGTGACTAAAAAAGGCGGTGTTGTAGTTTGGATTGTCGGAGACGCAACAAATAACGGGAGCGAAAGTGGAACATCATTTAAACAGGCTTTATATTTTATGTCGATTGGGTTTAATTTGCACGATACAATGATATATCGAAAACTAAACCCAATACCTTTAACTCACAATAGATATGAACAGGCTTTTGAGTATATGTTTGTATTTAGCAAAGGAAAGCCGAACACGTTTAATCCAATAAAGATACCATGCAAAACGGCTGGAACAGTGTACAACATAAAAAGACCAAAAGCAATTTCGGAAGCATCAAAAAGAGATAGAGACGAAACAATGACTACGAACAATACAAAGTATAAAGATAATATATTTGAGTATTGCGTAGGAAAAAAACAAGGGACGCAAACACATCCAGCACCATTTCCAGAAGAGTTGGCAAACGACCAAATAAATACATGGAGTAACGAAGGTGATTTGGTTTATGACCCTTTTATGGGAAGCGGAACAACTGCAAAAATGAGTATCCTAAATAATAGAAATTGGATAGGAAGTGAAATATCTTCTGAATACTGCAACATTATTGAAGAACGTATTAAAATAGCGTTGGAAGAAAAAAGAAAAGAAAAAGATTTACAAGCACAAACTTTATTTGGAAACGAAATGTAGCACTTGCTTATAACAGGATATATGTACGGAAAAACCGTGCAATATATTTTTAAAACAAAGGAGGAACAGAAATGACAACAGAATCAGAAAATAATCCACAAGGTACGGCGAATATTGATGATGACCGTGTATTAGCAACAGTGCTTGATGTAATTAAAGAAATACCACAACAAGGACAGGTTCAATATGATTTACAACGCCAACTGCGAGAATTGAGAATTGCAGCAAACAAACTTGGATTATATGATGCTGCTGATTTTATTAGACCACATATACCTTGTTAGCAACTTTTAAAAATTATGGCAAACAAATTTGATAAAGGAATGGACGATTACTATTTAGGTAAAGAGCCAAAAGGAGACCCAGGACTTGAATATTTGCGTGGGTGGGGTTATGCTGAATCGCTTTATGAGCAGCAACCCGAACAAACAGACGACAGAGTTCAGGAAGATGACAGAGAGCAACAGCGGGAATAATTTTTTATTGTCGCTAACGGACGAGTATATGGCAAGGTGGGGATTAAATGTGCTGCCCTATCGAGCCAAAACAAACTTAATTAAAAGCACTAAAGTAGCGATTTGGAACGATGTCCCAATTTGCTATATACATTGTTAGGCATCTGTAAAAATTACGGATATGAAACTAACAAAAAATGATTTAGGTTACTTGATGATAAGCGCATCGGTAATAATGGCAAGTTACTTCTATAACTGGAAGTTGGCAATAATAATAGTATTGGCTGTATATGGTAGTAGGTTTATGAAACCGAATGAGCAGTAATTTTTATTGTGCCTAACGGTTTGTGTAAGATTTGAAGCGCAAACCACTAACTTAGATTAAATGCATAAACGCCTATATTGTGCTTTTA
>MWCJ01000159.1 GCA_002069975.1 Bacteroidetes bacterium ADurb.Bin217 | reverse complement strand
TGTGGTAAATATTACATAACTCTTCGTATTATTCCATCTTTTAATTGCAAGACATTAAAGTTAATAAGCAATAGGAGTGAACTTTAATGGCACAGCCAATAATATCGAATGATATTGCATTTAATTCTTTCATATATTTTGTGTTTTGGTTATAATGCAAATATATATCATTCACCACAAAGGGCACAGAGAACACAAAGATTTTCAACACAAAGTACACAGAGAGCCACAAAGAAAATCTCTGTGTAACTTTGCGCTCTTTGTGGTAAATAATTTTTTCAGACAATATTTTATAATTTTGCAGCATATATACTAAACTTTTAATATATTTGCATTTATATATTATATACACTACAAAAATGAACTCAAAGATAATACTACGACAAAAATATATTGATGCTGTTGCTCCATACTGTAATACCAAACTCATTAAGGTATTGGTGGGGCAACGAAGAGTTGGTAAAAGTTATATTTTACATCAAATTATGGATTATGTTCAGTCTCAGTTCTCTCACTCTCACATTATTTATATTAACAAAGAAGATATACAATTTGAAACTATACAAACAGCACAGGACTTATACACATACATTACAGAACATGCTCATGCCGAACACACCAATTTTGTATTTATTGATGAGATTCAAGAAATTACCGATTTTCAGAAAGCATTACGAAGTATTTTACTTTTAAATAATTTTGATGTGTATTGTACCGGCAGTAATGCTTATATGCTTTCGGGCGAAATTTCTACCATGTTGAGCGGAAGACACATAGAAATTCCGGTTCATAGTTTATCGTTTGTAGAATTTTGCCAATTTCATACACTTAAACATTCAAACGAAAATTTTCAAAAATATATGCAATTTGGAGGAATGCCATATCTGATAAATATCGAACTTTCACACGAAATTGTCTATAACTATCTAAAAGGTGTATATTCCACAATCATGTATCGTGATATTTTATTGCGTAATGAAGTTCGAAATACGGCTTTTTTAGAAAATCTTGTACGGTTTTTGGCAGATAATACCGGGCAACTTTTTTCGGCAAAAAAAATTAGTGATTATTTAAAATCACAGAATATTTCAATTGCAACATCTCAAATACTTAGCTATACTCAGCATTTGTGCAATGCTTTTTTAATACATAAAGTGCCACGAATAGATGTAGTAGGAAAAAAAATATTTGAAATAGGAGAAAAATATTATTTTGCCGACATTGGATTACGTCATGCTATTTTTGAGTACAAACAAGCTGATATTTCAAAAATATTAGAAAATGTAGTATACAATCATCTTTTGCAATGTAATTATGAGGTTTTTGTTGGTCATCACCAGAATTTTGAAATTGATTTTGTTGCTCGCAAACAAGGAGAATACCTTTATGTACAAGTTTGTTATCTGTTACACGACCAATCAACTATTGAACGTGAATTTGGTAATTTAGAAAAAATCGCAAATAACTATCCTAAAATGGTTGTTTCTATGGATTCGTTTGCAGGAAACACACGTAACGGTATTCAACATATGCATATAGTAGATTTTTTAACTCGTGAGTTGTAAGACTTTAGAGTATTCTCAAAAGTTTTGTGATTTTGCATATGAAGGTTTTTACCACAGATGGACACTGATATACACAGATTAAAAAACTTCTGTGTTAATTAATTATATGAAAATGTGGAAATTAGTATAGTTCCTCATATAATACCAATATACTGAACTATCCAATTATGAAATATAAAATGTGCTGGCAGTATATACAATAAACAAAGTTAGTTGTGAACCACCCAAACAAAACATGATAAAAAAACACAAAGAAAATCTCAGTGTAACTTTGTGTTCTCTGTGGTTAGTAAAAACATTGTAAGCAAATGTGTTAATTTCACCACAAAGAACACAGAGAGCCACAAAGAAAATCTCTGTGTAACTTTGCGCTCTTTGTGGTAAATATTACA
>MWCJ01000158.1 GCA_002069975.1 Bacteroidetes bacterium ADurb.Bin217 | reverse complement strand
GTACATATCGCGCACCATCACTTTCATCCATGGTGCAGGAGTAAATTCTCCATCGCCTTTAGAATATGCCTGACTGAGCAATTCGGTCATACCATATTCGGAGTGAATGTGTGATACACCAAATGCCTTTTGCAATAAACTATGTACCTGCGTACGAACCATTTCTTGCTTTCTACCTTTCATGCCTCCTGTTTCCATTACTATGATAGAAGGATGGTTACATGTGTAACGTTCGGCAAAATCAAGCAATGCAAATGTTACTCCTATTACAAATATTTTTTTGTGAGTGAGCGAATGTATCGCTGTATATACATCATCATAATTAGTAAGATAAAACCCACTTTCGGGTTGTTGAGATGCATTGATAAGTGCCTGTACCATATACACCAACGATGAATTTGATCGTTCGAGATACGAAGGTAATAATGCTAAAAACACATAATCTTGAGGATTTCCATACATGCGGATAAACATATTCAAAAAACTTCGCTCATATACATCGAGCGACACTACATGGTGCTTGCTCGATACATCGCCGGTAGTTTTTGAACTTTCAAATACCGTTTGTGCCGGTACTGTTGATGACACTATTGTGTGCGATTTGAAAAATGAAATAGGTAAACAGGGTATTTGAGAATAGTGTGTTATAGAATCAATATTTCGTTGTAACGAAGTAACATACGAACGATATATTGTACAATGGTGAGCTTGATAGCGAAACAATTCTATGGCATGTGTATTAAACGATGCTTCGTCCTGAATAGAAAATATATGTTGTTCGAAATCGGGAGTCATTAAAATTCATTTTCAAACAAATATACTATTTAAAACATAACAAAATATGCTTTGCCCGGTTCAAAATTCGTAATAGAATTGTTTACACCTCCAGGCTGCCAGTAACCATCGAAATTTTTTATTATCCGGCAATTTGTAGTATTAAAATAATTGGATATTGGTGTAGGTGCAAGAGGCAATATGCCCGTACACGGATATCCTATTAATTGCCAACCGGTAGGGGCGTATTGCAATATGCCTGTACAGGGTATGCCCGAAATCGTTAGTGTTCCCGCCGTATTCATGTTCACCAAATATCCTTGTCCGGCCGAAAGTGTAGTCAAAGAATTAAACGCCGCAGGTTGTCCTTTGTACCAAAATGCGGTAGCTGTTTTTATTTCTTGCACATCGTTACTTGCAAAAAGTGTTGCTACAGAAGAATCTGTAGGCACTACAGAAAACGACAATAAATTCCAACCTTGTGTAAGCGAAATTGTTTGTGTAGCACATTGAACTGTTGTTAGATTTGCACTAACACCAATAGCATCAATATTAGGTCCTCCTTCAGCAGAAAGCGAAGTTATGGTTAAAGTATTTACACCTTGTTTTACTTGTATAACAATAGGAACAACCGTCCACGTAGTCCAATTAGCAGTAGGAGTAAAACTTTGATTTGCAACTACAATGTTGGAATTCAAGGAAATTTCGCAATTACGAGTTGCTGTAGAACCATTAGCATAGCGAATATATATAGTTTCCGATTTTGCAGTAGCAGCCTTAAATGAAATGCTTACATATGAACCTATTTGATTGGTAACATTTACAAAACCAGTCCCTGTAAAACCTGCATTATTGCTATCAATTGTACCCACAAAATTACACGTAGTTTCAGCTTCAATAGCACTGCACGCAGTTTTCCCTGTTGTTCCACCTACACACACATCACAATTGTCGGTATAGGCAGTGCCGCCCCATACATTATTACAATCTTTAACACAAGCAGTTTTACCTGTAGTGCCGCCAACGCAAGTTCCACAACTATCTATAAATGCCGATCCGTTAAGAGTTCCATTACAATCGAGAGTTGGAGTATTACTTCCAACATACACAATGTTTGGCGTAGGAGCTGCCGGCATATTTGCCCCCAAATAAAAACCGGGGTGCGGAGGTTGATTGTACCCAACATTTTGCCATGCAACAGC
>MWCJ01000157.1 GCA_002069975.1 Bacteroidetes bacterium ADurb.Bin217 | reverse complement strand
GTTCGACAAGTGGTGAGCCGTACAATTCACCCTCCGTCTGCTACGCAGCCACCTCCCTGGAGGGAGGACTAATTCTCGAAGCTTAGTGGATAACCGGAAATGAATGTATAGAATAGCACTATTCCTCATTCGCAGTGTCCCCTCGAGGGGACTGTAGGGGTGAATTCACAAACTACACCTTACGGAATTAAAAATTAATTCTTTGCATAAAAATAGCACCGTAAAATTCACCCTCCGTCTGCTACGCAGCCACCTCCCTGGAGGGAGGACTAATTCCCGAAGCTTAGTGGAAAACCGAGAATGAATATATACGAGCAACCACATGGGATTGCCCCTACCACCACTTCTGTGGCAAAAAAATTAACCATTAACAATTAATAATTACTTTCCTTTTCTTCCAATAAAAAATCTTGAATATTCATCCAACGTATACCATTACGAGAAGTTTCAAATCCTCTATCTAAAGACAATACAAGTTTAGGGTAATAATCTTTTACCGCCTCAAGCGAAGCATATTCTCTTTCCACAACTTGCTCGTTTGCCAGAGATGTACAAACTTGTATATAGAGTTTTTCTGTATCTTTTTCTGCTACAAAATCAATTTCTTTATCATCAACTTTTCCAACATGTACCCTAAATCCACGTGCTCGCAATTCCAAATACACTATATTTTCTAATTGTCCCGAAATATCTTGTGGCCTATATCCTACGGTGGCTAATTTAAACCCAACGTCGCCCATATAATACTTTTCGTGTGTTTCCAATACACGTTTTCCTTTTATATCATATCGTTGCACTTTTTCAAAAATATGGGCATCACAACAAAAGTAGAGATACTGTAATACGGTGTCAATAGAAATTGACCGTTTTTGCGATTTCATATAGAGACTTATGCTTTTGGCAGTAGTTATATTTCCACAATTATCTATTACATATTTCGCAATTACATCCAGCATTGCTACATCGCGAATTGAATTTTTAAGTACTACATCTTTGAGTAATACGGTGCTATATATTGCTTGTAAATATTGTCGAACTACACTCTGTTCCAAGACTACATGATGTATTCCGGGAAATCCTCCATATATCATATAACTATTAAACACAGACATGTCTTGCTGTTGCAAGTTAGCAATAGTTGTATATTCCAAAAATGTTAATGTCTGCATTGCACATTCTATATATCGACCCGAAAGTAATGTAGCCAATTCCGATGACAGCAACCGAGCATTAGAACCGGTAATATATATATCGTATTTTTTTTCTGCCAAAAACGAAGTTATCGCTTTTTCCCATGCTTCTATTTCTTGAATTTCATCTATAAAGAGATAATACATAGTATCAGGTTGTTTACAGATACCCGAAACATATGCATGCAAATCTTTATAATCTCTAATAGTATCAAATTCTAATAATTCTTTATTTATAAAGATAATATGATTCTCCCTCACAGCTTTGGTGGTAATAAGTACCTGTATTATTTGCTCTAATAGTGTACTTTTACCACAACGACGTATGCCGGTAATTACCTTAACAATAGGCTTCTGTATAAATGGTTCTATTTTCGAAATATATCGCTTCCGTTCTATCATAGCTGAAATTTTAACACAAATATATATAATTTTTAATCATAATCGAATATTTTATTGTTTTTACACTTTCATTCGATTATAGTCGAAATTGTTACAGATTAATGGGGTTATGGGTTTAGAGGTATATTTAGTAACTTGTTGACGCACCACAAGGGATTGCCCCTACACCACCTCTGTGGTAAAAAAATCAATGATTCGACTCAGCTCACCAACCGTGGTTCGACAAGTGGTGAGCCGTACAATTCACCCTCCGTCTGCTACGCAGCCACCTCCCTGGAGGGAGGACTAATTCCCGAAGCTTAGTAGATAATCTAGAAGAATGTATAGAATAGCACTATTCCCTATTCGCAGTGTCCCCTCGAGGGGACTGTAGGGGTGAATTCACAAACTACACCTTACGGAATTAAAAATTAATTCT
>MWCJ01000156.1 GCA_002069975.1 Bacteroidetes bacterium ADurb.Bin217 | reverse complement strand
TAATGCCCTGCTTTTGCAAAACCCTTGTTATGGGCAGTACGGTATTTAACACGAGATTTTAAAAATGGAAGTAAACAAAATATATCATAGTGATTGGATGAATAATAATCTTGCTGATAAATCGGTTCAGTTGATTATTGCAGACCCACCATATTACAAAGTAAAAGGAGATTTTGACTTTGTTTGGAAAACTTTTGACGATTACCTGCAAGATGTGGAACGCTGGGCAATAGAATGTAAAAGAGTTTTAGCAGATAATGGAACGCTTTATTGGTATGGAGATGCTAAAAATATTGCCTATGCTCAAATCATTTTTGATAAGCATTTTAACCTACTGAATAGTTTGGTATGGGAAAATACAAACGACCATAAGCAACAAATAAGATTTAATACTGATTTGCGAACCTTTGCACCACTTACTGAAAGAATATTAGTTTATAGCAACGAAATGGGATGGGATACACCTTTATCATTGGTTTATCAAAATGATAATTGTTTTGCTGAAATAAAAGAATATTTATATTCTGAAACAGAGGCATTAAAAATGACTTGGAAAGAAATAAACAGGGATTTATTAGGAACAACTTTTGAAGGTGGCGGTGGTAGGGCTTATAATATGCTTAGTAGAACAAGAACAAGGTGGGATTTTCCTGATGAAGAAAACTATAAAAAATTGCAAAAAAGTGGAAGGTTTCAAAAATCATATGAACAGCTAAAAAAGGAATATGAACAGCTAAAAAAGGAATATGAACAGCTAAAAAAGGAATATGAAAATATGATGCGACCATTTAACAATGAACGTTATTATGGTGATGTGATTAGAATACCAAACTATGAAACAGGAAGCCACGAACACGACACGCCAAAACCCGAAAAACTAACAAGGGAAATAATACTAATAAGTAGCAGACCAAACGACCTTATCTTAGTTCCTTTTGCTGGAAGTGGTACGGAGTGTGCAATGGCAATAAAAGAAAATAGAAATTTTATAGGATTTGAAATAAATGAAAAACACGTTAATTATGGAAACAAACGAGCTGATAATATCAAGGCACAACCGTCATTGTTTGCAGGTTCGTAATGGATTATTTTAATATTTCTTTAAAGAGGGTGGAGGAAAAAAGAAAAGAAAAAGATTTTAACCTAATAACTTCATTCGGAGATGGAATGTAGTATTACTGCTAACGTGTTCGGGCTTGGCGATGTGGTGGCATTGTAAACACAAAGTTTGAATTAACCACCAAAGCTGATTGATAGTACAAGGCTTGAATTATGCACTATCGCCACCATATTGCAAAACCCCTGTTATATGCTGTGCTTTTTTAGGGGTCAAAATATAAATATGGCAAAAACGGTCAAATTACAAGAACTTAATAGACAATATGAATTTGTCTGTAATGAATGGGTGCAAAAATTTTGCAATAAACAACAAATTGATTTTGATGGTTGGGTTGGCGATGAAATAGGCGGTATAGCTTCATTTGCTTGTCAATATTTTTTCAATTTGTCTGATATTATTTTAGACTTAAATACTAAACAACCAAAAGGCAACATTTTGAATTGGCAAAGTGAAGATGTTGATTACAATATGTTCAATGAAAAACCACAACACATTAATTACAAGTCTTACACTATGGGATTAAGACACGAACAATTAAATAATTCAAATAAGGTTAAATCGTCAATTTATAGGCATAGAAAAAGAAAAATCGTATTATGATATTTCAGTCAAACGTCTTTCGGAAACGCTGTTATAACATTACGCCTAACGTTACCGTGCTTGGTGCAGTGCGGGCTAAAAATGCACCAATTTTCGATTAATAACTAATAATAACAAAGATGCAAGATATTAAAATTAAAGACGAATCACCGCATTGCTCCAAACACGTGTTACCAGCAGTGCATTTGTTCCCGTATCGTTGGAATTTAAAAGATGCAAACTTTACAAAAGATAAAGGCAAAGTATTTAGTTGTTTTGCTTGTGGCGGTGGTTCAACTATGGGTTATAAGTTAGCTGGGTTT
>MWCJ01000155.1 GCA_002069975.1 Bacteroidetes bacterium ADurb.Bin217 | reverse complement strand
AAAGTTGTAAATAGCCGTTCTTAATAATTTTATATTTTTAAAATTATCATAACTTAAACGCTGGATTACAGCTTCGGTATCATATAATGGATTAAACTGTTTTGTAGTGTTTTCCTGTGCATGGGGTGATGTGAATATAGCTAAACATAAGCACAGAAACATAGTTAATAAAATAAAATTGGAATATTTCATATTGCCATCTCCTATATAAGACTTTTGTACTTTTAATTTCTATAGTTTGTAATGGTACAATAGATTTAATGTTGAAGTCAAGCAAAAATGTTATGGGTACTATTTAAAAAACAGGTTGACGAAATATAGAGATTTGTACATTATTAATGACACATTGTAAATATTTAAATTTTTTATTTGATTCATAGTGAGTATACTATTAGATAGTATTTTGTTGCAATGAACAGATGGCACAAGCTCCATGGTTTTGTATAGTTTTGATACATGTAATACTACAAGGATGGTTCTTATGATACGAGGTGCTTATATATATAGTGATAAACATTATGATTATACAATGAAGATATGTGGGCTATACATTCTTGAACGGTTGATATATACGCTCCATAAAGTGGGGATACAGCATATAGTTCTTCATCTTGATAGTGACGAAAAGGCATTTTTTAACAAAATAATAGTACCCTATATAACAAAAAAAAATATTATTGTGGAAGAGTGCCCAAACAATAAAAAACCAGAAAAAGGCTATCTGGTGTTACCATCAAATGTGTTTATTCAACCTCATTATTTTGATAATTTTAAAAAATATTTTAAAGAAAGCAACAAGATATATAAACCTCTATTGCAGGAGGATCAATTTTTAATTAACTCAATCAACGATGTAAAAAAAGCAGAATCATTGATTGTAAAGTATATTACTGAGCATACTGGTGGATATATAGCAAAAAATATTAATAAACGTATCTCTATTCCCATTAGCCTGCAATTATCCAAAACAAGAATTCATCCCAATATATTGACAGTCATCAATATGATGGTTGGTATTGTAAGCGCTTTTTTCATAACTCAGGCTACCTACTGGAGTATTGTAATAGGAGGATTATTATTTCAACTGGCATCCATTTTTGATGGTGTTGATGGTGAGGTTGCAAAGTTTACTTTTACGGTATCAAAGATTGGTGGCTGGCTTGACACTATTGGTGATAACGGAACGCTCCTTTTGTTTCTGATTGCTGTGTCATGGTTATATTTTAAGAATACCTCTATAGGAGTTGCCTGCCTTGTTGTAAGTCTTTGTTTTTTTGGTTTATTCTGGTTTATTGGCATGATGGTATGGTATCTACGGAAATATAGTGAATCAGGTTCTCTGGTAGCGTATGATAAAGAATTTTTACAGAAATTACCTCATGATGATATTTTTGTAAAATTTGCCCTTTCCATGAAGTACATTACAAAAAAAGAGTTTTTTGCATTATTCTTTTGTTGTTTCAGCTTTACCGGGAAGATATTTTTATTAATACCTATTATAACTTTTGTTGTATGCGCCGGAGCCTGTGTACTGACAATCATCAATATTAAGTATTTGAAAAGAGTTGATACAATTCGGTAGCCCCTGGCGATAGTATCTGGTAATAGAGTGCTTGCATGGGAAGGAGTAATGTTATGTACAATGTGAACAGTTTTTTGCTGGGCATGTTGAACAAGATTGTTTATGGGCAGAGGCACTTACCAGTGATATAATTTTTTCAGTATTATGTGACTGGCACTGAGGACATGGTGGAGGGGTACTATCGCCCATTTTCCTGAGTTCGCTGTAAATATGGTTACAATTGTTACATTTAAATTCGTAGATTGGCATATAAGCAACATTACAAGAGTAGTCTATAATACTATTATAGCACCTATTTATTTTTTACAAAAAATGTCTATAGTACAGTAACTATCACGAGTAACGTATGAATATTTTAATTACCAATGATGATGGTATTGATGCGCAGGGTTTACAGGTATTGAAGGGGGTTTTATCAGATCATTATTCTGTTTTTACCATTGCGCCTGATACGGAACGTAGTGGC
>MWCJ01000154.1 GCA_002069975.1 Bacteroidetes bacterium ADurb.Bin217 | reverse complement strand
GCCTCCCTAAGGTAGGTCCCATAAATTGGTACCAGCCCCTGGTAACCTTACCTAAACCCTTGCCATCACCTATCCCATGACTCATCTGGATCTCATACACCCAATACCATATTTAATCTACGGTAGTTAATAAATGGACACCATATTTAATAAATGGATAGCCAAAACCATACAAGCCATAACCTATCCCGTATTCCAATCCAATGCATGGATACCTATACCTCCAACTCACCATGTACTGGGAAACCCAGTAATTGGTATAAAAAAATGGGACCTAAGTGTGGTAACCTAGATTTATCTATGTATAATCGTTTATATAGTGAAACCGAGATTTACACCTATTATTTTGTCCTCCACTATACCAATACGGTGGTATGCTGGATTGTAATCAGGAAACTCAAATACGGAGTAGACCTCGATGTTTTGCTATGCATATATAGAACGTATCTTTATAGCAGTACCTACCAACTATCCACTACGGTGGTATGTTGGATTGTACTTATAAATATGTGGAAAATAGAAAATGGGAGGTATTTCGATGTTTTACTATGCATATATAGAGATATTGATTGGTTACCATTTACCCTATATTTTATCCAGTATCCACTACGGTGGTATGTTGGGTAGTATTAATCCGTAATATGGATAGGTACTGTCTAGATTGTTTATCTATATAGATACTGAATGAATAAGGTGTGTCCATTTTTTAAGTTTATATATTAAATGGATTGAAAAACAGGTGAAAAATGGAGCCGAAAAATAGTAAAAATGGAGCCGAAAAATGTGAAAATC
The DNA here is from genome assembly GCA_002069975.1 of Bacteroidetes bacterium ADurb.Bin217. Classification (GTDB taxonomy): domain Bacteria; phylum Bacteroidota; class Bacteroidia; order Bacteroidales; family UBA1715; genus MWCJ01. Next base: position 1,288 of record MWCJ01000154.1, on the reverse strand, counting down.
CTTAAATTTTATGCTCATAATCCAGTACACCAGTATGGTGGGAGGGTGGATTAAAGGCCTAATTATTTGTACACAATCTATGTTCTAGATAAATTTACCAAAATACCTCAGGCCCTCCATTATCTAGAATTTTCCCCAATTATAAAAATTTGCCAACCTCCGGTAGTGAAATGGAGTATAAGTATCCTACGGATACATGTATAAAAATGAAATATTGGACATATATACAACGGATTATTTTATAAAAATAGGATTGGATTATTTTTATTTAGGTAGGTTCAATTTGATAAAATGTACCTGATTGAGTTTTCGATGGGTAATTGGTATAACAATGGTTGGATTATATAAGAAAGGCATGTGATAATACCAGACCCGTTTTTAAGGCATAAATTGCATAAATTGGTTCCATTTATTTTTTTATTTCCTATGGATGGTACCGAATATTTCGAGGAGAAAAGGAATCCATAAAAATAATATGAGGTTTTTCATGCTACCTAGTCCAAAATACGTGGCGAATTTTCGGCTCCGTAATCGTTTTTTTAGAGGTGAGAGGTGAATTCATACCGGTAGAAAATGAGCGCCTTCTAGCGCACCCCTGGCAGAGAAACGGCCTGGTGGAGAAACTGGTAGAGAAACTGGATGGATTTTTCTGTTTTTCTGTTTGTTGTACATCGTTTCTACCTTCTATATTCTTCACTTATGCATTCTGCATTCTTCACTTATGCATTTTATATTCTACATTCCTCACTTATGCATTCTACATTCTGCATTCTTCACTTATGCATTCTGCATTCTTCACTTATGCAAAAAATATTCTTGAAGAATGCATCATGTAAAAAACATTCTTCACCGATGCATTCTGCATTTCTGAAGAATGCATGCGACATTATATAAGATGCATGTACACAATGTCATATGCATCTCCTGAATTGTATCCTGATTACTATACAATTATACACTTTTCCTACTCCTGTTTCAATCGTAACAAATATTTTACTATTATATAATAATCTATAGTATTATGTCATATTGTAGAATATTCTTATATTCACGAATATCAGACAAGCATTTTATAAAATGCATTCTGCATCATGCATTATTCAGCTAACGATTTCACAAGCGTTTCTATGTATCAGATTGTATATTCAATTCTAGTCGATTCTATCAAACTATATAATATTCTGATATTCTAAAAAAATTGAATTGTAGTGTATTGTAATAGCAATTCTATTGCATTCTGATATTCATGAATATCAGACATGCATTATTCAGCTATATTTTTCACAAG
>MWCJ01000153.1 GCA_002069975.1 Bacteroidetes bacterium ADurb.Bin217 | reverse complement strand
TTACCACAATCAGTATCAATTCCGCAAACTATATATACCTGTGCCATATTATTTTTTTTGTGCAAATATCATAATTGGGTGATAGGTAAGGCAAACTTTATTGTTGCTTGTATATCGTTTTGAATATGCAGAACTGAATTCCTGCAATTTTTGTTTGCCAAAATACGAATTGCCAAAGCCGCTAACTCCTGTTTGCTTTATATGTTGCAAAATATGGAGTGGTGAATCAAACCAAAGCTGTTCTTCCCATTCGTGGCAATCTATTACGTCAAAATGTTGTTGTGCGTACTGCAGTAGTTCAGCTTGCGATAGATAATCTAATCCTTTGCCCAAGGTTTGTTTAATTTCAATAAAATTGTTGGGTCCAAACGTGCTGCATGCCAAAATTCCTTGCGATGGGAGTGATTGTGCTGCTTTTTCAAAAAATGCGGGAATTGAATGAAACCACTGAAGTGTTGAGGTTGAAACAATTGCATCTATGGGCGAAGGAAATGTAATAGATTCGGCATCGCCGGAGATAAATTCATACTGCGAAATATTTGATTGTGCAAGTATTGCGTCAATATCGTGTTGCATTTTGGGCGAAACATCGTTTACGTAGAGTTGCTGAATTGACGGAATTGTACATAATTCTTGTGTCAAAAATCCTGTGCCACATCCTATTTCGAAGACATGGCGAAGCGGAAATGAATACGATTGTAATGAAGTAGCAAAGCACTCGCACAATACTTTTTGTACAGTCGCCTGTTGTTTATACGTTTCTTTGTTCTTCCAAAAACGCTCACCAATAATGTGTTTGTTCGGTAAGGTCATTCTGCCCAAGTTAAAATTTTATCCCACGTTGTGATGTCCGCAAAGGGAAAATGTGGGATTGGCAAAATAAACCTTTTTATATGTGATTGCCAATAGTTTTTTTGATTTTCGGCAGTAAAAATTAAATCTCTTTCGCCAATTACTACTGCAGACCATTTGAACGGGAAAACTTGACTGTCTTCGGTAATAATATTGTAAATATTCTGTAGTTCATGTTTTTGTTCCTCGCTCTTACGTTCCGACATGTAAGGCTTACAACCTATCCACTCGCTTCTTGAACCACACATACGCATGGTAAATTTTGTACGAGCATCGTCGTTCCAAGCATCTATTGTACCTTTGAATATAGCAGTAGCAATTCCCATAGTATCGTGCATAGGCTGTTCGGTGCCATTAATAGCAATAGATGTTGCAATAGAGTGAGGTAGTTTCGATTGCACCTTCATACATGCCCACACTCCCATAGACCATGCTATGATATGAATCTTTGTATATTTTTCTAGTATCGAAAAATCTATAGTCACATCGGAATAATCATTACACATATACACATCATAATTACTTGTGGTAAGATGTTGTATTGCATTGTGGTCCATACCCCAGCCATTGAAAAAGAGGATACATTCCTGTGTTTCGGGTAGTTTTTGTATGGCAATAATATTCATTTGACTACTAAAAAAATCGGCGGAAAATTACGAAAATCTTCCGCCGAATAAAAATATTATAAGGTTTGTTTTAGAAACTTACATTCGAAGCTGTATTCATATAAATATAGTAACCTTCGCCCGGTTTCATGGTGGTAAGTGTTCCCGATGTCTTATCTAAAAATGATTCGAAGTTTTTAATAATCTGAGCACTTGTCCATGTAGAACCTAACACCGTCGTCGTTGTACCAATTGCAGATTTTGGATAACCAAGCATATTCCAACCTGCTTTGAGAGGTACAGTAACGCTACCTGGATCTGTTCCCGATACGGTAAGTGTTTGAGCTGTTTTCATGTGTACCAAATATGCCGAACCAACCGTAATATTTGTAAGACTTTGCAATTCTGCATCTTGCCCCGGTTTGTAAAATCCATCGCTATTTTTTACTGTATTAACTTGAGTCATTACACCTGCAAATACCGAAGCTATAGTTGTATTAGATGGTACTACATTAAACGAAATTAAATTCCAACCTTGAGCTAAGTCAATGGTTTGTGTAATGGTAGCAGTTACAATCACCACATCTATGGAAGCACGTGGACTTTCGCAGCCATTTACTGTTTGCGATACGTAATGTGTTGTAGT
>MWCJ01000152.1 GCA_002069975.1 Bacteroidetes bacterium ADurb.Bin217 | reverse complement strand
CAGTTTTTGTTTTGGAATTTAAATTTGTACAATTATGGCACTTACTAACGGAAAACATATCGTAAAAGAACTTGATGGTACCCCATGTACTATTATAGAAGAACAAGTTTCACAATCGCGTGCAAATTTTTTACAATCATTGCTTACATTTAACAAACTCACTGTTAAAGTTATTACAAATCCTATTACAGAAGGAGCTGACCAAACATATACTGTTGGAGTTACCGACATTGTGTTTAATCCTGTAATCGCTATATATGCAAAAAAATTATATACAGCGCAGGGACGAATAGTAACACCAAACATGTGGAATCAAATTTCTGAAAATCAGAATGTACCATACTGGACAATAGGAAGACAGTCGTTAGAAATTTATTCAGAAGAATTACTAAAATCATAATAAAATAGGGAATTAATCATTTCCTGTAAGCCTGAGAGCCAAATTCCGTATATTTGCATAAAAAGATACATTTATGCAAATTCAAACATTTGTGTTTAATCATTTTGGACAAAATACGTACCTTGCAATTGACGAGCAAACCAAGGAGTGTGCGGTAATTGATCCGGGTTGTTTTTTCGATGAAGAAAAACAAAAGCTTATTTCATATATCCAAACCAACAAGTATATTCTTACTAAAATTGTGTTTACACATTGTCATCTCGACCATGCATTTGGAGCACGTAGTATTGCCAATGCTTTCCCGAATATTGGGATTTATGCACATAAAAACGAATCGGTTTTTATAGATGATGCCATAAATCAAAGTTTACGTTTTGGAATTACAATGGAACAACCACCAAAAATTACTAATTATGTAAGCGATGGCGATATTGTAGAAATTGGAAGTCATAAGTTTGTTGCCATTCATGTTCCCGGACACAGTCCCGGCAGTATTTGTTACTATAATGCGGAATATAAAGTCATATTTTGTGGCGATGTATTATTTGCCGGCAGTATAGGTCGCAGCGATTTGCCGGGTGGCAATCATGACCAGCTTATTGAAGGTATAACAAAAAAACTTTTGATATTGCCCGACGATGTTACCGTGTATTCAGGACATGGTCCAACTACGAGCATTTTGGTAGAACGAGATACAAATCCTTATTTTTAATACGACTATGAGCAATATCCGAATTTTGAGTATAGAAACATCTACAAGTATGTGTTCGGTAGCATTGCATACCAATGGTGTGTGTGATGATTGTATTGAAATTAACGAACAAAACGCACATTCTTCGAAACTTACGGTGCTTATAGAAAAACTATTGGAGCAAAACAATGTGCGTATTGCAGATTGTGATGCTATTGCAATAAGTGGCGGTCCCGGTTCGTATACAGGTTTGCGTATAGGCACTTCGGTTGCCAAAGGATTGTGTTATGCTGCAAATGTACCATTGATAGCAGTAGACACCTTGCAAGCATTGGCACTTGCCTGCAAAGGTATGATAGAGTCAGAAAATTATTCTGGGAACAAGATTATTTTCATGCCCATGATAGATGCACGACGTATGGAAGTATATTCATCGCAATGGTCTATGGATATGGAAGAATTAAGCGAAACGCAGCCTTTGATAGTTGACCACAACACCATAGAAACATTTGACTCTGCTAATACATATGTTTTATGTGGCGATGGTAGTGCAAAATGCAAAGACTTGCTCAACGCTCCCCATATACATTTTGTAGAGAATTGTAACACGACTGCCCAAACGGTTGGCACACTTGCCTATGAAAAATTCCAAAAAAATCAATTTGAAGATGTTGCGTATTACGAACCATTTTATTTGAAAGAATTTGTAACAACAACACCAAAAAATAAAATTTAGGGCTTACTTTTCTGTGATTTTCTTAACTAACTCCAATCCTTTTTTGTACCCCAAGTTATATATTTCGTCGAATTTGTCAAAATCGAATGTGTCGTATTTGCGAGCTTCAGGTGGGTCAATAAAATAGTCGCATGCAGAGATTTTGTGTGATACATTACTGTAAATGCCAATGCGATATATTCGCTCTACCAACGATACCAAATTTGGAAATTCTTTCACCTCTTCAATGTGGTTTACATGAATACCAATAATTTTATCACATTTTCCTTGTAATATTCGTGCAGGAAAATTATTGGTCAAACCACCATCGACATAGTAGCAACCATTTATAAATTTTGGTTTGTATATAATAGGAATTGAAGCTGATGCTATTACAAAATCAAACAAAGCACCAGATGAAA
>MWCJ01000151.1 GCA_002069975.1 Bacteroidetes bacterium ADurb.Bin217 | reverse complement strand
AATGGATGAGGAACAAAATGAACTATACAAAATAATCAACAAAAATTTTAGGGTGTCCCAACGCTGAAAACAGGAAAACTTTCAGTATTTTGCAAAAAAAATGTCACGTTTTTAAAATTCATTAAAATATTTGAATTTTATAAATTCACCGCACTATAAAGGACAAGTCAGGAGCACACCTTTTTCTTACCTGAATTCCCTATACTTTCCCCATTGCCATTCCAATCTTTTTTGTATATTGCATTGAATTTTTTAAACCTTTTTTTCTATGCAAGTAAATTCTTTTGTAAAATCACATGGGTTGGGCAACGACTACATAGTTTTAGATGCTGCATGTATTAATTTTGAATTAAATCCTCACATTATCAGAACTATATGCGATGTGCATTTTGGTATTGGCTCCGATGGTATTTTGGTAAAAGTTCCTTCAAAAATTGCCGATTTCGGACTTATGATATACAACACCGACGCTTCTGTTGCCGAAAATTGTGGCAACGGATTACGTATTTTTAGTAAATTTTTGTTCGATTACGGCTATGTTTCTAACTATTCATTTACTGTTGATATATTAGGACGACTCATTCGGTGCGAAATTATTGAAACAAAAGAAAACAAAGCCACCAAAGTACGGGTAGATATGGGGAAAGCTAATTTTACAGCTTCGGAAATTCCTGTAACATTTAATAAGCCCGAATGTGTAAACGAACTATTGCAATTTGGCGATGCTCAATTTACCATAAATTGTGTATCTATTGGAAACCCGCACTGTGTAGTGTTTCGCGATGAACTTGTGCAAGATGAATTGCTTACCTACGGTCCAATTATAGAAACTCATCCTATGTTTCCGAACCGAACCAATGTGCAATTTGCAAAAGTTATTGACCGCCATACCGTTGAAATTCGTATTTGGGAACGTGGTGTTGGCAACACATTGGCATCGGGCAGTTCGTCCTGTGCTGTTGCAAGTGTGATGAAGAAAAACAATCGTGTAGATTCTCCTGTTACTATAGTTATGCCCGGAGGTGAACTTATAATTGCTATAGACGACCAATGGAATATTCAAATGACCGGGCCGGTAAAAGAAATTGCAAGTGGCGTATTGAGTTCTGATTTATTTGCATAAGTTAGGCAAGAATGAAACAGCTATACACCGCTATTATATGTTTTTTCTGTAATATAGTTTTTCTCTTTGGTCAATCCGATTCGCTGCCGTCAAAAGAAATAGTAAAAACAAATTGGAACATAGGCGGAATACCGGTGGTTGCATACAATTCTGATTTAGGATTGCAGTATGGTCTCATTATCAATCCTTTTTACTATGGCGATGGTTCTACGTACCCTAATTACCTGCACAAACTATATTTCGAAGTATCGCGATACACCAAAGGGAGTGGAATTTATAGATTTAACTATAATTCCAAATATATAATTCCCGGAGTAAATACATTTTTCGACCTCAGCTATTTAACCGACGAAGCCTATGATTTTTATGGATTCAACGGAGGACAAAGCAAATTCAATGTTACATGGATTCAAAAAGGAAATGACAGTTATGCAGGCAGATATTTTTATGACACCCAACGAAAAATGTTTCGGGTAAAACTCGATTTTCAAGGAAAAACATCGATACCGCATTTAGGGTGGATAGCTGCTATTCAATATAGAAATACACACAGCAATCGTCCAAATTTTGATTTGCTCAATAAAGGAAAATCGGCAGACGAACGTATACCTTCTGATTCTACCTTATATGATAAGTACGTAAATTGGAATTTAATTCCTACAAGCGATGCTACAGGAGGGGTGATTACCAATGTGAAATGTGGATTGCTCTACGATAGCAGAGATATTGAAGCAAATCCAAACAAAGGTATATGGACAGAAGCTGTTGTAACGGTTTCGCCATCGTTTTTGTCAACGCATGCAAGCTATGGAATTTGCAATATTACGCACCGGCACTATGTGTCGCTAATTCCTCAGCGACTTACCTTTGCATATCGTGCAATATTTCAATCGCACATATTTGGAGCAGTACCTTGGTATGTGTTGCCCGATATTGAAACGTCGGTGCTTACTGCTGCAACCAACGAAGGTATAGGAGGTGCCGCAAGCATGCGTGGAGTATTGCGTAACAGAATTGTAGGCAAACAAACGATATTTGGTAATTTCGAATTACGATATAAAATCATTATTAACCGACTAAAATCAATAATCGTTATTTTACTCATGTAAATTATTGATATTCAAGTCGAAGTT
>MWCJ01000150.1 GCA_002069975.1 Bacteroidetes bacterium ADurb.Bin217 | reverse complement strand
TTATGTAGGTAAAAAGTCTTTTCGTTTTTTTATGCAATTAGGACCAAAAATTCGCTATGCTATACAAGAAAAAGATAAAAATACGTATCTCAATTCATCTTCTTATCAACACATAAATCCTATTGATAATTATTTTGATTACAGTTTATTAGGTGGTTTAGGAATAGAAATACGTACTCATAAATTAGGATTCGTCCAAATAGAAACACGATACGATTTTGGTATTGGAGATATGTATAGTAATCGTAAATCAGATTACTTTGCTCGCTCTAGCAACCAAGCAATACTCGCAAGTATTAATTATTTTTTTCCCTCATTTTACGTAAAATAAAACAACAACAATCATGGAATCAATGTACCAATTACTTCAACACAGACGCAGTTGCAGGAAATACCAACCTACATCCGTTTCGGCACAAGATATTGACACCTTATTGCACGCTGCTTTGATGTCTCCATCATCCAAACGTATTAATCCATGGGAATTTATTGTTGTAACAGACAAAGAATTATTAGAAAAATTAAGTCATAGCAAAGAACATTCAAGTTCTTTTATTGCCGAGGCTCCGTTAGCTATAGTTATAATGGCAAATATAGAAAAAAGCGATGTATGGGTGGAAGACTGTTCGATTGCTGCTATCTTAATACAATTGGTTGCAGAAGATTTAGGATTGGGCTCTTGCTGGGTACAAATACGTAATCGTTTTACAAAAAACCATAAAATAAGCTCTAATGACTATGTAAAAGAAGTATTACACATTCCAGATACGTATGCAGTAGAAGCTATTATTAGTATTGGTTACAAAGTAGACGAACGTAAACCATTTGATGAAGAAAAATTGCAAACAGAAAAAATTCATTATCAACATTTTACTCACTAATATATGATAGATGTTGTACTAATAGGTGCAGGCAATGTAGCAACTCATTTGGCAATAGGATTGCATAAAAGAGGTATACATATCCGCCAGATTTTTAGTCGCACTACGACCTCTGCTCAGTTACTAGCAGAACAGGTTGGAGCTACATTTACTTCTTCTAAATCAGCTATTTATACAGATGCTTCGTTGTATATTTGCAGTGTAAAAGACAGCGAAATTAGTACGGTCTTAACAAATATCGATTTTCATAACAAATTACTTATTCATACTGCTGGTAGTGTAGCATTAGATATATTAGCCCCTTTTTCTGCTAATTATGGTGTACTGTATCCGTTACAAACGTTTTCAAAATCAAAGCCAATTAATTGGGAACAATGTAGCCTATTCATTGAAGCTAATAACGAAAAAAATGCAGAATTCATTTTACAAATTGCTTCACTATTAAGCACAAAAGTACAAATTATTGATTCAGAAAAACGCAAAAACTTACATATTGCGGCTGTATTCGCTTGTAATTTTACAAATCATTTATATACGCTAGCTAGTGAATTAATGTTGGGAAGTGGAGCAAACTTTAACGATTTACTACCTTTAATTGAGGAAACAACAAACAAATTATGTACACTATCTCCTTACGAGGCACAAACGGGTCCAGCAGTACGACAAGACACAAATATCGTAGCAGAACATATTGCACAACTAGCAAAAACCGACATCAATAAAGCAACGATTTACGCCTTATTAAGTAGAAATATAATGCAAACCCATAAAATGAAAAACAAAGAATGAATAAAAATTTTAAGGAATACTTACCCCATATTAAAGCATTTGCTTTTGATGTAGATGGTGTTTTGTCAGCCAATTGCATCCCCCTGTATCCCAATGGGGAACCTATGCGTATGGCAAATATAAAAGATGGCTATGTATTACAATTGGCTATAAAATTAGGATATCCTATTGCCATCATTACTGGAGGAAAAACTGCTGCTGTACGTACTCGATTCGAGGGATTAGGCATACAAGATATATATTTAGGGTCATCCATAAAGACGATAGATTTTGAACATTTTATTGCCAAACACGGATTACATCCTACAGACGTGCTTTACATGGGAGATGATATACCCGATTTGCCTGTAATGAAACTCGTAGGTGTGCCCACCTGTCCTAGCGACGCGGCTGCAGAAATTAAAGCAATATCCTGCTACGTATCAAACTACCGTGGAGGCGAAGGTTGTGTACGCGATGTGATAGAACAAGTATTAAAAGCACAAAACAAATGGTTGACCGATAAACATGCATTCGGTTGGTAAAAAACAAATAATAATAACACACTATGAAAAAATTTATTCAATTAATTCGCTTACAAAACATTATTAGTTTACTTATATTTCAGGCTCT
>MWCJ01000149.1 GCA_002069975.1 Bacteroidetes bacterium ADurb.Bin217 | reverse complement strand
GATCGTATGTAGTTATCCACCCAGACCCACAACTCTCCGGTCCTGGTTCCGCAACAACGTCACAACATCTCTTGGAAAATGACCAACGATCATTTTCGATGCCAACTGACCAAACTGCTCTCGATTATATCCATGCGCTCGCGACACCAATATGCCAACCTAATGATAAGTTACCAATATCTACGTGTTCAGATAATTATCTGAACATGGACACAGCAAATTTATCGTTTGATATAATATCGAACCCGTCTTCGACATTAAATACAACTGCGCCGTTATCGTCACCTCACCAATTAATCGCGCCTCCTACGACATTAATTGCACCTCCTACAACCAAATCCACAACCACCACTACAAAAAAGACGCGACAAAAATCCTCAATCAAACCGTCTAATTCGTCGAAATTAATCAAAAAATCGCACAATAAATCAGTAATTACCAATGACGAAGGCGAAGAAAAGCGCTCATGTCGTGGTAGAAAGCCCCATTCTAACGAACAAAAACTCAAATCTGCAATCGCAAAATGTATTATTTAATTTATTGGTTAAATTGTATACTAACGGTAATTGAGTTGTGCCTAGCGATGCTATAGAACCGATTATGGCTGTCGCGAAGGATTTTTTGGTAAAAAATCCACTAACCCCACAGGAACCTCAACACTCGCACATATACCAACCACAAACAAGCCCAACTCAATCGTCAACACTACTACAACAACAACAATATATTAATCCACACCAATTAATATCACCACCGCCATTTCAAACAGGTATATTCATAAACATAACATAACCTAAATATTTATAAAATAAGTCTCATAATTTATAACTAGTCGCGCCGCTATATGACGATGACGATCAAACACCGCGCATCATAATTACACCACAAGAAACTTCCTTATTATATCCACCGGCGCAACACACCGACCAATTTCCAACACCACAATCCAACGCGTCACCATATATATTTCCGAAAATTTATACTCAGGATAGAACGTCTTTCGTGATGCCTACAACGACCGTGTCGAATTGGCGCAACAGTTTGAAAAACAAAATAGACAAACAACCTAAATAACAAGTGCTTGTTATAATATACCGCGAGGTTACCATGTACAAAATAAGTATATAATCATAATAATAAACAGCAAAAAAAAAACCTCCCCACATATACAATTATGATCGCTTGGATTGTGCTTTTTTAGCCGCTCGGTTCGCGGTTTTTTTAACCGTTCGGTTTGTACTTTTTTTTAACCGCTCGGTTCGCGCTTTTTTAACCGTTCGGTTTGTACTTTTTTAACCGTTCGGTTTGTACTTTTTTTTAACCGCTCGGTTCGCGGTTTTTTTAACCGTTCGGGTTGTACTTTTTTTTAACCGCTCGGTTCGCGGTTTTTTTAACCGCCGCGTAATTCCACGAAATTGGCGTATTTCTTTAATAAATAATAATTTTCGGTTATCAGTACGGCAGCAACACAATAGGAGAAAGGAAAGGAATACACACCTCATAACATGAACAAAAATATACCTATTTCACCCACTACCAGTATTATTAGTCACAAAGATAAACCTTGCCCATTTTTTCGTAACGGCTACGCGCTACGCGCTGATTCTACGTATGATACAACGCACGATTCTAATCTCGTACGTGGTGATATACTAACATATAATTAGCACTAGCGAACGCGCGCAGAGTTTCATTTGTTTATCTCCAATTTTGTTCAGTGATGATGACAATGGCAATAGGTCGCCCATATCGCGCTATAAGTAAGTTAATCAATGTTAATTATAAATAATCGAACAAATATACACTGATATGTATAATTAGCACCGCACACAACTGTATTGGTGCATCTCCGAGCTTATTCAGTGATGACGAAAATAATGAAATTGATGACAAGAGGTCTGCATCATGCGCTGCGTAAGTCAATTAATTTTTATTTTGGATTACCAAGCAAATATATATTAAAATATACTTAGTACTATAAAACATACACAAAATATCAATGGCACATCTCAAAGTTTATTCGATGACGACGAGGACAACAATAACCGATTGTGTATATCTTGTGATAAGTACGCTAATTATTCAATATTTTGAATTTACCCATCTTAGTATTGATAATGTCGACAATTTACAAATTACAAACAACGACAGGTATTAATAATAGTAATAAGATATCAATTTATAATTGACTAGTACTATCGCGCGCACTTTATCTTATTATTCGCCTGGTGATGAAAAGCGTCATCTTATACATTCCAACCAACGTCATCAATATAACGTACCCAAATATGATTATTGCAAAACA
>MWCJ01000148.1 GCA_002069975.1 Bacteroidetes bacterium ADurb.Bin217 | reverse complement strand
TAACAACTTCGACTTGAATATCAATAATTTACATGAGTAAAATAACGATTATTGATTTTAGTCGGTTAATAATGAATATAAATAATAATTTTGGCATTTTATTTATAGAAAAGAATTGGAGAGAGTGCGGTTCTTTCTTCAAATATTTTAAAAACACACGGCACATGTACATTGCAATGGGGAACGAAAGTTTTTCAATAGATTTTTTTTATAAAATTCTATTCGAAGGTAAAAAGATTTCTATAACACCGGAAGCTTTAGCAAAAGTTCAAAAAAGTTATGATTTTTTATATGAATTTTCTCAAGGGAAATTAATCTATGGTATTACCACAGGATTTGGTCCTATGGCGCAACATCGTATTTCCGATGCTGATAGAATAGAATTACAATATAATTTGATTCGCAGTCATAGTTCTGGAGTGGGCAATCATATTGACCCCCTCTATGTAAAAGCCGGAATGATATGCCGATTGGCTGCAATTTTACAAGCAAAATCAGGCGTACATCCCGAATGTGTAGTATTATTGCAAGAATTTATAAATAACGATATAATTCCCGTAATTTTTGAACATGGCGGTGTAGGTGCCAGCGGCGATTTAGTGCAACTATCGCATCTTGCTTTGTCGCTTATAGGCGAAGGCGAAGTGTACTTCAACGGTGCCGTAGTTCCTACTGCACAGGCTATGCAAGCATGCAACCTCAAACCTATTTCTATTCATATTCGCGAAGGATTGTCGTTAATCAACGGTACGTCAATTATGACAGGTGTGGGCATCGTAAATATATTGCGTGCAAAAAATCTATATAATTGGTCGCTCATGGCTTCGGCTATTATTAATGAATTGGTAGATTCTTACGACGATGGATTTTCGCACGAGTTGAATTCAGTAAAATTACACGACGGGCAAAATGAAGTAGCTGCTGCTATGCGGAGTATTCTCAAAGGTAGTTCGCTTATTAAAAAACGTCATGTGCATTTGTACAATCGTACGGTTACCGAAAAGGTTGTAAAAGAAAAAGTACAAGAATATTATTCGCTCCGTTGTGTGCCACAAGTGTTAGGACCAATATTAGACACACTCACATATGCCGAACGTGTTCTTATAAACGAAGCCAATTCCGTAAACGACAATCCTATTGTAGATATGGATACGCACAATGTGTATCACGGAGGAAATTTTCATGGCGATTATATTTCGCTCGAAATGGATAAACTCAAAATTGTGGTTACTAAACTTACTATGTTGGTAGAACGACAATTGAATTTTTTGATGAATCCTGCATTAAACCAAAAATTTCCTCCATTTGTTAATCTTGGAGTATTGGGGTTAAATCTTGGAATGCAAGGCGTCCAATTTACCGCTACATCTACTACGGCAGAGTGTCAAACATTGTCGTTCCCAAATTATGTACACAGCATTCCAAACAACAATGACAATCAAGATATTGTAAGTATGGGAACAAATTCGGCACTAATAACTCGAAAAGTTATCGAAAATTCATACGAAGTGTTGGCTATTTATTATATGTCCCTATTGCAAGCTATTGATTATATTGCAGTTCACGAAAAAATGTCGCGTCGTACACACCATGTGTATGTGCAATTACGAGAATTGGTGCCTGCATTTATCAAAGACATACCAAAATATAAAGATGTGGCACGGGTTAAAGATTTTTTAATGAAAACAACAATAACAATATAATAGTATGAAGTATGCATTAGTTACCGGAGGTTCGCGCGGAATTGGAAAAGCAGTATGTTTAGAACTTGTTCAATTGGGCTATCCTATCATTATAAACTATTGTTCGAATCAGGCTGCAGCAGAACAAACCAAAGCAGAAATTGAAGCATTGGGTGGGTCGGCAGAATTGTTACAATTTGATGTTTCCAAAGTAGACGATGTAGATGCTGCGCTTATGTTGTGGCAAGAACAACACCCCGACGATTATGTGGCAGTATTGGTAAACAATGCAGGTGTTCGTCAAGATACTATGATGATGTGGATGCAAAACAGTCAGTGGGACGATATCATTGGCATACATTTAAATGGATTTTTCTATGTTACCCGTCGGGTACTCAAAGATATGCTAACCAAACGATTTGGTAGAATTATAAATGTAGTTTCGCTTTCGGGATTGAAAGGTATGCCGGGACAAACAAATTATTCGGCAGCAAAAGCCGGTGTAATAGGCGGTACTAAAGCATTGGCTCAGGAAGTTGGCAAACGAAATATTACGGTAAATGCTGTTGCTCCCGGGTTTATTTCTACCGAAATGACACAAGATTTAGACGAAAAACAATTAAAAG
>MWCJ01000147.1 GCA_002069975.1 Bacteroidetes bacterium ADurb.Bin217 | reverse complement strand
ACCGATTTTTATTGCGAAGTATCATATGACTTTGATTTGTTCGACTTTGCAATTGGTGCCGGTGATGGTCAATATACTATAAATCCTGTGTATGAAAATGGTGGCGATTTTTCTTTTTGTAACGTTACCGTTTCTAAAGAAAAAACTATAAAAGTAACCGATTCATTTAACATTCCAATTAAAGGTGCAGTTACGCTCAATCCAACTAACGAAAGGTTTTTTGTATATGTAGGATTATCTTTCTAATTATTTGACAGATAAAAAATATGAATAAGTCTTTTTTCACATATACTTTTTACTACTTTTGTTTTTTTAAAAGCAGATGTGAGGTTTAGTGTATATAGTTGAAAAATACCAATATAAGATATCTAAGCCTCGAAAATTTTCGGGGCTTTTTTTTTAAAATATAATGAATATATAAATGAAACGAATAGCGATACAAGGAATTAAAGGTGCTTTTCATGAAATTGCAGCATTGCAATACTTTGGACAAGATATTGAAACAGTAAATTGTGATAAATTTAAGCATATTTTTGAGTTGGTGTCGTCTGGGGCTGTTGAATATGGTGTAGTTGCTATAGAAAATACTATTGCCGGAAGTTTATTAGGAAATTATAATTTACTGAAAGAAAGTAAGGTTAAAATAATTGGGGAATTAAGTTTACATATTACTCAAAACCTTATGGCATTGCCCGGAACCACCATAGAAGATATTCGCGAAGTGTATTCGCATCCAATTGCTATTCAGCAATCTATGGATTTTTTATCGAATTATCCCCATATGCGACTTATAGAATGGAGTGATACCGCATCGAGTGCTCAAAAAATATCTGTAGAACAATTGAAAAATACTGCCGCTATTGCCAGCAAACATGCCGCAGATTTATATGGATTAGAAATTTTGGCAAGCGAAATAGAAACTCATAAAATGAATTATACTCGGTTTTTGGTAATTCAACGAAATTCGCACGATGTTCCTCAAAATAATAAAGCAAGTTTATGTTTTGAACTTGGACATCAACCGGGTTCATTAGTTGATGTACTTACGGTATTTAAAAATGAGGAGATTAATTTAACTAAAATTCAATCATTACCTATTTTAGGACATCCATACCAATATTCTTTTTATATAGATTTGGAATGGAAAGACAGAACTCGATACGATATTGCTCTTAACAAAGCTTTGAAAATAGTATCGAATCTTTCGGTTTTGGGTGAATATATACGCGACGAAAAATTTAATCACGAAATATTACAAAACTAAACTATATGAATATTGTAATAGTAGGTACCGGATTAATTGGAGGCTCTGTTGCTCTTGCTATCAGAGGATTTAATACTCATATTATAGGTGTTGACTCTAATGAACAAAATTGTAAAAAAGCATTGGATTTAGGAATAATCGATGAAGTTTCTACGTTGGATAATGCATTATTAGAAGCACATCTTGTAATTCTTGCAATTCCTGTAGATGCAGCTCGAAAATTATTGCCACACATACTCGATTGTATTCAAGAAACTGCTGTTGTTGTTGATATGGGGTCTACTAAAGTGGGAATCTGTAATAATGTCCGTTCTCATGCTCGTCGTTCGCAATTTGTAGCATCTCACCCAATGGCAGGTACCGAAAATTCAGGACCTGAAGCAGCATTTGCCGATTTGTTTAAAGGTAAAAAAACGATAATTTGCGAAAAAGAATTAAGTGCAGATTTCGCATTACATCAGGCAGAACTCCTTTATAAAATTCTAGGAATGACAATATTATATATGAATGCCGAAGAACACGACAAGCATATAGCCTATGTATCGCATTTGACGCATGTAATAGCTTATGCATTGAGTCTTACGGTGCAAGAAATCGAGAAAGACGAAAAAACTATTTTTGAGATGGCTGGAAGTGGATTTGGGTCAACAGTACGTATTGCAAAAAGTAGTACCGATATGTGGACCCCAATTTTTAAACAAAATGCGAAATATTTAACAGCTTCTATCGACAAATACATTGACATATTACAACACTTTAAACAAGTAATTCAAGAAAACAAAGAAGTTGAATTGTACGATATGATTAAAGAGGCAAACAAAATAAGAAATGTTTTGGATAAGCCTAATATGCAAGTAAAAACAAAAAAATAATTTATTACAATATATGGAAATACATTTAAACATAGAACCTATTGAAAGTTGGGGTGTAACACCAACAAAACCTTTTGTAATATCGGGACCATGTAGTGCCGAAAGCGAAGAACAAGTGCTGACAGCTGCACGTGGTTTAGCTGCTCATGGTGTACAAATTTTTAGAGCAGGTATTTGGAAACCACGAACTCGTCCAAATCAGTTCGAAGGAGTAGGTTC
>MWCJ01000146.1 GCA_002069975.1 Bacteroidetes bacterium ADurb.Bin217 | reverse complement strand
TATTATCGATATATTCTTCTCTGACCCGCTCAATAGCAACCAAGATATAACAGGATTGTTTATCCTTGAACCTTCTGCAAACGAACGTGTTACCATAACACCTACCGGAGCAAAACTATTTTTGGGAAAATCGGTAACAGGCGATGTAAAACTTACAATTCAAGCCGGCTTACAAAACAGCTTTGGAGCTAATCTCAAAAAAAATTATGTAACTACACTCAAGTTTGTAAGCATGAAACCGGAAGTAAGTATTACAACCGAAGGAAATATTATTCCAAATACCGATGGCGTTTTATTTCATTTTAATGCAGTAAGTTTAAAAGCTGTAGATGTTACGATTATTAAAATATTCGAAAATAATATTCCTCAATTTTTACAAGTAAACCAACTTGATGGCGACCGAGAATTAAAACGAGTTGGACGTATTGTATATAATCAAGAAATGCCGCTCATTTCCGAAAAACCTATAGATTACGGTACATGGAATACATTTACACTTGACCTATCGCAACTTATTGAACCAGAACCGGGAGCTATATATAGAGTAGAAATTGGATTTAGAAAAAAACATTCGCTGTATCCTTGTTCTGAAGCTGATTCAAAAGAAGAAGAGGAAACGTATAAGCCACAAAAAGATATAAATGCCGATTACGATGCTCCCGAACGAAGTTATTGGGATTACTATGACGATGAATACGAATATGAATACTATGACTACAATTGGTATGACCGCGAAAATCCTTGTAAAAATTCATACTATATGTACAACAATAGAAAAGTAGTACGTAATATTTTGGCAAGCGACTTTGGTATTATTGCCAAAGCCGGCACAAACAACGAATATTTTGTAACTGTTTCTGACCTACGCACCACCGAACCACTCAGCGGAATTGAAATAGAATTCAGGAATTATCAGAATCAAGTATTAGCAAAAACCAAGACCAATGGTGATGGTATGTGTAAAATAAAATTGGAAAATAAACCATTTTTATTGGTTGCAAAAAAAGATAAACAACGAGGATTTTTACGTGTAGACGACGCATCATCACTGTCGTTGAGTATGTTTGATGTAAAAGGCGATATATTACAAAAAGGAGTAAAAGGTTTTATTTATGGTGAACGTGGCGTATGGCGTCCGGGCGATTCATTGTACCTTACATTTATTTTAGAAGACAAAAATAAATCATTGCCACCAAACCACCCCGTAATTTTTGAATTATACAATCCTGAAAATCAACTTTCGCAACGCATAGTAAAATCTATTAATACCAATGGTTTTTATAGTTTTCGCATCCAAACACCTGCCGATGCACCTACCGGAAATTGGACTGCAAAGTGTAAAGTGGGAAATTCTACATTTAGCAAAACGCTCAAAATAGAAACGGTAAAACCAAATCGCATGAAGATAAACCTTACCTACCCTTCAAAAATATTACGAAACGGGGTAAGCGAAAAAGGTTCACTACAGGTAAATTGGTTACACGGCGTTCCGGCTCGCAATGCAAAAGTAAAAATTGAAGCTACCATAGCTCCTGCAAAAACTACCTTCGATGGTTACAAAGACTATTGTTTCGATGATCCGTCGGTAAACTTCGAAACACAAGAATTTACGGTATTTGAAGGCACTGTAGACGACGAAGGTAAAGCCACTGTTCATACCGATATTGATGTTGCAAACAATACTCCCGGTATGGTAAACGTGCAACTCAAAACCAGAGCGTTCGAATCGGGAGGCGATTTCAGTACCGACAGATTTGTAATGCCGTATTCACCATATACCGCTTATGTAGGTATAAAAATGCCCGAAGGTAAAGGCTGGAACAACGCACTGTATTCCGACGAAAAAAATATAATTCCTATAGCTCTTGTTGACCAAAATGGTAAACCTCTCAACCGAAAATTGAAAATTGAAATTTATGAAATTTATTGGCGTTGGTGGTGGGACATGAGCGAAGAAGAAAATCTTGCCGATTATATTTCCAATCAACATTCAAATTTGATTAAAACAGACTATGTTACAACCAAGCAAGGTAAAGCTATGTACGAAATGAATTTAGGCGGAAACTATTGGGGACGAAAATTTATACGTGTATACGATGAAAAAAGCGAACATAGTACCGGAGCTACATTCTACACTACGTACAAAAGTTGGTGGAGTAATGCCGGTAACGAAAACCCAGGAGGTGCCGAAATGCTTATGTTCAATACCGATAAAAAAGCATATACCGTCGGCGATAAGGTAACCGTAGAATTACCTGCAACTCATTCGGGTAGAGCATTGGTAAGTATAGAAACAGGTAGTAAAGTGCTTCAAAATTTCTGGATAGAACCAACAAAAGACAACTCCAAATTTTCGTTCACCGTTACCCCCGA
>MWCJ01000145.1 GCA_002069975.1 Bacteroidetes bacterium ADurb.Bin217 | reverse complement strand
TCCTAATAATAATAAAATTATAAGGATAAAAAATACATAAATTTTTGTGTTTCCTTTTTGATTTGTATCCATAATTGTATATAAAATATATTGTTTTCTAAAAATTCGATACAAAAATAATTATTTCAATTGGTTTTTTATCAATGTTTTGCTAATTTATTTAACAGACTATTAACTTTTGTTTGTGTGATGGAGGGGGTATATGGGGATAAAGGTATAAGGGTGTAAAGGTATAAGGGTATGGAAGGATTTTTTTGCCTTATGCTTTTGTTATGGAGGTAGAGCAAAGATTTGTTTACGTTTTTACAAATTCTATTTCTTTAAAATTATAGCTTCGAATTTGTGAATTTGTATCTTTTACAATGAGTTTTCCGCTTGGTTCTACACCTATAATTGTAGCTTCAAACAATCCGTTGGCATCTATATAAGGAGCTACAATGTTTTTTTGATACAAGGCATTGTCGTAGCATTGTTCAATATGTAATCGATTGTTAGATAGTTTGTTGTATAATTCTTTTGTTCTGCTTACAATTTCGGTAATTACGTGTAAATAATCGTAGGTGGTATTAGTTTCTATAGCCAACGAAGTTGGGTTTGGAAGAGTAGTTTCGAATTCTGTTTGATTACAATTTAACCCAACACCAATAACACTTTTAGAAATGTGCGAACCCATTATAATATTTTCAATAAGTATTCCTGCAATTTTTTTTGATCCTACATATATATCATTTGGCCATTTTATGTGAACCCTATTACAGTAGTTTTGTATAGTTTGCAGTATTGCTACCGATATAGTTTGTGAAAGTATAAACTGATTATTGGCAGGAATATGAACCGGATTTAGAATTATAGAAAACAAACAATTTTTTTGAGGTTCAGATAGCCACGTATTGCCTCGTTGTCCTTTGCCTGCTGTTTGATTTAGTGTAGCAATTACCGTAAAATCTTCGATAGTTTGCTGTTGCTCAATAATTTTAAAAGCATGAGCGTTTGTTGATTCTAGTGTATCGAATATAAGAATATTGTTGTATATTTCCACTCTAAATTTTTTTACTTATGATACAACGTTTTTTATTTTTAATCTTATTGCTAGGTTCTAGTACGCTTTACGCACAAGAAGTTAATTTACAAGGTAAAATTACAAATTATTCCGGAAAAGATTCCTTAAAACTTTTAATTTATTCGAGCAATACACCTGTGGATATTTCAATTCCGGTTTCGACTCAAGGAGAATTTTCAAAAACTCTGACTGTAGCTTTTGCCAGTTATGCTAAATTATTTTTTAATCCTAACGATTTTATTTTGCTTATACTTTCGCCTAAAGAAAAAATTACGGTAACTGCAAATTTTACGAATATGGCCAGTGATAATGTCATTAAGGGTTCTAAGCATACTCAGTTGTGGAATTCGAACAATGCCGCTTTGTTGCAATTTTCAAAAAATACCCAAGATTTACAAAGTAAATATGAACGAGCTATAGATTCGGTAGAAAAACAACGGATAGACTATGTAATATCGTTTGTAAAGCAAAACCCAACATCATTGGCATCGCTTGCCGTAATAGAAGTGCTTGATATAAGTATGCATTCGCACATTTATGAGTTTCTCGATTCTAGTTTAATGACTGTTCACAAAGGCAACCCGATAGTGGAAAATTTCCATACAAACCTTAAACAAGCACTATTTTTAAAAGAAGGTTCTGTAGCACCCGATATTGTTTTGCTCGACGAAACCGGAAAGCAAGTAGCGTTATCATCGCTCAAAGGTAAAGTTGTACTTATAGATTTTTGGGCAAGTTGGTGTCGTCCCTGTCGTCAAGAAATTCCCAATTTGAAACAAGCACATGCACGGTACTCCTCACGAGGCTTTGAGATATATTCTGTATCAATAGATAACGATAAAAACGCATGGTTACAGGCTCTCAGTCAAGAAAATATGCCTTGGATTACCGTATACGATGCTCAAAAAACATACAGTAGTTTATATAATGTAACATCAATCCCCAACACATTACTCATAGGCAAAGACGGTAAAATTATATCGAAAAATCTCCGCGGTGCTGCCCTTGAAGAACAATTGCAAATACTATTGGGTATGTAAGGTTTTTTGATGGTTGTTTGGTATTTATGCACAAGCAAAACGGATCGTAAATGACGAAAAGTGATGATGTTTTGATATTTCGTCAATAAGATGTATATATGTAAAAAACAAATGATACAACGAGAAACATACCTAAATAAGTTAAGGCAACTTAAAAACTAAAACTTAATTAAAGTCATTACTGGAATAAGACGGAGTGTAGGTATTCATTAAAGTTGATTAAAACTGATAGCGATATGATGGAGGGAATTAAGGGGCACATTCTTATAACAAACATT
>MWCJ01000144.1 GCA_002069975.1 Bacteroidetes bacterium ADurb.Bin217 | reverse complement strand
ATTAATGCATTTTGTAAATATTCATTAAATGAACTCGATGATATTAGTAAATTTTTAGACAAAGATTTTACTATTGCCGGAATGGTAACAAAGGTTTTACATTTAGAAACTAAAACAGGCAAACCCTATTCAAAATTTACATTAGATGATTTTAACGGCAGCCACGAATTTGCCTTGTTTGGTAAAGACCATGCAGAATATACACCGTATATAATTATGGGCGAAAAATTGGCAATTTCAATAAAAGTAGAGCGAAATAAGTTTAAAGAAAATTCTGAATACGAATATAAAATTAAAAAAATAGAACCTTTAGATAGTTTAAAAGATAAAATTAAGCAGATAACATTACAAATAAATGTAAACAATATTAATGACCATATAATACAAGAAATTAATCAATTAGCAGAAAGTGATGAAAGTAAAGGTTTACCTCTCACTTTTATGATATACGATAGAAAAGACAATATTTCGCTCACACTTAAATCTAAAAATATGCGAGTAGAACTAAACTCAGATTTTATTGAATATGTACTGAATCACGAAAATATTGACTATAAATTAAATTAATACCATTTATACTACTTTTTTATTCAAAGAAACAAAGCAAAAATACGTTTAATAACTTGTGAATACTTTTTTGCATTTTTTAGACTTTGTATTGTATTACTGAATATTTTTGTAAACAGTAAGGTAAATTTTGTATATGAAAAAAATACTCGTATTCGCAGTATTACTTAGCATAAGTATTCTAGGAGTTGCTCAAAAAAAGATGACTCGCGGAGAATATATTGAAGCGTATGCAGTACTTGCTGTTAAAGAGATGCAGCGGACCGGTATTCCGGCAAGTATAACTCTTGCTCAAGCATGTTTAGAATCAGGAAATGGCAACAGTGCTCTAACTCTAGAAGCAAACAATCACTTCGGAATTAAATGTCACTCTACATGGTCGGGCAAAAAAATATATTTTGACGACGATGCTAAAAATGAATGTTTTCGAGTATATCCTCAAGCTCTTGATTCCTATATTGATCATTCGGAATTCTTGAAAAACGGACAACGCTACTCGTTTTTATTTTCAATTCCAGCTTCAGATTATAAAGCATGGGCACACGGCTTACAAAAAGCGGGGTATGCAACTAACCAAGAATATGCACAAATGCTTATTAGAATAATTGAAGATAATGAATTATACAAATACGACAATTCTGAATCGTATGCTATTGCGTTAAAAACACAAGAAAAAATAAGTTCCGACAATACAAACATAATTGTTAAAGGTGCAGCCCCAGAACCTATTGTTGCTCCTCCTGTACCAACAGAAAACAAATCAATAAAAACAAAATTTGGACGAGAAGTATATAAAAACAATGGCGTTGAATTTATAATAATGAAAGAAAACGAAACTATGTTTTTAATATCGCAAAAATTTTCTATTCCTGTTTGGAAATTATATGTGTATAACGATTTAAAACCCGGACAAACTATTGAAGTGGGAGGAATTATATACATACAGCCTAAAAAATTACGAGCCGAAAAACCATTTATTTCACATAAAGTCCAGAAAGGAGAAACTCTCCATTCCATTTCACAGCTGTATGGGGTAACCCTCCAGCGATTAGCAAAAATGAATAAAGTAGATATTGACAATACGATTGAAGAAGGTACAAATATTTTTATTCGAAAGCAAGTGATTCAATTTGAGTGACTTAAATAAGAAATATTTTTTCAATAACTTTTTATCAATCTACATTAGTACTTTATATAAATCATATATCTTTGCATTGTTAATGATATAATAAAATATATTTTCATGAGTGGGGAAAAACGAATACAATCAGCATTACTATCGGTATATCACAAAGACAATCTAGACAGTATTGTTTATAAACTTAAAGATTTAGGTGTTACTTTTTATTCAACAGGTGGCACACAAGAATTTTTAGAATCACTCGGTTGTAAAGTAATTCCTGTAGAAGATGTAACATCGTATCCGTCGATATTAGGAGGCAGGGTTAAAACTCTTCACCCTAAAATATTCGGCGGCATTTTAGCACGTCGCGACAATACGAGTGATATTTCACAAATGCAAGAATATACAATTCCTGAAATAGATTTAGTAATTGTTGATTTATATCCTTTTGAACAAACTGTTGCATCGGGAGCTTCAGAACAAGATATCATTGAAAAAATAGATATAGGCGGAATTTCTCTCATACGAGCTGCTGCCAAAAATTACAAAGATGTGGTAATTGTTGCTTCGCAAAATCAGTATTCAACATTAGATACCGTATTAGAAGAAGGTAAAGGTATTACTTCAATTGAAGCACGCAAAGAATTTGCTTGTGAGGCATTTAACACATCTTCGCATTACGATTCTGCAATATTTAATTATTTTAATAACGAACGTACTGCATCAGAAAAAATTAGTCTAACCCAAGGTTCTGTTTTACGATATGGGGAAAATCCGCATCAAAAAGCTACATTC
>MWCJ01000143.1 GCA_002069975.1 Bacteroidetes bacterium ADurb.Bin217 | reverse complement strand
ATTAACCCCCCAGTCAACAAGCTCTTTTGGCGGTTATAATGTACAAGGTAAAACCCTCAAAAGCTTTGAATCCACTGTTGAAGATGCTCTTGCTTTACAGGAAGCAGGTGTTATGGCTATACTGTTAGAAGCTATGCCAACGGCTCCCGCCGGTCAAATTGCTAAACTTTTGGATATACCTATATACGGTATTGGCGCAGGTTCTGAGGTTGATGGACAATTAATTATTATGCACGATTTGATGGGCTTTTATCAATCATTCAGACCATGGTTTGCAAAATGCTATATCCCCGAAATCATTGGCGAATTTCATAAACATATTACTTCTATTTCAGATATTCGGCAATACGGCAGGGAAAATAGAAAAGATGGCTTATTCGCTATTGCAGAAATAGCTATTGCTAAGTATATTGAAGAAGTTAAAAATAATACCTTTCCAGGTACACAATACAGCTATCCTATAAAGGATATGCAATTGGAAGAACTCACCAAATCAAAGTATTGGAAATAGATTAGCCCCTACTTCTTAAAAAATAATTAGGATCGTTGTTTTTAGTAAGCTTAAGTTGCATTACTAATATAAATATTTATATGTATATTTGATGCTATAAATGTTTTTGATGCAGAAACAAGTTTTAGATTACTGGTCTGATTCCTTGAAATTATAAAGCGCTTTGGGTGTTGTGAGCGGCACTGGATATGCTTAACAAAGATAAAAAAATAATTCTTTTTAATTTATCAGTATTACTTATTGTGAATTATCTTTTTATAAACAAAATTACAGTTTGTCAATATTGAATGAAAAAGATTATTGTAAACTTCTGCCCTACAGGCATGATTCCTAATAAATCCACTACTCCTTACGTGCCTGTTACTCCAAATGAGATTATAGAACAGACCCATCAGGCTTTCGAACTGGGTATCACCATTGCTCATTTACATGCCCGTAACGATGACGAAACCCCTTCGTATCATAAAAATATTTATCATCATATTTTTGAAGGTATACGCAAATATTGTCCTGACCTAATAATTTGCTGCTCCACTTCGGGAAGGTATTGTTCTGAATTCGAAAAACGTTCTGCAGTAATTGAGTTGAAACCCGATATGTGCTCACTTACCTTATCTTCATTAAATTTCACAAATCAAACCTCTATAAATAGCCCTGATGTTATAGTTCGGCTTGCAGAAAATGTGTCGTTGTTAGCTCCCAGTCATTAATAAGTTTTGGAGTAAATGTTAAAAGGGGAGCTCTGATTGGTCATCATAACATTATTAATGATTTTGTTGATATTAATTCTGGTGCAGTGCTGTCGGGTAGTGTTAAAGTGGGTAATCATCGAAAAAATTACTATCGGAGAAAATTGCATGGTGGGGGCTGGCAGTGTTGTTACACGCGATATCCCTTCAGGAACTGTTGCTTATGGAAACCCATGCAAGGTTGTTAGAGAAAATGAAAAAAGATGCATATATATAATTGTTCATAAATTGTTTATTTAATTATTATGGTCTTATCAAGTGACGAAATAGAAAAAAGAATTAACGATTCTTATGAGGTTGCTAATAATGTTATTAATGCTGTTCCGCAACCAATGGTGTCAGTAAGAACTTCTACATACCAGCATGCTTCTTATATTACGCAATGTATTGAAAGCATTTTAATGCAAAAAACAAATTTTAGTTTTGAATATATCATTGGCGAAGATTTTAGTACTGATGGCACAAGGGAAATTGTTTTTGAATATGCAAAAAAATATCCTGATATAATACGCGTAATTACTGCTGATTATAATGTGGGTATGAAATCTAATGGGATGCGTTGTCAAAGAGCCTACAGGGGCAAATATATTGCGCTTTGCGAAGGTGACGATTATTGGACAGACCCATTAAAGCTTCAAAAACAGGTTGATTTCCTAGAACAAAATACTGATTATTGTTTGTGTTTTCATAATGCTCATTATCGTTATGAATGTAGAAATTCAAAAATATTTCCTTTTAATAAAGATTTACATAAACATGTTTTCAATACTTTAGATGTAATTTCTATGGAATGGTTTGTTCCCCCACAAAGTATTGTCTATCGAAAAGATTTATACCAAATTCCCGAATGGGTTTCTTTTGTTCAACAAGGCGATATAGCAATGCTTTTACTATTGAGTTTGAGTGGAAATTTGTATTACATAGATGAAATAATGAGTGTGTATAGAAAGCATAAAACAGGTATGGGTAAAACTGTTAACTTTAGCGTGACAATTAATAAATATATTGAATTGTTATGTTACTTCGACATGCACTCAGGTTTTAAATACCATAGCGAAATTGAAAAAAGAAAATTGATGTTAAGAAAAAAATTATATAAAGCGTATTTCTATAACAGAAAAAAAATTGTTCAATTTTTATCCTTCGATTTTTATGCTTTTAAATTGGATGCCCTTTTTAAAAAAATGTCCAATAGATAATGAATAGAGAAAATAATTCTAAGAAATTTGTTGATTATTTTTTGGTTTTTTTGCTGGTTGCAATATCAGGATTTAATTATTTTTATTTGCACAAGGAATTTATTACTATCACTTTTATTATTGCTG
>MWCJ01000142.1 GCA_002069975.1 Bacteroidetes bacterium ADurb.Bin217 | reverse complement strand
ATTTTCTAAGACTTGGAAGTTTATGGATAACGATAAAAACGTTCCCACTCCATACATTACAGTTAGACGTATTGATAAACAACCCGGTACACGTATTGGTAACAAATATCGTATTCCACAACCACGTAAATTCAGATATATGAACGTTCCAATATTGGATAATGGTGAAGTAATATACTTACAGTTCAAAATACCTGAGCCAGTAAACGTTGATTTAATCTACGAAGTAGCATTATTTACTAAATATCGTGTTGACGTTAATCAATATGATGAACAAGTATTAAGAAACTTTGCATCTCGTCAGGAATATCTTTTCATTAAAGGTTCACCAATGCCGTTACATTTTGAAGGTTTTGCTGAAGCTAATCCAATTGAAAATATTGATGGCGACAGATTTTTTGTATCAAAATATGCTCTCAAAATCCTTGGTTTTATTCAGGATGAAAAAGAATTCGAAATAGTTAAAACAACAAGACAACCAAAAATTGGTTATATTGTGTAATATTTTCCATTAAGATAGTTGAATGTATTACCGCTTGGATAATCTTGGGCAAGATTCTCAAAGTTTTCAATTGTATCATTAACCCTATCAGTATATTGTTGATATGTGGTATATTTCAACTCTTTTGCATTTAATGTAAGCGATGATGCAAATGACGGTGTTTGGATTTCCCAAGTATTGTTTGCTAAATTCAACTTTGTTTTAAAATACATTCTTAGCGAAGTCCCTTCTGATTCATTATCTTGATTGTAGAAGACGTGAAGCTTGCCAATTTTTGCATTATAAAAACTGAATTTAGTGTATCCTGTTACAGTAGCACCTGTTTGTGAATTAATATATGATATCGGAATATACCAACGATAAAGCTCACTATTAGATGTTGGACTTATTAAATAAGTTGGACTGTTACCAATTTTTGCCAAATATGTTGTAAATATTTTATTTTGTTCATAAATATCATATGAATCGTAGTATTCTAAGATAAAAAAACTATTCTGTGCGCTGAGTGATTTATTGATAAGCTCAACAC
Organism: Bacteroidetes bacterium ADurb.Bin217; assembly: GCA_002069975.1. Taxonomy (GTDB): domain Bacteria; phylum Bacteroidota; class Bacteroidia; order Bacteroidales; family UBA1715; genus MWCJ01. The sequence continues at coordinate 1,600 of MWCJ01000142.1, read as the reverse complement.
TTGTAAATCCCGGAATCGTAAAATTAATACCATATGAATCCAAAGTACTGTTATAAAATGAGAAATTAAGCGTTGTTGCATCATTGATTGCATGCTTAAATCTACGCACTTCGGTGTCAGTAACTGGATTGATTAAATCGTTTGTGGTTATTGTCGTTAAATTATCAATTTCCTGTTGAAAACCAGTAAACGCATCATGTAAACCCAATCTGATTTTCAGGTTTATTTCTTGATTTCTAAGTCTTATGGTTTCTTTCATTAACGACATGGCTTTCCAATATTATTAATATCATCTACAACGGGTGTTGTATTAATTTCTGTTGGTGCGCCAAATTTAAGCTGGCTAAATACTGCAAGAGTATTTGCGTCATTTAAATCTGGAACGATATCAAGTACAATTGTTGAAAACAAATATCTTTTCTTGTTTACAAACGGATAGTCCACACCAATTTCAGTCAAAGGGTCAATATATCCTTGTTCCAATATGTTTCTCCACACATAATTACCAGTTCCTCCTGTTGGATACTCTGTTGCGTATGCTGGTATTGATGAAGTTTGTTCGTATGAAGTACCGCTTATATTAGCACCGTATGCTTGCTCAGTAAAATATCTTAATCTTAGTGGAATAAACGGATTATATTTCCATTGTAATCTTTTTATCGTATATCCGTCCAAATATGGTGTTGAGATATAATATGTTTGTGGTGAAAATTGTTCCTGAAGGAATAATGCTTTTGAGTATTCAATTAAATCACCAATGTTTTCATTAATGCTTGTTCTGACAAAATCACCAATATTAAACGTTATTGGCGTAAATAAAATTTTGCTTGGAACTCCTGTTACCGACCATCTTGTGAATGAAAAATTTTCAGTTGGAATCGAAGCATTCTTATATTGTGCATATAAAAATAGTTCGGTTGCGGGAAAGCCAAACTCATCGAAATAGTCGGAAACATCAAAATCGGTATTGAAATTGAATGAGTATGCCTGTTCACCATATACGTTATTTGCAAAACCTATTGGAAATAACTCAAATTCGTTGGGTGTAGCAATTACTTGAAAGTACCTTACGTATAGAATATCATTACTACCACTTGTAACGTGAGTGAATCCAGTATATGGTCTGACTAAATAGAAATCAAATGAATTTAAAATGTTTTTTGAATTCCCTGTATATATTGGTGAAAAATAGTGCTCAAGTTTCGTGTAATTATTTCTCAATCCATTTAAAATGGATAGATATTCAATCTTACCATAGATTCTATAAACAGCATTCGCTTCCCTTTCAATATTGAATTGTTCTGTGGCACTCAAGACGTTTCTTGCATCATATTCGTGCACCAAAGAACGTTTATTTGATAGCTCTATTTTCTGGAAAGTATCAACATCAACTGTCCTAATATTTTGCGCACTATGTAATAATATTTGTGTTTTTTCGTCCATATACTATAAATACCTTGAAAATTTTTTCTATTTTTTGTAACATTTTCAAATCCTTTTCGTATAAGTAGTATAATGTTTAACTAAAAACTGTAAAAAAATGAAAAAAGTAGCTTATTTAACAATGATGTTTGTCGCACTGACTCTTATGAGTTTCAGT
>MWCJ01000141.1 GCA_002069975.1 Bacteroidetes bacterium ADurb.Bin217 | reverse complement strand
CCGTTTTTTCGAGCTATATAATCAGGAATATATTCCATCGGACCCGGTCTGTAAAGGGCATTCATTGCTACTAAATCTTCGAATCGGTTAGGTTTCAAAGCTCGTAAGTGTTTTTTCATTCCGGGCGACTCAAACTGGAATATTGCTGTTGTTTCGCCTTTTCCAAATAATTCAAATGTTTTTTTATCGGCAAAATCTACTGCATCAATATCTAAATCTGTACCTGTCGATAAACGTATATTAGCTATTGCCTCTTTAATGATAGTTAATGTGCGTAATCCTAAAAAGTCCATTTTTAATAGACCTATTGATTCTACAAATCTTCCGTCATATTGAGTCGACAACATTGCCTCATCTTTGGTTGGCATAAGTGGTATATGTTCGTCGAGTGGGTTTTTGCCTATAAGTATACCACAGGCATGAACACCGGCTTGTCTTACCGAACCTTCTAAAATACAAGCATTTGCTATAGTTTCTATTTCTGTTTGGTTGTTTTCTTTTCGAGCCGAAACTAATTCTTGAGCAATAAATAATTGCACATCGCACGAAAGTATATCTTTATCTTTTTGTTCTTGAATAGCTTTCTTTTTTTGTGCTTGAATGTTTTCTATAGCTTTTTGTAGACTTCCTGTTTCTTTTTCTAATTCCAAAACTTTAGCATATGCACCATCGAGTTTTCCGTTATCGGGAAATTCTTTTGTCATTCTATTGGCTTCGGCAAGAGGTAATTTTAATACCCTGGCTACATCTTTGAGAGCACTTTTTGCAGCCATAGTTCCAAATGTACAAATATGTGCGACCCTGTCATGTCCATATTTTTCTACCACCCAATCTAATACTCGTTGTCTGCCATCATCGTCAAAGTCAATATCAATATCGGGCATTGATATACGATCGGGATTTAAAAAACGTTCAAACAGAAGGTCGTAACGAATAGGGTCTATATTGGTTATACCTAAACAATACGATACAACGGCTCCTGCTGCCGAACCACGTCCCGGTCCTACCAAAACTCCCATCGACCGAGCTTGTGCAATAAAATCCTGAACAATTAAGAAATAACCGGGGAACCCCATTTGTTTAATCGTATTCAACTCAAAATCAATTCGTTCTAGAGTTGATTGTTCGGGGGTTTCTCCGTATCTTTTAGTTGCTCCCAGTTTGGTTAAATATTCCAAATAATCCGATTCAAATTTTATTCGTAAAACCGATTCATATCCACCTAAATCTTTATAGCGTTCAAATTCCTTTTGTAATAACTCTTCGCTAAACTTTGTTGCATAGGTATCTATTGTGCCAAATTCTTCTGGAATAGGAAATTCAGGCATAATAGGTTGTGAATCGAGTTTGTACTCTTCTACTTTTTCGGCAAGTTTACTTGTATTTTGTAGTACGTGAGGCATGTCAGCCCACAAATTGTACATTTCTTCGGTTGTTTTAAACCATTCTTCGCGGGTATACCGCATTCGTTTGGGGTCATTTACATCGGCTCCGGTGTTTAAACAAATAAGTAAATCATGAGCTGTTGCTTCGTCTTTGTTAGTAAAATGCACATCATTGGTTGCAATGAGTTCTATGTTATGTTTTTTTGCAAGTTTTAGTAATTCGCCGTTTACATAATTTTGATTGTCAAATATTTCGCGACGAAGTTTTTCATCTTTAGAAGGGTGTCGCATTATTTCTAAATAGTAGTCGTCTCCAAATATTTCTTTATACCAAAGTATTACTTTTTCTGCTGCTTCAACCCCTTCTTCCATAAGCGTTCGAGACACTTCTCCGCCTAAACAAGCCGAACTTACAATAAGTCCTTCTTTATATGTTTCTAACAATGTTTTATCAATACGTGGTCTGTAATAATATCCTTTGAGATTTGCAATAGATATTAGTTTAAGCAAATTTTTATATCCTTGTAAATTTTTGGCTAACAATATTATATGATGGTTTGACTTATCTTTTTCTACAGATAAATCTTGTACGATATAAGCTTCACAGCCTAATATTGGTTTTATTCCTTCTTTTTTACACGTAGCATGAAATTCTTTTATGCCATGCATATTGCCATGATCTGTTAAAGCCAATGCAGACATGTTGTCTTTTTTTGCTTTTTTTACCAAGCTGCCAATAGAAGCGGCACCGTCGAGAATAGAATACTGTGAGTGCACATGTAAATGTACAAATGTTTTTTCGCCGTTAAATTCTTGTGAGTCGGTATTTGTAGATTCTAGTAAAGGTGTATTTTCTGTTTGTAAAGGTTCAAAGTTAGATTCTAGGTTTATAGAAGCTAGTTCTATAGTTTTTGGATGTGTTTTAATAAATGCTTGTGAAAAAGCAGGGTCTTTAAAATAAGGATGAGAAATAAGTTGTAAGCGAATCATTTCTAAAAAGCAACGAGCCGTAGCGTTTACATCGGCTGATGCATTATGAGCTTCGGAAAATGAATCGTTAAATAATATTTGATACAATTCCCCTAATTTTGGGAATTTGTAACTTGACCCTTTGCCGGGTAATTTACAATAAGCAGTTGCATCTTCAATAGTATCTATATATTTAGCTGATTCAAGAATATTTTGTTTGTTTTTTCGAAGCAATTCTGCGCCAACTATTGAAATATCAAATTTTACGTTGTGTCCAATTATGAAG
>MWCJ01000140.1 GCA_002069975.1 Bacteroidetes bacterium ADurb.Bin217 | reverse complement strand
GAAAGGAGAGTGTGGGGAAGCATTTGACCGTTGTTGAGCATTGATGCATACAAAAATGGCTTCAATACACTTCCCGAACTTCGTTTTGATATACAATTGTCAACATGCGATTCGTGGTTTTTATTGCCATTGCCAATATATGCAAGGATATTTCCTGTTTTTGTGTCGGCTACAATGATTGCTATATTGTGTATATAATTCGACGCGTATTTGTATGTGTACGATTGTGCTATTGATAGAATATGTTTTTGTTTTTCTCCATTGAGTGTGGTTTGTAATTTTTTCCCTTCGTTACCATCTGCAATTGCTTTGTTGAGCAAATGCAGAGCTACGTTTGGTAATGCGTGTGGTTTTTGTGGCAATTGTTCTAATTGTGCCAATTCGTAGCTTATTTTGTCAATATATCCTTTGTCAAGTAGTTTACGCAACAAACGGTTTCGTTTTTTTTGTAGAATATGTTCGTTTTTGCCCGGGAATACTAGTGCCGGAGCATTTGGCAATACCGCCAATGCCGCAGCTTCGCCCCATGACAGCATATATGCAGGGCGGTTAAAATAACGCCACGATGCAGCTTCGAGTCCTACAACATTGCCTCCAAAAGGAGCATGCGATACATACATATTCAGGATTTCTTGTTTTGAATACGATAGTTCAAGGCGGAAGGCAAGTATAATTTCGTAAAATTTTTCAAATATAGTGCGCTGTTTTCCTTGTCTGCTCAATCGAATTACTTGCATGCTAATGGTACTTCCACCACTAGTAATTCGCTTATTGCGAATGTTTTGCCGAAATGCACGCCACATGGAAACAGGGTTGACGCCCGGGTGCGAAAAAAAGTATTCATCTTCGAATAACACAATTGATTGTGCAAATTTTTGTGGTATTGAATCGCCTTGAGGAAAACGCCACTGGTAATCGCGGGCAATTTTTGCCGACAACAGTATGCCTTTGTTATCTTCTACTACAGTAGAATATGGTGTGTGAAATAATGGATGCGGCAAACAGAAATAAAACCATAACAATACAGCAAAACCTAAGGTAGATAGGTATACCTTGGGTTTGCGAAATGTGTTGATTATATTCTTTGTATTTAATATCAAGGTTAAAAAAGTCTGAAAAGTCTGAAAGGTCATTTTAAAACTCATATTTCATAAATTTCTTCAATTAAAATTAAGAATTAAAAATTATCCCATCTCAAAACTAATTTTTACCGTTTTACCTCGATCCATTGTCCTTGAGTTCTTCCGTGAATCGTATTGTCGTACATAGCTTCGCAGAATACCGATGGTAAAAAGAATTTACCGAGATATGCAGTAGTGAGCATTATTTTGTACGTTTTCGTTTCATAAGGTTGTAAATCAAAATATGAATACACTCTATCGTCGCGAATATCTTGATAACGCATAGTGCTATTGTTTGCAGCATTGTTGTCAATTTCGTCCATACGCGTGTTCAGTATTTCCCAACCACTTGGAAACATATGTTGTACAGCCATATCTTTATACCTATCCTTAATTCCCGGATGTTTTATGGTAACTATGGCATAAAAGTCTGTACCTTGTTTAAGTGATTGAATTTCTAAGGGTTTATCTTCCATGGTAAAATATTCAACGTCAATAGAAAGATTTTCTGCGTTTGCAGGTTGGCTTGCCATCATTGGAACTCCCTGTAATTGAATTCGTGCGTACAATACTTGTTTAGAAGTGTTTGTAATAGTTATAGTTCGTGTTTTGGTTTGTTTGTAATCCAACGATGTTTGATGCAATGGTTTATTTGAAGAAATATTTTGTTTTGCCCCATCAATGCTTATTGTGTATTGCAGAGATGAACCGGAATTATTACCGGCAAATTTAGATAATGCCATAAGAGAATATGCAGTAGTTTGTGTGCTGAGCCAATCCTTGCTTGCCAATGTATTTGCTAAATCGTCTGCCAAAACTTTTGCTTGCATATGTTTTTTTAACAATACATAGGTTTGCAGTTTTATAGCTTTGGAACGTTCAAAACTACCGTAGTTATAATAATCTTCATCTGATGCCAATTTTGACTCAGGAATAGATTGAATTATTTTTTCACTTACTTCTGTTTTTCCTGCCATAGCATATGCCGATGCCAAAAGCCATTTTGCATTGTTGGATATTGAGTTTGTTTCGCGTAATCTGTTCATAGCACTCATATGTGGTTTTTTTGCAAGTGCAAGTGTATACAAACGGTATGCTTGTGCAGCATCGTCGCCTGTGTTGAATGACGACGAACGCCAATTGCCGGCTTCGTTGGTTTGAAATGTGAGCCAATTATCATAAACTCCAACCGGAAGTGTATATCCTAGTTGTTTTGCTTCTATCATACAATGACCTGCGTAGTTAGTTCCCCATTCGTTGGCACCATAGGTGTCGCCCGGCCAATATCCAAATCCGCCGTTTGCTTGTTGATATGATTTTAATTTTTCTAAATATGCTTTAATATTCGTTTCAATTGCCTTTTTACGTTCTTGTGAAATTTCGGTAAATGATTGTAAAAATAATTGAGGAAATGCCGCTGATGTAATTTGTTCTATACATCCGTGTGGATACCGAATCAAGTATTGCATGCGGTTTTCTAAATTTACAGGTAAAATTCGAGAAATTTCTACCAAGCCCGAGTTCGTGCCTGCAATACCAATGGCATCTACTGTTTTTTTAAGGGTCTCGCCCGGTTTTATTACAAAGTTTATCGCGTCTGTTACCGGAGGATTCGGGAGACGAATATTCAAATTTGTTTCCGATTTTGCTTGTAATGTGCCGGATTTTGCTACAACAGTAATTTTTG
>MWCJ01000139.1 GCA_002069975.1 Bacteroidetes bacterium ADurb.Bin217 | reverse complement strand
ATTCAAATAAATAATTAAAACAAAGAAAAAAGGAAAAATTGTAAGTCAAAATAAAATTATTAAATTCAATTATTAAATAAAAACAAAAATTAAAATCAAGGTTATGGCAAAGAAAAAAGCAAACAACAAAGCAGTTACAGAAGAAATCGTAGTAACACCAACCGTTGAAGAAACAACAACAGCGCCCGTAATGGAAGAAACGCCTGTAAGTGAAACTCCAACAACAGAAGAACCGGCCCAAACAACAACCGTTGTGGCAGAAGAAAAACAAAAAGGTCGTCCCATCGTTCCTGGTTGTGCCCGCCAAATTAAATTAGCTGCACGTGCGGCTAAGGCAGCAGAAGGAAAATATGTAGGAAGAGGTCGACCTGTAATTGAAGGCAGTGCCCGTCAACAAAGAGTTGCAGCATTAAATGCCAAAATTGCAGCAGGAATTCCAATCAAACCGGGACGTCCACCAATGGTTAAACCTGAAGTTGTAGTGGCAATTGAACCTGCCCAAACAACAACAGAAGTACAAACCGAAACAGCTGTTGAAGCGTAATACAACAGTGTATTAAACCAAGAACCCGGGCAGAATTATTCCCGGGTTCTTTTAATTTGAATGGCAAAGCAATGTTTGTACATTTATTCAAATAAAAGGTTATGATAGCAATTAAAAGCATTTTCGAACAGATAAGCACAACAGTGTTTACAATGAAAAACCTAAATGAAGTAAAAGAATATGTCAAAACATTTGTTAAAGATAAAGACATAAATGAAAAAGACAAACAGTCAATTTTACGTGAAGTGGATAATGCAAAGTCATTAGTTAAATTCCAACAATATATTTGTAATGCATTGTTGAAATATGAAGGGATGGGAATGAATAAAATTAATAAACCTAAAGACCATATTACAGCTATTATAATCGAAACTGAAGAAGATTAGTCAAAATTAATTATATACATTTATTACAATAAAAACAAATAAAATGACACAAAAAGAAAAAGCCGAAATGGACCAAAAAATCGCTGATGCAAAAATCAATGATAAAGCAGTTCAACAATGTATTGACCGAATTGAACATAACAAAAAAGCAGCCGATAAAATTTTAGAGGCAGTGCAAAAGGTAAGACCTGAAACCACAGCCGAAGAAGTAATGTTTGCTAGTTTATGGGCATATACAGAGTACATTAATGAACAGATGGATATGATTGGTATGTCAGTAATGTTAGGTACAATGACCAAAAATCCAAGTCAAGGTATGAATTAAATTAAATAGGGACGGTGCTAGGCATCGTCCCATTTTTAAATTCAATCAATGAAAACAATAAACAAATATCAATTAATTATTGCCTGTATAACAATAATTGTATTGGGAATAATAAGTAGGTAAGGCACAATCCAATTCGTATATTCATTCAAATAAAAGGTTATGACAGTAAAAGAATTAATAGAAATACTCAGTCAATATGATCCTGAAACTGAAGTAATGGGTATGGTCACTGACCCAACTGATTGGACATATAAAGTGGATATACAGTCAGTTGAATATGATAATCCATTAGATGATGGAGACGGTGATGATGGAGATATTGATGACGATACGTTTAATGAAGATGGTGAATATGTAGGACCAAAAGTTGTATTAATAAATTTAGGTATAGTATAGTCAAAACAATGTTTGTATATTTAATCAAATAAAAATAATAACATGGCTCAAATAACATTAACAACGGAAGAATCAGAATTATATTTCTATAATGCATTATGTAATGCTGTTGGGACAGGTTATATGGAACAAATGTCATTGGAGCTTTGTTTTGACCAAAATCAATATGAAACGGCCAAACAACATTTAATTGAACAAGGCAAAACAGGTATGTGTTATGAAGATGTATTAATGCAAATATTAAAAGACGGAAATACATTAACATTGCTTGATCAAGAAAGTGATGATGAATATAAAATTAATCTAAGTGATGTTCATACCAAAGTATCCAAAACACCATTTAGTCATTTAACAGACACGATTAATGAACAAGATGATGCCGAAACAGCAAGTGTTATATTACAAACAGTATTTTGCGGGGAGGTGATGTATGGATAAAAATGTTGCCGCCGTAAAAAAACGTGCCCAAACAAGGACGGTATCGATCGTTGGCGGGCCGATAGCGGCACAACAGTGAACCGCTCCCACGCCCATTGCGGTCCATCGACGTGCCGTTTATGTGGCGCTTAATGTGATATATGTTCAGTAGAAAAACTAAAATCGCCATCGACAAGTATATACCTATATACCATACTACCCTCTTGCAATGTGTTACCCCAACAACACAATTCCAATTTTCGAAATAACCCTTTCGAAATCCCTTTGTAAAATTCCAACTCGAACTTTTAAACAATTTTTTTGTATAGGCAAAGTATATACCTTACCTTTATTTAAATAAATAATAATTATGAAATATATTTTTAGAGGGAATATTGTGTTTGAATATATTCCAGAAAAGAAAACAGTTATACAACATCAAGTAAGTGGAGTAATTCCAGCATATGATTATTGTAAAATGATACCCGAAGATTATAAACTTTTAGGAGAATTTTTTACAACGGTTTATAAACATATAGAAGGAGAAGAAGTTGAATTAAATAATATTGAAGTAAACTAAATATGACGAATAAGCTTAGAGCAATATTAGATTTTAAACAGGGAGATATTATTCATTATGATGACGGAATTAACGTATCGGATATATTAATTGAAAGTATACATGTTCCACAAATCGGATATAATATAACTGTTTATATGCAAAATTTAAAAGATAAAAGTAAATTTAATATAGAAGGTTATGAACTTCCTTTACAATATAAATTATAATAATATG
>MWCJ01000138.1 GCA_002069975.1 Bacteroidetes bacterium ADurb.Bin217 | reverse complement strand
TGTAATATTTACCACAAAGAGCGCAAAGTTACACAGAGATTTTCTTTGTGGCTCTCTGTGTTCTTTGTGGTGAAAATAAATCTTTGTGTTCTCTGTGGTGAAATAATCCTATTTATTTTGAATATGTTTGTTCGGAAACAGTATCATGTGCACCTTTGCTTTTGTTTGTGGATGAAAAGGCTTTTGAATGATAGAAAAAATTAAGTTTTTGCACATATTCCAATACTGATTGTTATGCAAATAAAACCGTGCAATTCCAAAATAGCAATCACTCAACATTTCGTTGCGTTTTGATTTTGGTATATGTTTGCGAGCATCTTCTTGTTTAAAAAACGTTTGTAAGCCATGTAAACGAGGCGTAAAACAATTTTTTTTCCAATTCACCGAATTATCTTCATGCAGATGATAGCGGACAGTATATTCCCGAATATGATATACAGGAAAATGCATAGCTATAGTTGCCCACAAAACCTGATCTTCTACAATTACAATATCTTCACGAAATTGTACATGCTGTAAAATATGTGAATGTATGCAAACTCTTGCAGGTATTATTGGATTATCGAGCATGTAATCTAATGTATACCCTAATCGTAATTTCGGAAATTCTGGTTTCCACATGCTACCTGATTGAGCAAAAACGGCATTTGTGAAATACATTGCTTGTATTGGAGATTTTATGTTAAAAATCTCTCGTTCCAACACTTCCAAATGTTCCGGCAGATATTCATCATCACTATCCAAAAAACAAATATATTCCCCTTGTGCAAGGCGAATACCATTATTCCGCGCAGCACTGCGTTCGGCATTTGTTTGGTATATGTATGTTATGCGTGGGTCGGTGTAAGAAGCTATGAGTTCTTTCGTATTGTCGGTACTGCCATCGTCTACAATAATACACTCCCAGTTGGTATACGTTTGTGCCAATACACTTGCTATAGTGCGTGGGAGAATGTGAGCACGGTTGTATGTGGGGATGATGATGGAGAAAAGCATGTTAGATATTAGGTGATAGATATTAGATTTTAGATATTAAATATTAGGTATTATTTTTTTGATTTGCATGTTTTGATAGTTGTTGTGAGCATTTTTAATAATTCTGTTGCTTGTTCTGATATGCTATTATATTCCGGTAACGTAAGGAAATTTGTTTTGTACAGTAATTCTATCCAATACAATGTTTCATTACATTCTTTTTGAGCAATAGAGAATTTATGGATAAAATCAGCATTACTTTCGGCATATTCACTTTCACGAATCATTGCTCCAATAGAAGTACCGCTTCGTAGTAATTGTTTTGAAAGTATAAATTCTTTATGTTCTGCACAAAGATATTGAGAAAGTTTTACAATTCGTATTGCAAAATCTATACTTTTATCATGCATAAGTGTTTTTCCCATAATTTGCTGCTTGTTTATGTGAAACAAAAATATGAAAAAATATTAAATATAAGGCATTAGATATGAGATATGAGATATGAGATATGAGATATGAGATGTAAGGTATGAGATATGAGATATAAGGTATGAGATATGAGATATGAGATATGAGATATAAGGTATGAGATATGAGATATAAGGTATGAGATGTAAGGTATTAGATTCTTAAAGTTCTCACCCCTCATATCTAACATCTAACATCTAATATCTAATATCTAACATCTAACATCTCATATCTAAAAATTATTTTTATATTTGCACATGCAAACAACTCATCTACATATTTCAGTAGTTACCCCAGTATATGGGTGCAAAACCTGTTTCGCAGAATTGTATGTGCAGCTCAAACAACCCATTGTTGAATTTGCAGAAAAAGATTCAGGGGTGAAAGAACATATATCATCGTATGGTGCTTACAAAAAAATAAATTGTAATGAGTCAAGGTGAAATAATACTATATAAATCTGATAGTTTACCCTTTGAAATAGAGGTTAAAATAGAAGATGAAACAGTTTGGTTAACTCAAAACCAAATGGTAGAATTGTTTGATTCTTCGAAACAAAATATTAGTCTACATATTTCGAATATTTTTAAAGAAGGCGAACTTGATAAAAATTCAGTTGTCAAGTATTCCTTGACAACTGCCAACGATGGAAAAAAATATAATACAGCCTTTTACAATCTCGATGTTATTATTTCTGTTGGGTATAGAGTTAAATCACAACGAGGCACACAATTTAGAATCTGGGCAAATGCCATTTTAAAAGACTATTTACTTAAGGGATATGCTGTGCATAGTAGAATAGACCAACTTGAACATAAAATAACTACCTTAGAGCAAAAAGCATGTGATTTTGATTTACATATAAAAACATCCCTTTTACCACATGAAGGTATATTTTACGATGGACAAATTTTCGATGCTTATGCATTTGTTGCAAATATTATAAAATCAGCTCAAAAATCAATTGCATTGATTGATAATTATGTTGATGAAACAGTTCTTTTACTCTTATCAAAACGAAATTTGAATGTTTCGGCTGTTGTATATACCAAAACCATTTCGCAACAATTACAACTCGATTTACAAAAGCACAATGCACAATACCCTCCAATTGAAATTAAACCATTTTCTAAATCGCATGATCGGTTTCTTATAATTGATAATACTATACTCTATCATATTGGAGCTTCTCTCAAGGATTTGGGCAAAAAATGGTTTGCATTTTCGAAATTAGATATAGAAATAACTACTATTATTACTAATTGTAATGAATAATCAACCACATATTTCAGTAGTTACGCCCGTGTATGGGTGCAAAACCTGTTTGGCAGAGTTGTATTTGCGACTCAAGCAAACGCTCGAGCTAATTACACCCGATTTTGAGATTATATTGGTAAACGATGCCAGCCCCGATAATGCGTGGGAA
>MWCJ01000137.1 GCA_002069975.1 Bacteroidetes bacterium ADurb.Bin217 | reverse complement strand
CTTGTGCATCACAATACATACATTTGCTTATTCGTTTAGTCCCGATTATTTGTGTCATTTATTTAATTCCTCAATAATATTAATGTTATTCTCAAAAAAGCTATCCATTGAAACAATAAAACATGGTGTATAAGTGCACTTTATACTTTTAGGTGTATAAATTAAGTGACTGCTAAAGCGATAAAAAGATTGATGTGCAGGAAATACAACAAATTTACCAATATTGTTAATTTTGAAACATAAAAACCAATAAGGTCTTGTTCCTTGTTCTGCTTGTTGTATCCATTCATTCAACTCTTTATCACCATCAAACTGCCATAAATTATTCCATGATATTTTTTTGTAAAATTTACATTCAAAGCGTACGTGATCCCACTCTTTCGGGGTTATAATATCCCCTTCAAACATTCCAATTTGTTCTGTTGAAAGTGTTTCTGCGCGGAAAATATTAGACTTACCTATATAACTACCACTATTTGGTACACGGATAAAAGATTTACCTGTTATTTTAGACAGGTGTGTTGCTAATTCTCGTTCCCAAGTTTTACCTTTATTTTTATTTCTGTTCATTTTTCCATCTTTGCAAGTTTTTTATAGTAATCGATATCTTCCCAAATATGATCTCGAGCTATTAATGCTGCTATTTTTGGATTTTTTGTATGTTCCATTTCAACTTTAATACCCTTTCTAAGCGCAGGTAAAAACCGATGCTCTTTAAAATCTCTAATATCGTAGTAACCTTTCGGATCATACTTTTTATAAAAGTCGTTTATTGTTTTATTTGCAGCGAGACCTTCCCAATTCTTACTTGATAGTTCCGTTTCATTGAACAATGCAAATATTTCACCATCTTTAAAAGGTTCCTCTGATATAATACTTTGTAGCTTTGAAATAGTGTTTTCCATAAGTTCTTTTGACCCAATAAAAGAAACAATATTATCTGTTTCTATTTTAAAATCTATATTGTCTTTTTCCAGTAAAGTTTTTAAAACATCAAGATAATCAACCTTTTCACTACAAATAACACAACTAAAATCAGTTTCTGGTTTTGGCTTCTTACTTTCGGTTGATAGCAATTCGACAAAAGTGCGCCGATAAAGAGGGTAAGATTTCTTTTTCTTGTTTTTCTTGCCCTTTTTTGTTGATTTCCAACCCCATAAATTACGACTATCTCCCGGAGCATAAAAATCAACATTACCTACATGCCCACCCATTTGACCAATACCTGGTGCTACCCCATACACCCCACCAGTTGAAACAGTTGTTTCTTTTACTATTTTTCTTCCTTTTTTGTACTTCATAAGTTGCCTTTTTATATTAAGTATTTATCATTCTATTATGGAAAATCTATTCGACAGGTATAAGAAAGAGTTGGAAGAGGACTTAAAATTGGACGATTTCAATTTAAAAGACACACAATTAAGATTACCAACACTAAAGCACAAGTGGGTTGCTCGATTAATTGATGCTAAAATTGAAAAGAACCGATTAATAGAACTTCGAAAAGAAGCTATAATTAAAGTTATTGAAACAATACGAAGTGAAAAACCAATCACAGTTTCTGATAGACTTCTTATACAACATGCTGAACAAAACGAGATAATTGTTAAAATCGATAAACAAATTAAAATGTGTGATCTTATAATTGATTATCTTGAAAAGGTTGAGGTAATATGCAAAAACACAACCTTTGACATAAAAAACGTGATAGAAATTAGGAAGCTTCAACTACTATAATGCCAAGAATAATCTTAGACTGGGATGAAAAATACAAGAAGGGTATAATTGTTAGCGAATTTTTGGAAAATATTCGCTATTATTTTTCTATTCCAAATCCAAATGAAAAAATACTTCGTCGTCGCGGTATTAGTTTCATTCCAAAACGTATTTATGCAATAACTGAAGGGGGCCGGTTTGATCCGGGTTTATATTGGTTATTATTAAATTACTTTGAAACTGCCAATATTGATTTTGAAATTGAAGCTACCCCTCTACTTCAAAAACAACTCGATGTAAGTTACGATACGGAAAATATACAAATACCCGACCTTTCGTTAACATATAGAGATTTTCAACGAGATGGTATACTTGAAGGGTTAAAATATGGTCGTGGAGTTTATGTTGTTGGTACAGCTGGTGGCAAAACATTACTTATGGCTGGTTTAATACAAACTATAAGAGCAATAAAACAAGATAGTTTTACAACTCTTGTTATGCTTCCGGCACAATTAATAGAACAAACATACTTGGATTTTTTGGAATACGGAATACCTAAAAGCGATATAAGTCAATGGAGCGGGCATCACGATTTTGAAAAAGCAAAAATCATTATAACAAGTTGTCCAACATTACATGCTAAATTAGGTTCATGCAGAAATGATGATAAAGAAAAAATATCAGAATGGAAAAATAAACGTAAGGATTATTTACAAAAATTAAATGATGTAGATTTAGTCATTATTGATGAGTGCCATCAAATTAAAGCCAGTAACGAAATAAACAAAATTATTAACTTGTTTAAAACACCGCACCGATATGGCTTCACCGGAACATTACCTGAAAACATCATAGACCAATGGAATGTAATTGGTAAAATAGGCCCAATTATATTAGATATTCCGTCCTATGAATTGCGCAAGCAAAAAATTATTTCAGATATTCATGCAGTAGTTATTAAATTGACCTATAAAAATCCTCCAAAATTAGATATTACTATTGAGGATCCAACACGTGGGTATTTAATGGAATGTGATTTTTTATATCACAGTGAATATAGAAATAAAATTATCTCACATCTTGCACAAAAATTTGATAAAAACATTTTAATAACTGTTGATAAAATTGAACATGGAGAAACTTTAGAAAGTGCACTTAAAAATAATACAAATAAAGATGTGTATTTTGTACGTGGATCTGTTGAAATAGAAGATAGAGAAACAATAAGAAGGTTAATGGAGAA
>MWCJ01000136.1 GCA_002069975.1 Bacteroidetes bacterium ADurb.Bin217 | reverse complement strand
GCCACCTCCCTGGAGGGAGGACTAATTCCCGAAGCTTAGTGGAAAACCGAGAATGAATATATACGAGCAACCACAATGGATTGCCCCTACCACCACCTCTGTGGCAAAAAAATTAACAATTAACAATTAACAATTAACAATTAATAATTACTTTTGTATAAATGTAAAAAATGAAGAGTACCTATCATATAGATTACAAACTGCCTCTCAATTTTGAACCGGAATGGGCTCATCTGTTTAAACCCGATTACAAATACAAAACCGTTGATTTACAAGTAAAAGAACTCAAAAATGTATTTGTTAATCATTATGGATTGGTTATAAAACATGGTTTGTTAGTGCCTGGATGTGCTCCGAATATTGGCTTTGCTCCATCATATGACGAAAGTGCATATTATAAACATTGGCGAAAAGTAACGGAACAATGGTTGGTTTGTAAATATGGAAAAAGTTTACCTTCTATTAGATTAGATGATAACAAAAAATATCTCGTTATTCATTCCCCTTGGTTTAGTTATTACTTTTGGATTACGGAATGTTTGCCACGTTTATTAATGGTTAAAGAGCAACTCTCTGAACTCATTCTTATATATCCAGAAGCATGGAAAAATATAACATTTATAAATGAATCATTAGCACTATTTCCTCAATTACAAAAGGTTGAAATTCCTGCCGATACTCATTTATTTGTAAAATATTTGGTAATGCCGGAAGTAAAACCCTGGACACCGATGTTTATCCCAGAACAAGTTTTTGAGGTTAGAGAATTACTGATTAAAGCTTTACAAGAAAAAAATATTACATCGCCTTTTGGCGAACGAATTTATATTTCGAGAAAAAAAGCAGCTCGAAAAAAATTCACAGACGAGAATTTAGCAGATGAAGTTTTGATACAATATGGTTTTGATTCGGTATGTATGGAAAATTATTCCTTTTTTGAACAAATTGCAATAATGCAAAAAGCAAAAAGTTTAATAACAATTACAGGTGCAGGTACTATAAACGCATTTTTTATGAATAAAGATAGTCTCTTGATTGATTTACCACATAAAGATTATATAACAAAATCACAATATAAGTTTCACTTTTACAAATTATGTAATATATTAGGCATTCGTTATTCTGCCTTATTTTTAGAACGTGAAAACAAACCAAACGTATGGCATTATAGCCTACAAAATTTATATTTTGATGAAAAAAAAATAACAGAATATTTAGAAGCAAACTTATGATAACAAATAAAAAAATTCTTGTATTTGCCCCACATACCGACGATGGCGAATTAGGCTGCGGTGGGAGCATAGCTAAATTTATTGAAGATGGTAACCGTGTAATGTGTGTAGCATTTTCTATAGCAGAGGATTCTGTACCTAACGGATTCCCAAAAGATGCTTTGGCTCACGAATTTACTAATGCCATGCAAACATTGGGATTGCATAAAGAAGATATTCAATATTTTAAATTTCGGGTACGACATTTTCTAGAGTTACGACAGGAAATTTTACAAACCATGATAGATATTCGCAAATCGTTTAATCCCGATTTAGTTTTTATACCTTCGCTCCACGATATTCATCAAGACCATCAAGTTATTGCAAATGAAGGCTTACGAGCATTTAAAAAAATATCAATTTTGGGCTATGAAATGCCATGGAATAATATTGTATTTGAAACCCGTTGTTTTATTACACTTGAAAAAAAACATGTACAGAAAAAAATAGATGCATTGCACTGTTATAAAACACAACAACATAGAACATACTTAAATGATGATTTTATTTGGGGGCTTGCCAAAACACGCGGAACTCAATTTGAACATGAATATGCAGAAGCTTTTGAAGTAATACGATGGATAGTATAAATGTAATTCAAATAACACCTACCTACTTAAAGCAAAATATTTCAAGTTTCCTTGATATTATATCCGATGGATTATATGAATATTGGGGGGAAGTTGAATTTTTATATAATTTGCCACAGAAGTGGGAGTCAAGTATTGCAATATCAAAAGACAATATAATTATTGGTTTTATTATTTCTTCATTAAAAACCGATTCTTTTCATATTCACAAATTTTTTATTCATAAAAATTATAGAAGTTTTGGATATGGTGGCATATTACTTAATTTATTCGAAAAGAATATAAAAAAACGTTTTAATGCCAATACAATTTCGTTGAAAGTGTATAATGAAAATGTTGCTGCAATTTCATTTTATGAAAAACAAGGATTTACAAAGTTTGCTCAAAATGAAACTCAATTAGAACTTAGAAAAACTATATGAAAGTAGCTATTCATCAACCAAATTTTTTACCTTGGTTAGGATATTTTAACAAAATAAATGAAGTAGATGTTTTCGTGATTTTAGATGACGTTCAAATACCACGAGGTAAAAGCATTGCAAATAGAAATACTATTAAATCTGCACAAGGTAAATTAGAGATTATTCTACCTATTAGTCATCCAAAAGGTAATGAACATCTTTCTTCATATAACGAGGTTTTAATCAGCGAGCAAAAAAATAAGATAAAAATTTTAAAAACCATACAGAATAGTTACTCTAAGGCATCCCATTTTAAAGAAATTTTTCCAGATATTGAATTGCTTTTTACCAACGAATCGTTCTGTGCACTAAACATTTCATTTATAAAATATTTAGTTGCTCATTTAGATATATCCACAAAAATTTTACTCCTTTCTGAGTTAGATATTAAAGAACAAAAAAACAATGATTTAATAGTTGAGATATGCAAAAAAACAAATTCAAATTGTTATTTATCAGGTACTGGGGCACAAAAATATAACAATGAATCTATCTTAAATTCTCATGGAATAACTCTCGAATATCAAAAATATGAACACCCAACTTATCCCCAATTACATGGAGAATATATATCACACCTTTCAATCATTGATGCACTATTTAATGTTGGTTTTGAAGGGGTTAAGAAATTAATATAACAAGCATATGCAAATCTCGAATATACATTCCCGTTTTGGAAGCAAGCATATACATGTGGGCATTCATACAC
>MWCJ01000135.1 GCA_002069975.1 Bacteroidetes bacterium ADurb.Bin217 | reverse complement strand
GTTGCAGCAAAGGCAGGGTCAAACTTTTTATATACACGCGACATTAACGCTAAGGTAGCTGCACAAAACGAAGGCATAGAAGCATCATTCGGATTTTTTACAAAACCTCGAGGACCTTCTTTTTGTCCACCTTGAGTTTTTGGTAGAGTAGCCATGGCTACTGAAGTTACCCAGTTCAAGTGGTCAGGATCACCTTCACCCACTTGTGAATAAAATGTTGATGCATTTGGTGTACATTTTATGAAAAATTCGCATTGATATTTCAATTCATCTAAAATATCGGGAATACCATTTGGTCCGCCTTTATTTCCTTCGAATGTCCAATCGCCCGAATTCACATAGCCCGCATAATCATAGGAATAATAATCATCATACCCGTGAGGAAATGCATCGTAACCTTTCAATAAGGTATATGCCGAATAAAACATGGTTTGACCAAATTTTACGTGGTCACCACAATCTACCCAACCGCCAACTAAAGAGTTCGCACCATCGGCATCTTTGGTAAAACATTTACCCGGTTGTAATTGTGATGGGTCAGCACCTTTTGAACTTTGTAAACTTGTCATATTTGCAGTTGAAGGAGTATGTGTCATAATTAACCAATTGGGTCCGTTACCTGAACGTTGCCCCCCATACATGCGCGTTGTCATCCAACAAGCTTTTTTATACTCTGTGGTAGTTAATGTCTGACTCAATAAATCAAGTGAACCTCCGATGAAAAGGAGTGTAATTGAAAGTAATGTATATATTCGTTTCATATGTATATTGTATATAATTGTTCTCTCTATAATTGACGACAACTAAATTGCCCGAATCCCTATATAGTATTCAAATGAAGTGTGTTTTTAAAAATCAAAAAATTGATTCAAAATCACACTTTTTTGGAAGCTATAAAAGTAGACTTTTTTTGTGAAATAATGCATGCGTATTTTTTACTAATTTTGAGAGAGATTTACATCTATTCTTCTAATTTTTGCAAAAAAATTTCACTTCCAAACTATTACAAGTATATTTGCCGCTCAAAACAAATTTTAAAAACTAATAAAATGATACAAAACGAATTAGACAAAGCAAGCTATGGCTTGGGAATTAACATTGGTTCAAGTTTAAAAAACGAAGGAATTGCGTCTATCAATTCGCAACTTTTGGCTCAAGGTATTCAAGATATTTTGGAAGAAAACAAATTGTTGATTTCAATACAAGAAGCTTCGCAAGTAGTACAAGCATTTTTGACTTTGGCTCAACAACAACGGTATGAGAAAAACATTTCTGCAGCACAGAAATTTTTAGCAGAAAATGCAAAACGTGCCGAAGTTACTACCTTACCAAGCGGTTTGCAATATGAAATATTAGTTGCAGGAACCGGTGAAAGACCAATCGCAACAAACACGGTAACAACTCATTATCATGGAACTCTATTAGATGGAACTGTATTCGATAGTTCGGTACAACGCAATCAACCGGCATCGTTCCCGGTAAATGGTGTTATTGCCGGATGGGTTGAAGCATTACAACTTATGCCGGTAGGGTCTAAATGGAAATTATTTATTCCTTCGGAACTTGCATATGGTGCTAATCCGCATCCGGGTGGACCAATAGAACCACACATGGCGTTGATATTCGAAGTAGAATTGTTGAGTATTGACTAATAAAACTCAATCGCAATTACCGAACTACATGGGTGAGCCTGTGTGTTTGGTAATTGTATTTGAATTCCTTCTTTGGTTTTGGTGTATTTCAGCGTAGTTTTTTTGTCCGAAAGCTCGTATACTGAATCAATTTTTTTTGCATTACATGGAACAAATATCTTCTTAGTTTCCGGTATTGATTGCACATGCGCGTACAATATTCCTTGTTTTTGCGTATACACTCCCCAACTTGGTTGTTCGGCAAATGGACTGCGGGTACAGCCATAAATACTTTCGCCGTAAATCTGCATCCACGTTCCAATTTCTTCTAATACTTTCAGCATATTTGGATTCAGACTGCCATCGGCTAATGGGTCTATGTTTAATAAATAATTACCGTCGCGACTTACAATTAATTCCAATTCATGTATAAATGTGTGTGCCGGATTGTATGAATTATAACTCTGAGCATTGTATCCCCATGTGCCATTCATGGTTTGGCAGGTTTCCCATTGTCGTTCAAGTGGAGCGTCGGGAATTTTTTGTTCGGGACACATAAAATCACCCAATCCCAATTCACGTTTTACTCGTTCGTTTACAATGATGTTTGGGTCTATACTCAGTAAGTAATTGTATAAATCAATTGCATCGTCTTTGTTCCACCAATTGTCTAAAGTTGCCGGGGTTTCGTTGGTACACCAGTCGCCGTCGAACCACAATACTGCCGGGTTGTAGCGTGTGATGAGTTCACGCAATTGTGCTTTCATTTGCTCTACATATTCAGCTTTTGCTTCCATACTTTTCATTTCCGAAAAATAGTCTTTGAGCGTTTGCGACGAATGATTCCAGTCTAAAATAGAATAATACAGGCAAAATTTAATTCCTTGAGCGTTACATTCTTGTTTGAGTTCCATTAAAATGTCACGTTCAAAATCGAGGTAATGATAGAGGTCAAAAATTCTGCTGCCGGTGTAGTCTTTAAACCCTTGCACATCCGTTTTCCACATACAAAACCCTTCGTGATGCTTGGCAGTGATTACAATATATTTCATGCCGGTAGATTTTGCCGCCGCAACGATAGCCTTTGCATCAAAATTCGAGGGATTGAAGTGCGATGTTATTTTGGTTTGATAATCCTGTTTCGACCACTTCTCAATTTGCATAACCCACTCACCTTTGGCATGTTGCGAATATGAGCCAAAGTGAATAAACATGCCAAACCTATCGTGATACCACCATTCCATTTTAGGAGGAATTGTATATTGAGCAAAACTCTGAAATACAGATACGCAAAGCGTTATAGCAAGGAAAATTAGTTTGTTCATAACATGTGATTCATTTTTTTAATCTGAGAATTTTGAAAATGCGAAACAAAAAGGAGCATACATACAGCGCCTATTGTCGCAAATAAC
>MWCJ01000134.1 GCA_002069975.1 Bacteroidetes bacterium ADurb.Bin217 | reverse complement strand
CGTAAATTTAACCTGCGATAGAATTTCCCAAAACGCGTGTTAATGAACACTAAAATCCCAAATTTACAAAGTTTAAATTATTCTTTTTTCCCCGCGCGGAGCGTCTGCCTAACATTGTTTTAACTTGTAACGCGTTAAATGGCGCACTTTTTGCCGCGCCTCAAGCGCGAATTGCAAAAAGTGTGACATAGCGTTATCAAGTTGAATCAGTTGTTAGACGTCTTTTTTCAACGATAAGTATATTCCATTTCTTTTAATTTCATATTTCTTTGTTTTTCCAATTCAACAATCGAATCTGTTAGTACATTTCTTGAATATTTAATTCTTCCTTTATTAGTAGCGGCTTCTAAAAATGGGTCATAATCAAAACATATTTCAACTTGATTTACTTGATAACTTAAACTATAAATATTTTCAGATATTGTTCCCATTGAATTAATATCAAATATTCCTGATGAAGGATCAATAGTATAAAAATATCCCCACTCAACTGGAATATTATCTACATTTCTCAATAAATAGAAATTTAAACTATTAATATCAACTTTATTTTTTCCAGAATTCCTAAACTTAACATCTAACTTTTTATTTTCATATTTGTAATATTCTCCTTGTACTATCGATTCAATTTGTGTTGGTTTACTATAGTTAGATACATATAAATCACATGTAATATATGATAATTCGTTATAGAAGTCTTCAATTAATAAAATAATTCCCTTATTATTCGAAAATAAACAGGTATCGGTAAATCCTGTTGAAATTTGACCAGTGTTACCCTTAGAGAAAGCATAATCAGCAACAGCATTTAATTTATTTCCATTCTTATCATAATAAAATATATTTTCCAATTCAACAAAACAGTAACTCTCACTACCCTTATTCTCGATCTCGATTATAATAAAAAAACCATCATTATGTGCATTTTTTATTGCTTTAATATTAGTATCAAGATAAAGCCCATCAATAGTATTTTGTACGAATAGATTAACAGTTTTCATTATTGGTGGTTGACTATCTCCAAAAGCAGCCCCCTTAATAATTGAACGAGAATTACCTAAAATAGTAAAATCAGATCCTTCCGCCAGATCAGATAAATCATTAATACACGAACTCACTAATAATACAATGATTACAATCATTACTCCTCTTCTAATTTTGTTCATAAAAACCTCCTACTCCTTACCCCGAAGGGTGCGTCTAACATTTAGTTAACCTGCAATTCCGACCCGAAGGGATTGGCGTGAAACTTGCCGAGCGAAGCGACTGCAAGTTTCATGCCAAAAGGAATTGTCAGGTTGAACTAGTTGTTAGGTGAATTTTCATTACCGATTAATTGCTCTATTGCATTCTGTATCTCAGAAGTATACTTACCTGCTTTTTGAAATTCTTCTCTTGATAATTTTGCATATTTTAATACTGCTTCTTTATCTATCGAATTATAGAAATAGGCAAAATGGAAATATAAATTCCCTAAAATCTCATTTTTATTTGAAAATTTCTCAATATTCCTATTAAAGAAAAGTATTAACTCATCTGACTTGTCTGTACTTAGATAATTATCCATAACAATCTGGGTTGCAGCAGGGTTTGTTGGAAATAGTGCAAACAATTTATCCGCATTAATATTTGCTTTTTGTGTATCTCCAATAGATAAACATATTTTATTTAGTTTCTTAAAAAATCTATAATCCTGTTCCGTATACTTCAACCCCTGCTCAAGATATCCAATTGCTTTAAGAGGCTGGTTATCTAAGAAACTAATATCTGAACATAATAACAATGCATCCATTTTGTATTGGATATTTTTATCGTATATTCTATTAGCAATTTCAGCTTCCTCAATTGCTAATTTATAGTTCTTTGTATTTAGATATGCTATTGCCAAATTATAGTGTGCATTAATTAATTCGTTATTTTGTTTTAGTGCTTGCTCATACAGTTCTATTGATTTTTGATAATTCCCTTGATACAGTAGTAGTTCAGCATAATTTGCCAAAGATATCGATGTAAAACAATTATTCGTATATGCAAGATCATAATTTTTTACTGCTAACTCTTTTATTTCAGAATCAGAAACAATCCAACGTCCATTATAACGTAGATTTACTTCATAATAATAATCACCCAGTGCTTTATTAAGAATGGGATAGCTTTTTTTAGTTCTAGCTTCATATTCTTGAATAATACTAACTGGATCATACTTTATTAAAGTATATGTCCCTTTACTCCCACGAAGCTGATCTATTTCCTCATTTCTATTAAGATCTTTTAACGCAAACATTTGGTGCATCATGCTTTGAACAAAATAATTCAAACAGATATCTGTTTTTTTAGCAATAATATATTCATTTGAATTTTTTTCACTTAAATAATGAAAGGCCGTTTCATATTTTTTTTCTTCAACAAGTTTATCTGCTTTATTTATTATTTCTCGGGTTTCTTTATCAGCAGATGAATATAAGTCTACTTCACAAAACAAATTAGATATGATTACACCGAAAAACAAAATGAATACAATCTTTTTCACTTTTTTATCCTTTTCCCCTGCCCGGAGGGTCCACCTAACATTGATTATAAAGTTCCAGATAAATCTAATTTTGAGTAAGTAATTAATTGTCATAGATTTTTTTCAGAATGGAACTAATAAAACTAGAATGTAGAATCATTCTCTGACAACTAATAAACCTCTCATCTACTAATTATACTACCTTCCAGTCTCATGTCAAGCATTTTTTCCCTTATGAATCGACAATTTTTCATGCAATAATTACCAATTTCCTTTTATTTTGATAGCGGATTGCTACCCATGTTATCTCTATAGCATCCTTTTTCCCCCGTGCCCCTGTGAAATTTTCATTGAAAAAAATGTTGTTATTATTCGTAAAAACAGGCTAAAAAAGCCAAATGCAACACATAGAGGTAAAATACAACACTTGTGAAATTTGCTAAGTGTTGTATATTTTCGTGTTACCGGCTCATACCAGTATGTATGGATTTATACAAGTTTATATTTCTATCTATATTTTTTATATACTACACTTGTTTAAAGGAAAAAGTATATATATATGAAATATAT
>MWCJ01000133.1 GCA_002069975.1 Bacteroidetes bacterium ADurb.Bin217 | reverse complement strand
CATTTTCAAATATGTGCCTTGATAATCAAATCCTTATAAAATCTGAACTTAAATAATTACATCGAGTTGACGTTATTTAACAATATCCGTAATAAAATATAACATCCATTAATTTTAGTATTGTAAAATTAGGCAAAAATTTGAATTTATGAAAAAAATAAAGCTATTTATTATGTATTTTTGTATAATTATAAAAAACACAATAATTCTTTTATATGTCAGAAGACCAAAAAAAACAACTCGAATAAAAGGTTCGCAGCAAGTAAGAAAAAATACAGATGAAAAAAGAAAACTTTAACAAAGAAATAAAGCAAATTTGGCTAATTTATACAAAGTATAGAGAATACTATTGTTCTCTTAATCAATTATATAAATTTGAGAAAACAAAATTTAGCGACGATCGTTTCATTAGATTTTTAACTTATACTTGTTGGCATGTGCAGTTCTAATGCACAGTTTTTTAATACTTTTGAAATATAATTTAAATACATTCATATATATGATTACAGGAGAACTAAAATCGCAAATAGACAAAGTATGGGAAGCCTTTTGGACAGGAGGTTTATCGAACCCAATTACCGTTATTGAACAAATGACTTATTTGCTTTTTATTCGCAGATTAGACGAAATTCAATTAGTAAAAGAATCGAAGGCAAGTATGACTAAAAAGCCTATCGAAGAACCTTTGTATAACGAATCGGAATATGAATTGCGTTGGAGTGTATTTAAAAATACCGACCCCGAAGTAATGTATCGTATGTTTACCAAACAAGATGGTGTGTTCGATTTTCTTCGTAATGTTGGTAACCGTAGTGCTGCATTTACTAAGTTTATGAAAGGTGCAACCTTTATGATTCCAACACCTCGTTTGTTGGCACAGGTGGTAGAAATGATTTCGAACATAAACATGAACGACCGCGATACCAAAGGCGATGTGTATGAATATTTGTTAAGCAAAATAGCGAGTGCTGGGCAAAACGGTCAATTCCGTACACCTCGTCACATTATTCGTATGATGGTTGAAATGACTCAACCAACACTCGAAGATGTAATTTGCGACCCTGCGTGTGGAACAGCTGGTTTTTTATCTGTTGCAGGCGAATATATCCGGGAACATTTCGAAACTGAACTATATAAAGATGCTCCGAAAAAGCATTTCCAAGAAAAAATGTTTATGGGTATGGAATTCGACCCAACCATGATTCGCATTGGTGGTATGAATCTTATGTTACATGGTATAGAAAATCCTTTGTTAATTGATGTTGATGCTTTAAGCGAAGCAAATAGTTCGTTTACCGAAAAGGCAACGCTTATTCTTGCAAATCCCCCTTTTAAAGGTAGCCTCGACCGTGAAGCTGTTGATGGCAAAATTTTAAGTGTAGTTGATAGTAAAAAAACAGAATTACTATTTCTTGCTTTAATGTTAAAAGGCTTAAAATTAGGCGGACGTTGTGCGGTAATTGTACCCGATGGTGTTTTGTTTGGTAGTAGTAAAGCTCACTTACAAATTCGTAAAGAACTTATTGACAACCAAAAACTTCAAGCAGTTATTTCTATGCCAAGTGGTGTATTTAAACCCTATGCTGGAGTTAGTACTGCGGTGTTATTGTTTACCAAAACCAATAGCGGAGGCACAGATAATGTATGGTTTTACGAAATGAAAGCCGATGGTTATAGCCTCGATGATAAACGTAACCCAATAGAAGCTAACGATATTCCCGATATTATTGCTCGTTTTCATAAACTTGGCGACGAAGCAAAACGAAGCCGAACCGATACCAGTTTTATGGTTCCGCTCAAAGAAATTCAAGATAATAAATACGACCTTAGTATTAACCGCTACAAAGAAGTGGTGTACGAAGAAAAAATGTATGCAAAACCAACCGATATTATTAGCGAAATTGAAGCTATAGATGCTGAACGTACAGCTTTGCTGAATAAACTAAAAACCTTATTGCAATGAAGTTCGATGTATTAATACACTCTATTGAGCAAACTCACAATTACTTTCAGAAACAAGCTTCTAAAGCCATAAATGTTTCGTTAACGCTTCGCAATTGGTTAATTGGATGTTATATTGTAGAGTTTGAATTACATGGCGAAGATAGAGCCGTATATGGTCAAAAACTTTTCGACGAACTTGCATTACGACTTAAAGGCATAAAAGGAATCGACCGCCGTTCTCTGTATCGGTTCAAAGATTTTTACATTATGTATCCTCACATAGCACAGTATATTGGTTCAAGTAATAATGCATTGGATTTACCCGAATCGTTACTCTCTTTAATAATGGGGGCGGAAACCCTACAATTCCAAATTACACAAAATGTGGGGTCGGCAACCCCACAATCTGAGACATTGCAAAAAGTGGGGACGGCATCCCCACAATTAAACGAATTCCAAGTGCCTGCCGAAAAAATTATATTGAACCTTTCGTACAGCCATATTGAATTGCTTTTGGGTATTGACGATGCTCTAAAACGCACGTTTTACGAAATAGCCTGTATTAACGGTACGTGGTCGGTAAAAGAACTGAAACGCCAAATAAACAGCCTCTATTACGAACGTAGTGGTATGAGTGCAAAACCCGAAATGCTAAGTGCAATAGCAAACCAAAACGCAGAAATTGCTGGTCCTGTAGATATTGTAAAATCGCTGTATGCGTTCGAATTTTTGGGCTTACAAGCAAAAGATGCCGTAGAAGAAAGCGACCTTGAAACGGCATTGCTTAACCATTTGCAAGAATTTATGCTCGAAATGGGACATGGCTTTTGCCTCGAAGCACGGCAGAAAAAAATACTGATAGGCGACGAATACTTTTTTATTGACCTTGTGTTTTACCACCGCATACTTAAATGCCATGTGTTGGTAGATTTAAAAGTAGAAGACTTTAACCACCACAATATAGGGCAGTTAAATGCCTATGTTAATTATTACAAAACAAAAGTAATGTTGCCCGACGACAACCCCACAGTAGGCATACTGCTGGTAACCAACAAAAACAGTGCATTGGTTGAGTTTGCCACCGCAAGCATAGATAATCAACTTTTTGTATCGAAATATTTACTCGAACTACCTAAAAAAGAACAATTGCAAAACTTTATTCAAAACGAATTGCTTAAATGGAACAAGTGAGTGGAAAGTGAAAAACGAACAGTGAAAAGTGAAAAACGAACAGTGAAAAGTGAAAAACGAACAGTGAAAAGTGAAAAAC
>MWCJ01000132.1 GCA_002069975.1 Bacteroidetes bacterium ADurb.Bin217 | reverse complement strand
TCGAAACAAAATGTTGAATATGTTTATATAGACACTTCAAAACCGCTCTGGAGTGAAATATGTAATGATTTATATACCAGAAATATACAGTCTGTAATTATCGAAGGCGGAGCACAAATTCTTGAAGATTGTATACGACAAAATATATGGGACGAAATGCGAGTGTTTATAGGTCCTTTACTATTTTCAAAAGGTGTGGAAGCACCAAAACATTCGCAAAAACCTGAAATCACACAACATATTGGAAATTCGATATTACATATATATTATAACGACAATTCCATGTATTTTTGAATGCTTGCATACAGTAAAATGTAAAGGTAACAATATGCAAATAATTTCGTAATACTCATTTAATTAGACATAGCTCCGAAAAAATATTATAGAGCTATTGAAACAATCAAAAAAAAATGTATTTTTGTTAATTATATATCATAGTAAAAAATAAGTGTTTATGAAAAAAACTGTAATAGCTATAATTGTAGCAGCTGCTTTAGCGGCAATAGTAGGAGCATGCAAAACAGCAGATCCTTGTCCTGCATATCCAGGTGAAACTAGTATAGAACAAGTTGAAACCACAAGAATTTAATACAAAATTTTTACATTTTCATATTCGTAGAATACTACAAAGTATACTTGTACTTTGTAGTATTCCTATATATATATGTGCTCAAGGCGAAATTGATACCGAACAAAAAGTATTGTATCGCAATGAATTAACCGGATCTATCGGATTACATTCATATGGGCTTGCATGTGGAGCACGATATGCCAAACATGTATACCGACTCAAAAAAACAGTATACGACATTCAATGGATAAGTATACATAATCCCAAAGAAATTAAATTAAGTACTCCCACCGGACGAATGGTATACGGCAAATTAAACAATGCCTATGCACTTACATTTGCAATAGGTACACAAACCGAAAAATTCAGCAAACTCGATAAAAGTTCAGTTGCAATTTCGTTTATATACAATACCGGAATTGCTCTTGGAATAGAAAAACCGGTTTATTATTACATTAAATATCCCGATGTTATAGAACGATTCAACACATCGAATCATACTAAATATGGTAAAGCTCCTTTTATTTACGGTATTGATGAGATACGATTAATTCCCGGAATATTTATTACGTCTTCGGCTCAATTTGAATTTAGCAAAACCGACAAAGATGTAAAATCCCTCGAATTTGGAGCCGGTATTTATGCATTTGCTCGTAAATTAGACATAATGTATTCCAATGAAAATAATTGGTTATATCCTACCTTGTTTATCAACTACCGAATAGGCAAAGTTTTAAAACAATAATATAGAAATTTTAAATTGGTTAGTGATTACTTCGACATGCTCAGTAACCATACTTCGATATGCTCAGCTACCACTTGTCGAACCATAACTTTCTGACATTTATACTTATTAGACTTTTAGATTGTGTCTTAGTGCCTTTGTGGCAAATTATTAATGATTAATGGTTAATGAGTCACAAATATACATCTGTGAAAATCTAAAAAATCAGAGAATATCTGTGTGAATCCGTGGACAAAAGAAGAGTTTTGAATGGTTAATTGTTAATGGGTTACAAATATACATCTGTGGAAATCTATGCAAAATTATTCAGTCTTAATTAAACCATAAATTCTAAATAATACTATTGTAAAAAACGGTATTAATGCAATTTTATATCGAACCAAAGCACCAAAATTTGCGGTAGTTAATCCCACAAAAAATCCAAACATTACAGCAAAGGCTATACAAGAAATGAGAAAAGGATCTTTCTGCAATAACGTAAAAAACCCAACAAATCCGGTACGAAACAATAAATATAAAAACAAGCTCATTAAAAAAGCACTCTCTAACCCTGAAAATATCATTAAAATACTACGTGCTTCCCATAAAAAAGGGCGGAACATACCTGCAAGAACCGCTTGCGGAGCTTTCGACAACATACTGGAAACCGAAGCATCAAATTCACCAATATTAAACGTATTTTCACCATAAGCTTCCGTTCTTGTTAAGTCTTTTTGAATAATTACTGCATGTTCTAACATAGAATCTACAGTAGCATATTTACCTTCGGCAACGCCTCCTAATTGAGAAATTGCTATAGTTATAGTAACACCCATTATCATCATAATTACCGGGAACGCCATAGTTTTTACTATTCCACTTTCTATAGTTTGCACCCATCGAAAGCCTATCCATAGTAAGGTAGTAACAAAAGCTGTATAAAACATAAAGGGACGAATAGAAATAAGAATGTATGCCCAAAATATATATAAAAGTATAGATTTCCAAATGAATTTTTTACGTATAAATATTTGGTAAACAGACAAATAAAGTTGCAGCAAGGCTACATAACACCATACATCCTTCAAAATTCCCGAACTCCAAAACACCAACGATGGCATATAAAACAAGGCTATTGCCATAAGCTTTTTTTGTTGTGGATACATACGTACCAACACTGTATAAAACCGCCACATAGGAATTACCATTACTGCATTCATTATAATAGTACTTGCCCAGTATGAACCAAAGCCAAGGATATAAAATGGTACGGTAAACCTACAAACAGCCCAGGCATTAGCATCTTTAAAATATGTAGGATATCCGGTACTCCAATCAAAGAGCGAACGCAATTCGGGAGTACGTTCGCCTGCCAGTAGTTGAAAAAAAGCAAACAAATCTTTTTTTGCCATATTGACTATAGTACCTGCTCCGGAATAAT
Source organism: Bacteroidetes bacterium ADurb.Bin217 (assembly GCA_002069975.1). GTDB lineage: Bacteria > Bacteroidota > Bacteroidia > Bacteroidales > UBA1715 > MWCJ01. The sequence goes on along the minus strand of MWCJ01000132.1, from coordinate 490 downwards.
AATAAACAGTATCGCCATCGCCATAATAGCCTAAATATATATATGTAAAAAATAAACCCGCACCTATTCGTATAAATGTAATTTTGGTAAGAATAGAAAAATATCCGTATTTGTATTCGTAAGCCTGTTGCTTATTACGTACAATTATAAATATAATTCCCAGAGCAAGAATTGAAAGTATAATATCGTATGCAGATATAAATGAAATCATACATCAAATATACAGGATAATTTTAATTATGAAATATGAGTTACAAATATACATCTGTGAAAATCTAAAAAAACAGAGATATTCTGTGTGTATCAGTGGACAAAAGAAGAGTTTTGAATAGTTAATGATTAATTGTAAATTGTTAATGAGTTACAAATATACATCTGTGGAAATCTAAAAAAACAGAGAAAATCTGTGTGTATAAGTGGACAAAAAATAAGATTTGTGAGCCCCCAACAAGAAATTACAAGTACAAGCTACTATTTCTTAAGCACCTTC
>MWCJ01000131.1 GCA_002069975.1 Bacteroidetes bacterium ADurb.Bin217 | reverse complement strand
ATTTTTTCATACTTTTTTAATTTTAGAAACAGCTACAAATATATAATTTGTTTTTTATTTGATAACAATTTCATAACAATAAATAATAGCAATACCCTATAAAAATTAGTATGAAAATTGAAAAACAAGTACTAGTACGTACAAAATTTCAAATGGATTTATTTACTTAAAAAATCTTCAATTGTAACCTGCCAAAAAGCTTTACAAAATAAACTATCCTTACCAGAAGTATTGGTGTGAGCTATATACTTTTTAAGTTTCGAATCCCATATCTGATAATACGATTGAGTAGCCAATCCAAATCCGTCGTGATGAGCAAATAATGCATATCCACTATACGTTGAATCAAATATGTTTTTACTAAATTCAAAATCAGCACTTGAAATAGTAAGTTGATTCAAAACAGTTGCCGGCACATCAATTTGACTGCATGTTTTTTCAACAACCATAGGTTTTTTTATTGCACCACCAATCCAAAGCATTGGAATATGGTATCGTTCTCTATCGGCATGTGTTTTTTTTCCTGGTTTTGTGTTTGCATGATCTGCTACTAATACAATCAACGTATTATCCCACCAGGGTTGCTGTTTGGCTTGACGAATAAAATCGCCTATACATGAATCGGCATAATGAGCAGCAGTAAATATAGGAGCAAGTTCGCCGTGTTCTTTAAATTTACTATTTGTAGGAACGGTAAATGGTTCGTGATGACTTAATGTCATAATAAATGCAAAAAAAGGTTCAGAACTCGATTGTATAGTTTCCAAACTTTTTTGAAATACAAATTCATCGTGAACACCCCATTTAAACGTTCGCAAGGAATTATCGAAATTTTGAATATCATACACCTGCTTAAAAGCACCGGTAGTAATGAGAGCATTCATATTACAAAATTGTTTATTGCCTCCATACATAAACATAGTATTATATCCACGTTCAAATAGAATTTTACTTATAGTAGGCAATTTCTCAACTTTGTTACTAAAGCCCATAATGGGTTTTTGCGACTGTGCCGGATACCCGCTAAGCATCGCTGTTACCCCTTTATCGGTTCGAGTTCCGGCAGCATACACGTTTGCAAATAAAATACCTTCGCGACATAACGAATCAAATTGTGGAGTTATTCCGCTATACGCGCCTAAAGTAGAAGTAATATCGGCTCCCACACCCTCTAACATTATAAAAATAATATTTGGAGTAGTTTTAGAAATTACATATTCAGATGTTATTCCTCGTTCGTTACTTATATCATGATATATTTCATGAGCTTTCTCTGAACTCATAAACATATTTTCTTTTTGATTATGATTCGACTGCGTAGCCGACGATAAAAAATTCCAAACCACATTTACCGCAATATGATTAGCCTGTAATGTATTGGAAAAATAAACTGCTCCGGTATTCATGCCCGCCACATCTATACTTCCACGAGCAGGAATAAAGAACAATGCTCCACATACTATATATAGTAGTACATTATACCAACGAACTTTTGTAATTATTTGTAATTTTGTATGAATATATCGTAAATATACAAATACCCCTAATCCCGAAAATAGTACCCAACCTAAAATAAACAATAGAATATCAATAGTATTGGTAGAAGCTAAAAACGAAAAAGTCTTATCAAAAAATTGAAATATTGAAACATCGATATGACTCATCCAACTATTATAAATCTCAAGATTTGCAATAGTTACAAGGCTAAAAATTACAATAAAAATGCTCAATACTGTTGCTACCATATACCTATACCATTTGACACCAACAAACAGTAAGGGAGATAACACGCAAACAAGCATAACACAATAACTTGCAAGAGAAATATCGTGCTTCAACCCATACCAAAATGCAGTAATAATATCCGAATTAGTTACTGAGTCAAATAATCCCCAGCCGTACAGAACAAAAACCATTCGGCCAACTACCGAAAATAGTATGACAAAGAGAAAAACAAATACAATATATGTAAATAACGACTTCAATTTAAAGTATAGATTTATATACATTCATTGTATTGTGAGCAAAAGCCGAAAACGAGAATTGTTGTGCATGTGCAATTCCCTTTTGAATTAAATCATTACACGCATCTTGATTGCGATATAAAAAAAGCATAGCTTCAGATAAATCTTCAATAGAATCGGGATTTATATACATCGCAGCATTACCGCCAACTTCGGGCAATGAAGAAATATTTGATGTAATTACAGGCGTTCGAGACTTAAGTGCTTCTAATATTGGAATACCAAATCCCTCGTATTTCGAAGGATATACAAACATTCGAGCCGATTGATACAAAGCGGGCAAATCTTCGCTGTCTACATTCGACAACAGTATAACACGAGATTGCAAAGATTCTTGAATAATATATTCTTTTACTTTTTCCACATACTGTCTACCATTACCAACCAACACTAAAGGTATATCAACATCTTGTTTGATTGCATTATATGCTTGCACAAGATTCAAAATGTTTTTACGCTCGGTAATAGCACCTACATATAATATAAACGATTGAGGTATTGAAAATTTTGAACAAACTTCTTTTTTTCTACTATCGTTAACTATATTTTCAAACATTGAATCGCAAGTTTGATACACCACATGTATTTTTTTTTCAGGCACACCAAACAACTCTACTACATCTTGTTTGGTAGCTTCACTTGTTGCAATTAACGCATCGGCACGAGTACAGGCGTGTTTCCACTTAATATCATACACAGCCTTGTCTATCATAGGAAAATCGTTGGGAAAAAACTTATAAATAACGTCATGAATAGTTACAACAGATTTTATTCCTGTGGTTTCTATTTTAAACGGAAGTTCATGGCTTAACCCATGATACACATCAATATTTTGTTCGAGCAACGCATACAGCATAAATCGCGAACGCCAACCAATTTTAGAGAAAATACGAGGTGTTACTACTTTAAATTGTTCGGTAAAATAAAAACTATCGTTAGAATATGATATACTTGGAGTAAATAAAATATATTCATTCGAAGGGAATTCAGCATGAAGACTACGTACTAAACTTCGACTATAGTTACCTAATCCGGTACCATTATGAAACAATCGTTTTGCGTCGAATCCTATTCTATACATCTTTTATAAATTACGAGCTAAAATATCAACAATATGTATTGGTGTAATAGGTAATTTATTTTTTGATATATACCCTGCAATATTCATTAAACAAGATGCTTCGGTAGACGTTATATACTTAGCACCGGTTGACAATGCATGACGAACTTTTTGTTCTACCATAGCACTAGAAATTGCTGTGTGTTTTGCCGAAAAAGTACC
>MWCJ01000130.1 GCA_002069975.1 Bacteroidetes bacterium ADurb.Bin217 | reverse complement strand
ATCAATTTCTTTTTTTTTAGTTATTTTATAGCATAGCCCGGCGCTCGGTAGTTTAATTTTGAGTGGTGGTCTATCGGTGGGTGTTTTATAAACCATATCTGCCAAAATTGTTGTGTTCGTGGAAATATTAATTCGAGCGTTTATCAATGAATATTTTGGATCTGTGTAATATTGTTGAAAAAAGAAATCAAAAATAACGGTCCTATTATCAGGCATTATAATGAATGTATCATTCGTAATTTTCATTCGATAACAACCATATAATATATCACTATACATAAATGGCTCAAAATAGTGGTCATAAATTGATAGGATGTTTCCCTCCTCGTTCATCACAGGTTGTGTATTGGTCTGAGATATATTGAAAGAGTTGTAATTATCGTATTCGTCCCATTGTAATTGATAGATATTACTAAAAACAACCATTGCGATTAATATAGCAAAAACGAGCACTAAATAATGCAAGATTTTTTTCATGATGGTATAACAATTACAACAATTAAGTCTCGAAATTAACGAGTTGTGATTGTTATTGTTAGTTTGAGTGTATTTATTTTGTATATATGGGATGTTATTTTTCGTTTTTGACGCTAAAAAACTCTTCAAACTCTGTTCGGATGGAGCGTTCATATTTTGCTTATATTTAAAGATTGTTTCCCAAGATGCAAATAGATAATGCATGTTATTTTGTTGTTGATATTGGAAATACGCACCATAAGCAAGTGCTGCGCATTTTATTAGCTCTTGTGAAAGTCGTTCCTCAGCCTTCACAATACCATTTTGTTCTATAGATTCGTTATAGTTTGATGGAATGGTATTATTCGTTGTTAATTTGACGTAGATTTTTGTTTTAGGTTCGGTCATAAGTATTTCTGCAATTGTATCGATATTTTCGACAGTCATATAAATTGGAGTGTTATTGGTATTAAACAAATAGCACGACGTCGTGTCCGGTCCTGGTTGAAGCATGCATAATACTAAGGGGGATTGGTCGTATGGTGTCACGTTGCCTCGGAAAGCGTTTCTCAGGTTTGTTTCTATGATCGTCCGGAAAAAAATGCTTATCGTATCGAACATATCTGCGAAACATGCCTCTTTTGTTTCCATTCCTGGCTGTTGTTCGTGTGTGGTCGGTACGCTATTCATTATGGTGTACCCGTAACACAAACACAGTAAATATACGCACTAACTCTTTTTTTTTTCCCCTCACAATTTATAAAAAAAGGCGACAATCGGTAGAAATAATTAAAAAAATGAATTTTTTTTTGTAAAAAAAATGAAGTTTAATATTCATATGAGTGTGTATTGGGTCATAAAATATAGCTATGCTTCGTTTATTGGGAGAGACGGGCAGGAAAAAAAAAATACACATGTTAATTCTTTATGTACATGAGTTGATAATGATAAATAATAAATATACAGACACTCTAAATTTGTTTTCTTTATTTACGTAACATCCAATTTTTTTATGAGTATAATTATACTGTCTCGTTATGGTCTGAATTCGTTTCGATAATATAATAACAATCGGGCGCGCGAGATGACAGGCGCGAGGAGCCATATTGTGCCCAATGTGCATTAAAGATACTATTTGCTAAAAAAACGATAATTATGAAAAAGATTGTTTCTATTAAGGGCGCGAACGCCAGCCCAAACACAATCCAATATTCGTTCAATCCTGTTAGTGCGAGAACTGTAATATCACAGCCCAAACAACTAATTAAAAGTAATAATCCGACTTGATATACGGTCATACGTGGTTTGTTTTGTAACACACCAACAAAAATAGATGAAAGGAATAATGATAAAATAAGCAATAAGGCAATCGTATCTTCGACTTTCCAGTTATCAGTGACAATGAGACTTTGCATATCAAAGATTAAATTTTTCCAAACAAAATAAACAACACATGCCACACGAATAACATTCCAAAAGAATTTTAAGAATAGAATGGTCGATAATCGTGGTAGTGGGAAACCAGAACAAAATAAGTTATCTTTGTTTGTGTTTACCATATAATCGTACCAAAATACAGTTTGCGACGATGTCGATAGAGACGAATGATACACTATACCCGGCGAGGCGGATGATAAAATTGGCGATTGATGTGGCTCGGACCGCCCCATAAAATGTGCATGAGTGTTAGTATTATGTGCTCCATATTGTACGCGTTGTGTAGTTTTTATGTGATTTGTTTTAGTATGATTATCTTGCATATGTAACCTAATTGTGGCTACATCGCGCCCGGACTTGGAAATAATATTAGGTAATAGGTAAGCGAGACATATCACGGCTATTACTGTGACCCAGAGTAAACCAACAACAAATCCTAACATGATATTTAAAACGGAATTTCCTGATCGATGTGCTTTTTGTCATTATTTTATTCATTAATTAGTAACAAATACATAGAAACATTTTTTGCGAGTTGTTATTTTTTTTATTGAAAATATATTCAATATCTCGATATCGACAAATCGGACCAAAACCACAATCCTTTCTTTAGTGTCTACTCTTCAAAGAAACGCGTCGGAAAGATAATATGCCCCGATTTATTGTATTATATTAATAATTTTTTTTTTTGACACTCTATTTAAATATGTTATTTTTATAACGTCTCGCTATATATATATCTACATACACAAATTAAAGCATTCGACGCGTTTGATGTCAATACAAACATACAATATCCCACGGTTTAACAAACTAAAAATCAAATAAGACCCCGCGTTTTTTTTTGTTAATTCACCGTTCATGTTATCGAACATACGAATAATTTTTATCGATCGGAACATAGTTCGCACCAATAAAAAGACCGCCCTCCCACCCACTATTTTTCTTGTCCTGATGACCAAATGTCTGTTTTGTACCATGTATATATGCGTATCGAAACGTTAAAATCAGTCATTATTTTAGATAATAACACAACATACATGAGTATTCTTTCGCTTGCTTACCACGAAAAGCTAAACAACCTACCATATATCAAACGTGTCGTCATGTTTGAATTAAATTTACCCAATGGTCCTGCCGATTTTTTTATCTAAAATTCATCGCATCGTATCATTAAAATTATAATTCGTAAATACTATTTGTTTCGTATATTACGTAAACGCGTAGATATTTATCCTCACAAAAAAAACCACCAATAAAAAAACGGTTATTTTTTTATAGTCGGTCGAATAATTATATAACGAAAAATAATAAATAATATTTTACCTCCGGATTACTGGAAAAAGCTTCCACAGTTCGTATATCGTTCTTACCAAAACAATACACGAGCGTGCCCGCGTTATTAACAACACAAAATTTCTGGAATTCTGG
>MWCJ01000129.1 GCA_002069975.1 Bacteroidetes bacterium ADurb.Bin217 | reverse complement strand
CGTAGGCGATGCCGAATTTCAGAAAAAGGCTATTGGGAAGATGAAGGATGTAAGTAGTGGACAAGGAAGAACAGTGTTGTTTGTGAGTCATAATATGGCTGCGGTTAAAAGTATTTGTAATCGTTGTGTTGTGTTGCAACATGGTAAAGTAATATTTGAAGGCGATACAAATTCTGCAGTGCAACAATATTTATCAGGATTTAAAAAAGCAGCAAACCATAGAGAATGGAAATCAAATGAAATAAACCACCCTGAATTTGAACTCAAAGAAGCGTTTATAAAAGGTGTTGGAAAAAAGTTAGAAGATGCTGTTGAAATAACAGAACCACTTGAACTTTGTATTACTCTTATTAATAAAACAGGCAATCATAGAATAGATACTACTTTGCATTTTAAAGATGGAAATGGCGAAAAAATTTTTGTAATAAGTTCCGGTGAATTAGAGGCAGTTCCGCAGCAAGGAGAAATGTCGTATCGTTGTAAAATTCCCGGTAATTTTTTCAATAATGGTACATTTTCTATGGATTTATTTGTAGTAGAAGACAAACGACGTTCAATATATATAGAACCCGATATTTTAGAATTTACTCTTGTAAACAAACCTGCAGAATTAGGGCAGTATATGGGAGAAGAGCCGGGGGCGTTGAGGCCGGTTTTCTCTTGGACAGTTAACAGTTTTTAATTATCAACTATCAGTTATGAGTTTTCAGTTATCAACTATTAGTTATTAATTTAAGGATGGGAAAATCAGTGTTAAGAGATAAAAGTTTTGATTTAGCAAAAAAAATTGTTTTGTTACACAAAGAAATATGTGAAAACAAAAAAGAATTTGTTATATCGAAACAAATATTACGTTCAGGAACAGCTGTCGGTGCATTAATTCGTGAAGCTGAATTTGCTGAAAGTAATTTAGATTTTATTCATAAATTTGCAATTGCACAAAAAGAATGTAACGAAACTCTTTATTGGTTAGATCTTCTTTTAGAAACGGAGTATATTACAAAAACCAAATATGATGCAATATATACTATAGCTTATGAAATTTTAAAAATGTTAATTTCAACAATAAATACATTAAAGAAAAAAAGAAAATAGTTATCAGTTATCAGTGAGCAACTATCAGTTATCAGTTAACTAATAACTGCCAACTGATAACTGATAACTAATAACTGCCAACTGCCAACTGATAACTGCCAACTGCCAACTGCCAACTGATAACTCATGATAAACGTTACCCAACCATACCTCCCGCCACTCGATGAATTCACTCCCTATTTAGAGCAAATTTGGAAAAATAAATGGCTTACGAATAATGGTCCATTTCATCAACAATTTGAAGCTGCTTTGTGTGAGTATTTGGGAGTGCCGTATATCTCTGTATTTTCGAATGGCACATTGGCTTTGCTTACTGCATTGCAAGCGCTAGATATTAAAGGAGAGGTTATTACAACACCATATAGTTTCGTTGCAACAGCTCACTCTTTATTGTGGAATAATATAACTCCTGTTTTTGTTGATGTAGATCCAATATTAGGTAATATGGATGCTACAAAAATTGAAGATGCCATTACCGAAAAAACTTCTGCAATTTTACCGGTGCATGTATATGGCAATCCATGTAATCATATTGAAATAAATGCAATTGCAAAAAAGCATAATTTAAAACTAATTTATGATGCTGCGCATTGTTTTGGAGTAAAAGAAAATGGTATTTCTATATGTAATTATGGCGATTTATCGATATTAAGTTTTCATGCAACCAAAGTGTTTAACACCTTTGAAGGTGGTGCTATTGTATGCCATACGAAAGAAATGAAACAACATATAGACGACCTTAAAAACTTTGGTTTTCGCAACGAAACTACGGTGATTGCTGCTGGCATAAACGCCAAAATGAACGAAGTACAAGCTGCTTTTGGTTTACTTCAATTAAAATATATAGACCAAGCAATTGCCAAACGAAAACACATAGCCGAATTCTACACCAAAGAACTATCAAATATTCCTGGCATACGATTAATAGATAGTTATCAACTATCAACTATCAACTATCAGTTACCTGATAACTGCAAACTGATAACTCACAACTATTCCTATTTTCCAATTTTTATCTCTGAACAAGAATACGGCAAATCTCGCGACCAAGTATACGAAGAACTCAAAACACAAGGAATATATGCTCGCCGATATTTCTATCCATTAATTTCAGATTTTCCGATGTATTCGCATTTGCTTTCTGCACAAAAAAACAATGTACAACATGCTCATCGTTTAGCGGAAGAAGTATTGTGTTTGCCGATTTATCCAGATTTAGAGCAAGTTGATGTTGAAAAAATTATATCTTTATTGCAAAAATAGGCATGCAAAGATTTCAAGAAATACTACAAAAGGGCGAGCATGAACAGGTTGCTTTTAAAAATGAACCGAGTGGATTTGTTTCGGAACTTTCGTATACAAATCAAAAAATTACAACAGAAAATGTCACAGAAAATGTCACAGAAAATGTCACAGAACATGTCACAGAAAATGTCACAGAACATCGCCGTATTCAAATTGTAACTATCATACAAGATAATCCCAAAATTACTACTACCGAATTAGCCGAAGTTTTACAAACAACACGGAGAACCATTGCTCGCGATATCAACATATTAAAAGAAAAAGGTGCAATAGAACGTATAGGAGGAGATAAAGGTGGATATTGGAAAATTTTAACAAAAAAACAGATATGAACATAGCTTTTTTTTCAGATAATTATTCTATGCTACAGTCATGTATAAGAATACTAGAACAGAAAAACCTAAAGATAAAACCAACATACTTTTGTAGTAGATTTTCTAATCCTATTGATTTTGTAGATATTCCAATTAAACAAATAGATATTAAATTAGAATATCAAAATCTAATTAAAGAGTTTGATATTATTTTTTCTATTCATTCTAAGCAAATTTTCCCTAAAGAATTAGTAGAACAAGTTCGCTGTATAAATCTACATCCCGGATACAATCCTATTAATCGCGGTTGGTACCCTCAGGTTTTTTCTATTTTATACGGTTTAGAAACAGGTGCAACAATACACGAAATGGATGCAGAACTTGACCATGGACCTATAATAGCTCGTAAAAAAGTAACACAATATTCTTGGGATACATCTTTAACATTGTATTCAAAAATTGTAGAAGCTGAATTAGAATTATTCGAGGAAACTATTGAATCTATTATTAATAAAACCTATTCAACAATTACTATACAAGAAGAAGGAAACATATTTCTTAAAAAAGATTTTAATTCATTGCTTGAAATAGATATGCAAGAAATTGCTACATTTGAAGTAGTTATAAATAAATTAAGATCTCTTACGCATGGTAAATTTAAAAATGCTTATTTTGTTGATAAAGAAACAAATAGAAAAGTATTCGTAAACATAGCATTAGAACCTGAATATGAATAAACCTTTAGTTTCAATATTTTGTGTTTC
>MWCJ01000128.1 GCA_002069975.1 Bacteroidetes bacterium ADurb.Bin217 | reverse complement strand
CGTAATACAAAATATTGTAATTGGCAGCTTTATGGGCAAAAGTATATATCTTAAAGATGTAGCAACTGTTCGCGATACTATAAAAAAACGCACAATCGACCAAAAAATTAACGGAGAAAATGGTATTCGACTATTTGTAATGAAACAATCGGGTGCTAATACTGTTAAAATTACCGAAGAAGTAAATGCCGAAATAGAAAAACTCAAAAAAACATTACCTCCCGATATTGAATTAATTGAAATTTTCGATAGTTCGGTGTTTATTAATAATTCTATAAATAACCTTACCGAAACATTAATGTGGGCATTTTTGTTCGTAATTTTAGTTGTTATATTCTTTTTGGGACGCTGGCGAGCTACTTTTATAATAGTGCTCACCATTCCTATATCGCTTATAGTTGCATTTATTTATCTAAAATTATCGGGTAATTCTATTAATATTATTTCTCTTTCGGCTCTATCTATAGCCATAGGTATGGTGGTAGATGATGCCATAGTGGTACTCGAAAATATATCGAAACATATAGACCGCGGAGCTAGTCCACGCGAAGCTGCTATATATGCCACCAACGAAGTGTGGCTTGCTGTAATTGTTACTACACTTACGGTAGTTGCAGTATTTTTACCATTAACTATGGTAACCGGAATAACAGGTGTATTGTTTAAACAACTTGGATGGATTGTAACTATTACCGTAGTTACCTCAACTATTGCAGCTATTACACTTACACCTATGTTAAGTTCGAAGCTTTTACGATTAAAACCTAAAAAAACAAATATCCGCAAATGGTCATATGACAATGTTGTTATAAAATTCCTCGATAAATTAGACCAATTTTACGAAAAATCTATTCGTTGGGCGTTAGCACACAAAAAAACAGTTGTGTTTTCATCTATTGGAATATTTGTAGCATCAATATTTTTAGTATCGCAGGTAGGTTCTGAATTTATACCCGAAACCGACCAAAGTTCATTAAACATAACTGTAGAATTGCAAACAGGTATTCGGGTAGAAAAAACTGTAGAAATTACTACTAAAATTACAGAAATTATTGAAACAAAATACCCCGAAGTGATTGTACGATTTACTTCATCGGGTAGCGATTCCGAAGGAGATTTTACCAGTTTATTCGGCGAAACCGGTTCGCATATGATAAATTTCAGAATGCGATTGACACAACCAAGTGAACGAACAAAAAGTGTATGGGATATTGCAGATGAGCTAAGAAAAGATCTTGATGGTATAGCAGAAATTGAGAAATATTCGGTGTCAACTCAAGACGTAATGAGGAGCTTTGGGGGTGGAAGTGCAATTTCTGTTGAAATATACGGATACGATTTTGCGAAAACCGATGCATTGGCTCGACAAATTTCAGATAGTATTAAAAGTCTACCCGGAGCACGTGATGTTTCTATAAGTCGTAAAAAAGAAAAACCCGAATTAAAAGTAGTACTCGACCAAGAAAAAATGGCGATACACGGGTTAAACAATGCTATGGTTTCTATGGCATTACGTAATAGAATTCAAGGGTATACCAGCACTAAATATCGCGAAAAAGGAGATGAATTTGACGTAGTAGTTCGGTTAGCCGAAGAAGATAGAAATTCAATAACCGAAATAGAAAATATTACCATAAAAAATATGTATGGTAAAATGATTCGACTCAAAGAAATTGGTAAAGTTGAAGAACACTGGGCGGCACCAAATATTGAACACAAACGTCGTGAACGTATTGTTACAGTTACAGCATCGCCATACAATGTGGCACTTGGCGACCTATCTGCACAAATTCAAAAACAAATTGACTCTATTGAGATTCCACAAGAAGTAATGGTAAATATGGGAGGTAGCTTCGAAGATATGCAAGAATCGTTTGCCGATTTGGGATTACTTATGGTGTTAGTTCTGTTATTAGTATACATAGTTATGGCAGCTCAATTTGAATCACTCAAAATGCCATTGATTATCATGTTCTCAATACCATTTGCATTCTCGGGAGTATTTATTGCTCTATTCATAAGCGGCAAAACATTTAGTGTAATCGCAGCACTTGGAGCAATTATGCTTATAGGTATAGTTGTAAAAAATGCGATTGTACTTATAGATTATATAAATTTAATGCGTGAACGTGGATACGAGCTCAACGAAGCTATTTCACTTTCGGGTCGAAGCCGTTTGCGTCCGGTATTGATGACAGCTGCAACAACCGTTCTTGGTATGGTTCCAATGGCTGTGAGCACAGGCGAAGGCTCCGAAATATGGAGTCCTATGGGTGTGGCCGTAATTGGCGGTTTAATTTTTTCAACGGTAATTACACTTATTATCGTTCCGGTAGGATATAACCTCATGGCACGTAAAGGAGAAATGAATAAGAAAAAACAATTAGAATCACAATTCCATTTTCTTGATAAATAATACGAACACATACTAAGATGCTGATTTCAAATCAATTTAAATCAGCATCTTAGTTTAAAAAATATAAAGCATGAAAGCAGTAATGATAACATACAACCAAGCTCACACCGAACGAGTAGAGTATATTTTAGATAAACTTGAAATTCGTGGATTTACCCGTTGGGCTGATGTGCAAGGTCGCGGGAGCAAAACCGGTGAACCTCGAATGAACACTCATACTTGGCCCGAAAATAATTCGGCAACTTTTACAATGGTAGAAGATGATAAAATCAAAGAATTATTAGAAAGTATAAAAAAACTTGACGAAATTAATACTGAAGTCGGAGTTCGAGCATTTGTGTGGAATATAGAACAATCATATTAATGTATGAAACACGATTTTGAAATTCTTCAAAATAAAGTCTCAACCGTATTAACAAACGCAGAACGCGGACATGATTATTGGCATGCCTTACGAGTAGTTCAAAATGCTCGCTTAATTTGTGCTAAAGAAGGCGGCAATAGTACAATAATAGAAGCATCGGCATGGGTTCACGATATTATTGACGATAAATTTTCGACCGAATCCGATTCAAAAAAAATAGTTGCAGATATACTATACGAAAGTGGATTTCAACAGCATGAAATTGAAACAATTATGCACATAATTACACATATTTCTTTCAAAGGTGGAATTTCGAATACCGAACATGCAAGTATAGAATTACACATTGTTCAAGATGCCGACAGACTCGATGCCATGGGAGCTATAGGAATTGCTCGGGCTTTCCACTATGGTGGATTTAAAAACAGAGAATTATACAATCCTGCTATTGCACCGCAAACTTATACAACAGCCGAAGAATATAGAAATTCACAAGGACATACTATTAATCATTTTTACGAAAAATTGTTTACATTGCAAACACGAATGAATACTCCAACAGCAAAACACATTGCCCAAGAACGACATGTGTTTATGGAAACATTTGTTGAACAATTTTTGCACGAGTGGAATGGAATAATCTAAATAACGTCAATTCGACGTAAGAAAAACGCTTAAATTTTTGGTAAACATAGGGAAATTTAGTATATTTAACTT
>MWCJ01000127.1 GCA_002069975.1 Bacteroidetes bacterium ADurb.Bin217 | reverse complement strand
TCATATTTTTTAGCAGTATCTTCACTTGTTACATCTTTAGTTTCGGTAGAAAGTTGAATATCGTTAGAGTCAAAAAACATTACAAGATTATTGAGCCCCAAATGTCCTGCAATACGACCTGCTCCTTGCGATATTTCTTCTTGTATACCACCATCGGAAATATATGCATAAATTTTATGTTTCATCCATGCACCAAAGCGTTGTGTTAAGAATTTTTCTGCAATAGCAGCCCCCACAGCCATAGTATGACCTTGACCAAGCGGACCCGATGTGTTTTCTATACCGCGAGCATGTTCTACTTCGGGATGACCGGCACACACACTACCCCACTGACGAAACGATTTAATTTCATCTATAGAAATAGTACCTACCATATGTAAAATAGAATACAACATCGGCGACATATGCCCCGGATCCAGAAAGAAACGGTCGCGATTTATCCACGTAAAATCAGTTGGATCATATTGCAAAAATTCTGAATACAAAATATTTACAAAATCTACTCCTCCCATTGCTCCACCTGGGTGTCCAGATTTCGATTTTTCCACCATTGCCATCGATAAAATTCGCAGATTATCTGCCGAGCGATCTACTATATTCTTGTGTGTCATGAAGATAATATATTTTAATACGTAATTATTATTGCTTGCAAAATACTTGTTTTTAGTTGACAAATAAAAACATACATGCTACTTTTTATACACAAAATGTGTTATTTATTGTTAATACTAGAACTCTCTTTTTTTAGTCTAAAAGGTCTGAACGTCTCAATGTCTGAATGTCTGAATGTCTGAATGTCTGAATGTCTCATAACTTATATCTCATAATTCATATTTTTTATTCGCAACATAGTATAAGACGAAAAAAATACTATTTTTATACAAATTTTTGCAATATGGGAAATCTTGGTACACAATTTTCGTTTGGACGTGGTGCATTGATGCCACAAGAAGAGATGCTTGAGGTAAATACAAAAAAACAAAATATTACCATAGGTATTTTAAACGAAACCGACGTTAACGAGCATCGCATTGCTCTAACTCCACAAGCAGTTCAACTTCTTGTAGATGCCGGTAACAAAGTTCTTTTTGAACGAAATGCAGCTGAACGAGCAAAATTTACAAACCAAGATTATAGCGAAGTTGGTGCAATTATTTGCGATGCAAAAACAGAAGTGTACGAAGCCGATGTGCTTATAAAAGTTGCACCGTTCAATTCGCAAGAAATATCATTATTACGTGAAAAACAAACCATTTTATCATCATTTCTAATTAACGAATCAGCTTTACAGCAAGTTCATGAACTTACGCAAAAACGAGTAAATGCTATTGGGTTTGATTACATTCGCGATATAGAAGGAAATTACCCTGTTGTGAGATCTATGGATGAAATTGCAGGAAGCATGTCGGTATTAGTTGCAGCTGAATATTTGAGCAATTCGAATGTAGGCAAAGGGGTATTGCTTGGCGGAGTTACCGGAATTAGCCCTGCCGAAGTGGTTATTTTGGGGGCAAACACAGCCGGCGAATTTGCTGCTCGAGCTGCTATGGGCATGGGTGCTCATGTAAAAATTTTCGATTCGTATTTACAACGTCTCATTACTATTCAACAATCACTTGGACAACGAGTTTTTACTTCAAATTACCATAGTGGGGTATTACAAAAGGCATTAAAATCTGCCGAAGTTGTAATAGGCACTATACAATTGGTAGAAGATGGTCAAAATTTTTACGTTTCGGAAGATATGATTAAAGGCATGAAACAAGGCTCTGTAATTGTTGATTTAAGTATTGACCAAGGCGGATGTTTCGAAACTTCGGCATGTACTACCCATAAAAATCCAATTTTCACAAAACACGGTGTTACTCACTATTGCGTACCTAATATTACATCACGTGCCGCTCGTACATCATCAATTGCCTTGAGTAATATTGTTGTTCCAATACTATTAAGGATGACGGAAATGGGAGGAGTTAAAAATTTCTTAAAACATGATTTTGCTGTTCGTCAAGGTGTATACATATATAATGGCATTTTAACCAATAGCTACATTGCAAATAAATATGGATTGCCTTACAAAAATATTGATTTATTGATGGCTGCATTTTAATTTTTCGGAAATTACATATGTGGATTCAAAAACAAATTTTACTCGCTCCTCGTGCACGTGGATTTCATTTAATTACACGCGACATCATATCTCAATTACCCGAAATACGCTCTCTATCAATAGGTATTGTTCATATTTTTATTCAACATTCATCGGCTTCATTAACAATTAATGAAAATGCAGATCCCGACGTTCGTGTTGATTTTGAATCGTATTTTAATAAGGCAATCCCCGAACGAAGCCCGTATTTTACTCATACCTGCGAAGGTGCCGACGATATGCCTGCACATATCAAAGCAAGTATTTTAGGAAATTCTCTTTCAATCCCTATTTGCAAAGGTTCTTTAGCATTAGGCACATGGCAGGGCATATACCTCTGCGAACACCGCAATTATGGAGGACAACGAACTATAATAGTAACTGTTTGTGGCGAATAAAGATTTAAATAATTACGTGTAAAATATTCTTCTCTTAATTCATAAAAAAAATACAACTTCGTACAATAATCTACATAAAAATACGATATTTGTTTCTAATAAATTTTATCTAATCTTATATGAAAACACCCCTAACCCACAGCTTGTTACGCCTGTGTCTTGCATTCTTATTAGTTATAAGTTTTTCTACATGCGGCGAAAAAAAATTAAAACCAATTTACATTGACCCTGCATTTGCCGAGTATATAATTTCTTTTACTTCGGGAGTAATTTCGAGTGCTTCGCCTATTCGCGTTCGCATGGTTCAAGAACAAGCAAGTGCGGTTGCCGGGGAAGAATTAAAAGACAATCCGTTTGATTTCAGCCCCAATATCGAAGGTAAAGCAGTATGGATAGATAATCAAACCATAGAATTTATTCCGGAAAAGCGCTTACCGGCAGGAGAAATTTACACCGTAGATTTTGCATTACATTCATTTGTTGAAGTTCCCAAAAATTTACGTGTACTCACATTTCGATTTCAGGTAATGAAACAAGCTATAGAATATAGCTTCAACGGTATTGAACCATATAAAATAAGCGAAAAAAAATGGCAAAAAATTCATGGAATTTATACAACAGCCGATGTTACCGACAATGCTGAATTAGAAAAAGCTGTAACTGCAAAAGCAAACGGGAAACAATTCAAAATTTCGTGGCAGCATAGTAAAGATGGTAAAACACATAATTTTACCATTGATAGTGTTGAGCGGAAACAATCGCCAGAAATGATTCAACTAACCTGCAAAGCCAAAGCTATAGGTATAGACGAAACATTTACCGAACGCATAGAAATGCCGGCACTTCAAGATTTTAAAGTATTGCATGTAAAAACTACGACCAATCCGCAAACTATTATCGATATATTCTTCTCTGACCCGCTCAATAGCAACCAAGATATAACAGGATTGTTTATCCTTGAACCTTC
>MWCJ01000126.1 GCA_002069975.1 Bacteroidetes bacterium ADurb.Bin217 | reverse complement strand
CAGAAAATCTTTGAATTTCCGCCTTAATATGATTCATTCCGTTTCCTTTTCCAATAATATCATACCTCAATTCTGCATTTGGTCTTTTTTCTCGAAATTTCACAACACCTTCAATCGTTTTATACACATCTCTTTGCGATGCCAGTGTACCAACATATAATAATCGCATTTTGTTAAACTGCTTGTTGGTGTTGCTTAATATATTAGCTCCTAATGGTAGTATTTTAGTGTTTTTCGATAAATGTAAATGTTTCTTCAAATCTATTGAAAGTGCAACTTTATGACGAAAAAATAATGCTTCAAAAGTCATTAATAAATTTTTAAAAAATCTATTAATTCGTGAAGGATTTACACAGCCTGTTGAATAATCAGCAATGCAACGATGAAAAGGTAATAAGAGTCTCACAATAAAAAACAATTTAAAATACGCAAGCCATAGCACTGCATTTTTATTCTTTTTTGCCTCACGATAAATTGTTGATATAAGTTCATACTTTCTTACCAAACGATTATGTGATGCTATGTAAATTACTTTAACATTCTGTGGCGATTCTATTTTAGGCAAACCTCTATCAATACAGATATGCACAAAATTATAATCTTTAGCAAAATTTTGCTTCATATAATTATCAATAATTGATCCATATCCATATTGAGCATATCCTTCAGATATTATAGTTTTCCTTTGCATAGCAAAATTAATTTAGTATAAAAATACAAACAATACATAAATATTCTATACATTCCCTTGGGAGAACAAGCTGACATACGTACAAACTTTAGTGCTTCAATTAAAATTGGTTTCTTCATATTTAAATTGATTTGTCTTATGGCTGCCAACTTACCTTTTTTATTACGAATCAATTCATTGGATGAAGAATATGTATATATCATCCATAAACGATAATATAGACGGTTCAAATATATAGTTTTATAATCGCTATTTTCACTCTCTATTATTGTTTTAGCTATTTCTATAGAATGATAGCGAATGTTAAAAGTTCTATGCAAATATTGTTTTGACATCGAACCTGATGTGTAATTGTAATGATAAAAAGCATCAGGTACGTAAGCTACAGTTTTAGAACATAACATTGATTTTAAATTAAATAGAAAATCCGTACTAGCCACTTCTCGCTCTGAATATGCTTCTACTTTATTATCTATCAATAATGTTCGTTTATACAATTTTCCCCATAATCCAAACATGGCTACTTGGCGTACTTTATCCTCACGAAGCGTTATAATCAACAATTCTATCATGCGTTTTAATAAGACATCACCTCCTTGCGCCAAATTATTAGGAAAATCACAAATTGTTTCGTTATTATTTTTATCTTTAAAGATTGCATTGCCACAGACAATATCATACTTATTTTTTTTTACTTGTTCATATAGCTTCTCTATCATATTAAGTTCTAATTCGTCATCATGATCTACAAATGCTATATATTCTCCCTTTGCCATTATTATACCCATATTCATAGAAACAGAAGCTCCTGAATTAAACTCTTTTTTCAGTATGTCAAGTCTCTTTTCGTGATTTTTGTACTTTGTCAGTTTATCCCAAGTATCATCTGTGCTACAATCATCAACACATATTACCTGAACGTTTTTAAGTGTTTGATTAAAAACATTTTGCAATGTCCTATCAATGAATTTTGCAGAATTATATGTTGGTATAATTATAGAAACAGCTATATTGTTTTTCATAAAAAATATTGTAAGTATTCAATAAAACATTTTTATACTTAAAATAATCTGAATCAAATAAAATTTAACAGTCCTTTTTTCCTATCTTTAATTTTAACAACTGGAATTCCTGCATATATTCCCCAAGATTTCACATTTTCTTTCACCAAAGACATCGCTCCAATAACTGCTCCCTCTTCAATAGTTATATTAGGAAAAATGACACAATTACACCCTATTTGAACATATTTTTTCACTAATACCATACCTCCTTTTACATTTATTGTAGCCTTACTGTGTATTGGACCAACCAAGTAGTCGCCACTAAAATCATCCATTGCACTATATATTGTACTTCGTGGAGATATTCCGGAATAATCTTCTATTTTAATCCCATTTGCTCCATAAAGTGCAACATAAGCAGAAATATGAATATTAGAGCCTATCTCTATCTTTCCCGATAAAATGCAAAAATCATCTATCCTCACATTATTACCAATTGTAATTTGGTCTGCGCCATAAATATTACAGAATCTACTTATCAATACATTATGACCATAAGACTTTAATCCTAAGTGTTTTAACTCTTCAATAGAATAGAATGATGTCATTTTTTTATACAATCAATTACTCGTTTTATATCTTCATTTGAAAGCTGATGATGCATAGGTAAACAAATAACTTCCTTTGAAATTCTGTTCGCTATTAGCAAATTATCCGACGATGCAGATTTTAACCCGCGATAAGTTGAAAAAGTACTTATGAGAGGATAAAAATACCGTCTACCAAACACATTTTTTTCTTGCATTTTAAAATAAAGTTCGTCACGTGTCATTCCATACTGTTCTGCATCGATAAATATAGGAAAATAAGAATAATTACTACGTACTCCAATAATATCATCTAAATATGAAATGCCTTTTATTTCTGATAATGCTTCTCTATATTGTTTTGCAACTATTTGGCGTGCAAGTATGGCATTATCAATTTGTTTTAGATTAAGTAGTCCATATGCAGAGCGAACTTCATCCATCTTACTATTTATGCCGGGAGCTATTACTTCCGTTTCGCCCGCAAAACCAAAGTTTTTCAAATAATCAATACGTTTTTTTGTTTCCAAATCATGGCAGATTAATGCACCTCCCTCCACTGTATTAAACACCTTTGTTGCATGAAAACTAAGCGTTGACATATCTCCATCTAAAAGAATAGATTGTCCTTCTTTCTCTACACCAAAAGCATGAGCAGCATCATAAATTACTTTTAAACCATATTTATCGGCTATTTCTTGTATACCTTTCGTATCGCATGGATACCCATAACAATGTACAGGCATAATAGCTGTAGTCCTTGGCGTAATAGCGGCTTCTATTTTATTGGGATCAATATTACAAGTTTGAGGTTCTATATCAACAAAAACAGGTCTAATACCATTCCACCAGAGAGAATGCGTCGTAGCTACAAAGCTGTACGGTGTCGTAATAACCTCACCATTAATACGCAAGGCTTGTAAGGCTGTAATTAAAGGAAGGGTGCCGTTTGTAAATAAACTTATGTAGGGCACTTTGAGATATTCACAAAGAGCATTTTCCAACATTTGATGATACTTACCATTGTTGGTAATCCACTTACTATCCCAAATATCTTTAAGAATTTCATTGAAATCATTAAGGTCAGGAAGCAATGGAGATGTTACTTTTATTTGTTCGTTCATTCTTTCTTTTACTTTTTTATGATTTCACTAATCCACCTAAACAACTTAGGAAATCTAACTCTAAATCTTACAGAAAACTTTTGTTCGCTTAAATCAATGTACGATAGAATA
>MWCJ01000125.1 GCA_002069975.1 Bacteroidetes bacterium ADurb.Bin217 | reverse complement strand
TGAATTTAAAAATAAAGTTTTATCTTTGAAAATAATTAATACAAGTTATCATAAACAACCTTGTGAAACTTGACACTTTCATATTAAACGCATACAATGGTGCTATAACAGCCAACGATAACACCGATGCAAACGTAGCCATTTCAATAGCAGGACGAATCTTGGGAGCATACGATATATATGCGATAGATTGCGCATCGTATGTAAGCGGGTAATCATATGAATATTTCCTATACGTTTCTAATATACTATCTTGTGCATAGGTGTATTTAGAATATTCTGTACCTACTAACACCGTAAGTTTAGAATCTTGTTTTGAGTTATACAATCCTACTACACTTTTAGCCACAGAATCGCGAGAGTTTGATTCTAACGTTGGTTTAAATGTAATGGTAATTTCTTTACCCGGTTTTAACGAAACAGTACGTGACGAATTATACCGTGTAAACTGATACGAATCGGACTGTTGCGAATAACCAACTGAAACACATAGTAAAAAAACGAATAATCCTGTACATGTAAATTTCATAAATCTTTATTTTAAATATTGTATAAAAGTATTAAAAATAAATAAGTAAACAATATATTTTAAGAAACTGTTTACATACCATTTATATCTATAGCGGCTTTAAATTCAACAGAAATTGCATTATCGCGAGGAATAACCGTAATTCGCGGACCTGCAGTTAACGGAACTTGGATATGAAACATATGAAAATTCAACATAGATTCTAGTCCCACACTTACTAAGTCAGCATTTGTATTTAAAATATCAACACGTGCATAATCTACAAAAACTGTTGCATACAAACGTTTAACATATAATAAAGATGTCCATGCAAAATCGGGATACCACACCGGGAAAGTATAATTACAATGTGCCGAAATCATATCTTTTCGGACATACGATTCAGTTAAAAACCCGCGAGGCATTTGAATCATACTTTGAATAGTATAAAAGCTAGTATCTGCATACCATTCGTAAGCACCATACAATTCAATACTATGATGTTTCATAAATCCGGGAACAAATAATTTTGTAGCACCATATGCATACTCTTTATAAATTTCCGTTGCTTGCAAAGGAGCATGTCCGTAACCTATTTGCAGCATTTGCCCCAATTGTGGCATAATATCGCGAGGGCTTTGCTGTAATATATTGGCAAATGACGCAGTATACGCAACAACTCCTACATCAAAAAATTCTTTAAAATTAGCATCATACACCGGGTTATCAACCTCAATTTTATCATACGCAGCATAAAACAATTGCCCCGTAAAAGAAAGTAAGCGATGATATGAACGAGTCGAAAAATTCAAAGGAATACTTACTGCTCCACCTATTTGCTTTAAATGATACAATGCTTGTACGGTATCCATATCATTGTTAAATGTTTCAGTAATTGTTTGATATCCATTTTGATATTCCATTTCTAAGGTTGGAAACATACCAATATATTGTACTTTAACAAAACCAGCTTTACGCGAATTATTCATACTCTGACGATATCCGGCAGTAGTAAGAGTTGTCCCCAGTTTATCTTGCGAATTAATTTGAAATCCCAAGCCCTGATCACTCACTTGATTTCCGTTATATTCCATATAAAAAGGCATCCAACTATGAATATTGAACATATGCAATAGTTTAGAATATGATTTGGAAGCATATACACTATCTTTCATGGCAGAAAAATCGATTTTTGCAGGTTCTTGATTCGATAGAGATTCTGCCAATTCATATTTAGCTTTACGAACCACATCTATAGAATGCCAACTCCGTTCATCGGCAGGTATTTGTGCAATCATATATCCATCGGATGTATAATCAGAATATAGCAACACATTATGGTAAACAGATGGATAGCGAGCACCAAATTTTGCTACAGTTACTCGAAATATTTGACGAGATAAGGTATTATAGGCATAGATATTATCGACACCGGAATACGACGATGAATACACTATATATTCTTTCCAATAGATAGGATTTTGCAAATCGTCGTGAATAGCCCCAATATATTCGGTACGTTCACCTGTTTGCGTATTTAATTCAACTAATCGTTTACCCTGGGAGGACACGGCTATATACACAAGTTTGGTAGCATCATGATTCCATGAAGGTGTTAAAATATATTCCTGATTTGGAGATGGATACCGTGCAATAATTTCTTTGGTTGCAGAATTAAACACAACAATAGAATACATACTGCGAGCATCTATTTCTACCGCAGCTATTTTGTCGCCCAATTGCGAAATACAAGGCGAAAATACTCGCAATCCGGTTTTTACCCGTTTTGTTTTGCCCGAGGCAAACGAATATATATATATGTCTGATGTTCCTTTGAGCTCCCAGCGGATATGCTGATTGGCTTCAGCCCATACCAAAAATTCTCCGTTAGTATGAATTCGTTCGTATGCTTGTTTGAAAGCTGTGTGAGCAATTGTTTTTTCATATCCTTCTTTCGAAATCAATACAATTTTCGATGCATCACCCAAACCTCGCTTTTCTGCAACCACATAGGTGTCCGAAATTCGTTGTGGGTGTACGTAGTTTGTAAATTCTTTAGGGTTTCGTTTGGTAAGTGTATCATAGGATTTATGAATTTCTCTTTCATAGTCCAATTTCCACTGTACCAATTGTTTTTGAAACATGGTATAATAAAGGTATCGTTTGTTGTATTTTGTTTGTTGTTTCAATGCTTTGTTAAATGGTTTTATGGTGTGCGGACGGCGTGCGACACGAGTTACAGTTTTGTCCCAGACTTCGGGTCCAAAAGTGTCGCGAGTATTGGCTACAACCACATACCCCATTTCGTAATGATTGGGCACATAGTGTTTGTATGAACCAAAATAAGCTTTGGCATAGGTATATTGTTTTTTCTCGATTAATTGAGCACGCAATCCCATTGAAAATTCAGGCTGACGTCCTCGCCCCGAAAGACTTAATGCCGTTTCAGTAGCAACTGCATCGCCCTCAAAAAACCATGAAGGCAACAATAATCCACCAACACCACCTACGGCTTGTTCACCTAATAAAAAATATAATATTTTAGTTAATCCTTGATTCAACTTATCGAATTGCACAACATGACGAAACTCATGAATAGCAAGCATTTCGAGCCACCCCATACTAATTTGATCTTGGGGTACCACATCAAAAATATCCATTCGTTTGGGAGCCCATGCTACCGAACCATTGGTTATGGCAGAATTTGTATGTAAAATCACCGATATTTTTGCAGGTGCATGTCCTAAGGTTTTACCGCAAGCATCGTACACGTATTCTAACAAATTAGTAAATCGCTGTGCAATACTATCTTGACCTTTGGGGTAAATTACTTGAAAATTATCGGTTTGGATTTGCTTCCATCGAATAGATGCAGGTTCGGTACCCCACGAAAAATATTGTGATTGAGCAGTAAAGCCAACAAATAAACTAAAAATACAAAGTACAAATAAATGTTTCATGATAGTGTTGTTATTTTTTGTGCAAGTTTAAAAAAAACTATGATTATACCAAAAAAATATATATTTTGCAGGATATTTTTTTCATGTCAAGTTTCACAAGGTTGTTTATGATAACTTGTATTAATTATTTTCAAAGATAAAACTTTATTTTTAAATTC
>MWCJ01000124.1 GCA_002069975.1 Bacteroidetes bacterium ADurb.Bin217 | reverse complement strand
TTTGCTTTTTTCTTAAATGCAACTACACCATCGGCAAGAGCAAATAATGTATGATCTTTACCCATACCTACATTGTCGCCTGCAATGTGAACAGTTCCACGTTGTCTCACAAGAATATTACCTGCTTTTGCAGTTTGTCCGCCAAAAAGTTTAACGCCTAATCGTTTACTTTCCGAATCTCTACCGTTTTTTGAACTACCAACCCCTTTTTTGTGTGCCATGGTTCCTAAGTTTTAATTATGCTTTAATTTCTTCTATCTGAATTTGAGTTAAACTTGGTCTGTAACCATTTTTTACTCTATATCCTTTTCTACGATTTTTTTTGAAAATGATAACTTTATCACCTTTAAGGTGTGAAAGTACTTTTGCAGTTACTTTTGCTCCTTTTACAATCGGAGTACCTACACTTACACTTTTATCATTATCTACCAAATATACCGAATCAATATTAAATGACTCACCTTCGGTGGTTTTAAGACGATTAACAAATATTTTGTCGTCTTTAGCAACTTTAAATTGCTGTCCTGCTATTTCTACTATTGCGTACATCGTTATTTATTATTATATCCTCCAAAAAATGGACTGCAAATGTATAAAACTTTATATAAATGACAAATACTTTTTAAAATTAATTATACATTTGTACAAATATTTTATAATTTGTACTATATGAAAAATTGTATCTACCTTATTTTTAGCACATTAATCCTTTTTACGTCATGTGGAGAATCTTTAGAAGAACGAATTGTGTATTCGCATCCAAATAATACCCCCGCATTGGTTGAATATACTGTATCGGGCGATAGTTCTAAGCAGGTAGTAAAAACTATACGATATTATTTTAATGGCGAACGTCAAGAAGAATTACAACTAAAAGACGGAAAAAAACATGGAATATGCACCATGTGGTATATGAACGGCGAAAAAATGTACGAAGCTCACTACGAAAACGATGTATTACATGGTGCATTTGTTCAGTGGTATGACAATGGTAAAAAAGATTACGAAGCCGAATATTCTCATGGCACTGCAGTTGGCACATGGAAATTTTATAATAAAGACGGGTCGCTTAAAAAAGAAACCCCTATGACTAATCATGCAGAGTAAATATACCTAATATACTAGTATGGCACATATTGACGAAGAACAAGCCCTGAATGATGCGGTACTGAACGTAGCTAAACGCATGGTTGCAGCTGCTGTAACTGCTCCAAAAGCTAAAGGTATAAACAACATTCATACTGTTATAATTACCGGAAGCGATATCATGCCTATTGCAGCAAAAATGGAAGAAATGTCGCAGAAATACGATGTGCCAACTTTCAATCGCGATGCTCAAAATATAAAACAATGCGATGCTCTCGTGCTCTTGGGAACTACAATTCAATCGCTTAACCTTAAAAAATGTGGTATGTGCGGTTTTGCCAATTGTGCCGAAAAAAACAAGCATACTGCAATACCATGTGTATTCAATACCGGCGATTTGGGCATAGCATTGGGGTCTGCGGTAAGCATAGCTATGGATAATAGAATTGATAATCGAATAATGTATACCGTAGGGCAAGCTGTAAAGGAACTTGATATATTACCGCAATCGGTGTCTATTGTATATGCTATACCTCTAAAAGCAAGCAATAAAAATATTTTCTTTGATAGAGGATAAATTGTACTCTTTTTTTGCGTACAATTACAAATCGTGTAATTTTGTCGAAAAACATAAGAACTTAAATATATATGCGTAGAACAGAAATTAAAGCCATACTATCTCAAGAAGAAATAGGTGCAGAAGTTGTAGTAAAAGGATGGGTGCGAAATTACAGAGGCAACAATTTTGTAATGTTTGTTGCTCTTAACGATGGTTCTTCTCTTCAAAATCTACAAATAGTTATTGATAATGAAAAATTTGATGCACAATTGCTCAAAAAAATTACCGTTGGTTCATCGCTTTCTATTACAGGAATCATAGCAAAATCTGAAGGTAAAGGGCAGTCTATTGAAATATTGGCATCTTTAGTAGAAGTGTTGGGAACTGCAAATGCTGATGAATATCCGTTGCAACCAAAGAAGCATTCATTAGAATTTCTTCGCGAAATAGGACATTTACGGTTTCGCAGCAATACATTTGGTGCAATTACTCGCATTCGTCATCAAATGATTTATGCAATTCATACTTTTTTTAACGAACGTGGATTCTACAATATTCACACACCTATCATTACCGGTTCCGATTGCGAAGGTGCCGGCGAAATGTTTCAAGTTACTACACTCGATTTAAAAAAACCACCGCTTACTAAAGAGGGACATATAGACTTTTCGGAAGATTTTTTTGGAAAACAAACAAATTTAACCGTATCGGGACAATTAGAAGTTGAGATGGCATGTATGGCTATGTCAAAAGTATATACGTTTGGCCCAACATTCAGAGCCGAAAATTCAAATACATCTCGTCACTTAGCAGAATTTTGGATGATAGAGCCTGAAGTTGCATTTGCCGACATATACGACGATATGGACTTGGCAGAGGAATTTCTGAAATACTTGATTTCGTATGCATTAAAACATTGTCGCGAAGATTTAGAATTTTTGCAAGACCGTCTTTTGCAAGAAGAAAAATCGAAGCCCGAACAAGATCGTTCAATGCCGCTTATAGAAAAATTGGAGTTTGTATTGGCGAATGATTTCCAGCGACTCACGTATACCGAAGCTATAGAAATATTGAAAGAATCAAAACCAAACAAAAAAGGTCAATTTAAATATGATGTAAAAGGTTTTGGTACCGATTTGCAAAGTGAACACGAGCGATATTTGGTAGAAAAACATTTCAAAAAACCTGTAATTCTTACCGGATATCCCAAAGAAATCAAAGCATTTTATATGAAACAAAACCCTGATGGCAAAACAGTAGCCGCCATGGATGTATTGTTTCCGCAAATAGGTGAAATCATTGGTGGAAGCGAACGAGAAGCTGATTATGATAAATTGTACAATCGTATGATAGAAATGAATATCCCTACCGAAGACTTACATTGGTATTTGGATTCACGTAAATATGGTGCGGTGCCTCATGCAGGATTTGGATTAGGATTCGAACGTTTGATGTTGTTTGTTACCGGTATGGGAAATATTCGCGATGTGATTCCATTTCCACGATATCCAAAAAGTGCTGAATTTTAAACAATAGCAATGGCAAAACCACTTGAAATAGTAAGCAAAATTACCAAAAACAACTGTATGGATTCGCAGTTATATGCCTTTGTTTCAGATTTCAGAAATTTTGCTGCCATGGTTCCCGAAGAACATAGAGATAAAGCTCAATTTTCGGAACATTCGGTTACTATACAAGTAATGCAAAGCATACAAGTTTCGTTGCAAATTATTGAAGAAGAACCATATAAACTTATAAAATTAGGTTCGGAACAAAGCAAAGAATTTTGTATTTGGATACAGTTAAAACAAGTAGCTCCCTACGATACTCGCATACGAATAACATTACATGCCGAAATTCCTATGATGGCTAAAATGTTCGCTAAAGGTAAATTACAAACCTTTGTCGACGGATTTGCCGATGCGTTGGCACAGATTCCTGTATATGCGTTTCAGGGGAATAATTTGAATTAATGTTTTATTTATAATAATTCACAACCGGATTAGCATAAATCCCAA
>MWCJ01000123.1 GCA_002069975.1 Bacteroidetes bacterium ADurb.Bin217 | reverse complement strand
GTAGAAAGTATAAACAGTGTTCGTTCCGAAGATGTATCTATAGAAGTATTAAGTAGAGCCTCATATACTGAGCAAATAGCCATTTGTTCGAATCGAGAACAGGGTTTGTCTGAAATAGAAGCATAATGTTGTAGTAGTATTTGCGTATCAATACACGAAGCTACAAATGCTTCGGGAATACCCATAGTGTGTTCCGGATAGAAATGTAATCCGGTAGTGCCAGACAATACCGCATCGAAGTTTTCTTGCGAAGAATTCCCCAACGACGAAAGTATGCTGTGACTATGAATATATACTGATGCCATATTACACTAATCCTAATCCTTTTTTCCATTCATAATAAAAATCAGGATTGGTCCACACCAACACATAATTTTTATCTAAAAACACTTGTATACTTTTGCCGGTAGCTATCAGCGACTTGTCGGCAGCATTGTATATTTTGTAATCAAAACAAATTTTAGCTGCTTCGGTAGGTTTGTAATACACTTCTACGATAGCTTTGTCGCCATACACCAATGGTTTTTTGTAACTAAAATCCAAATTTACGAGCGGGGCATAAAAGCCTTCGCCGAAAATTCGTAAATATCCGAGATTATATTTTTTCCCAAATTCTTCGCGTGCATCTTCAAAATATTTTGCATACGATCCATGCCATACGATTCCCATAGAATCTACCTCGCTGAATCTGACTTCAATTTCTTTGCTTGCAAATAATTTTTTCATGTATACTTCTATTATTGTTCAGAAATTTTCATTTCACAATCAGCTATTACCTCATTGCCTATAGTAACTTTGGCAAGCACCAGTGTAATATTAAATACTTCACTTTGCACATCTACCTGCGTTTCAATTATTTCGCCCACCTTAGGTAATCGATATATTTGTAAATTACGTACAGAACCTATAAACCCCACACGCACTTCGCCGGTATTTACTATGCTATTTATGTACCCCATACGAGCAGCACATGTTTGAGCAATATTTTCGATAATACCTGTTTCTATAAGCACACCGTTGTAGCAAAACAAATTGTCGGCCGCTACATGCAAATTGGTTTTGGTAGTAACCATATCGCATTGCAGCAATGTACTTATCATTACAAATGGGCGTTGTTGCGGCAAAATAGTTTGAACATCAATATCAATAATTTCCATATTGTTCATTATTTTGGAACACATTTAAACACCGTATGACTAACACCTACACGGTCGTAGGTTTGTTCGACACGCAAGCCTGCTTTTTCTATCAATTGCAACATATCTTGTGTATGATACATTTGACTGCAACCATTGGCAATACAAGTAAAATACAAACTGGTAGCCACCAAACTATATCTACCTGCATCGGTACGTTGGTTATCCCAGTAAGTTTCCATAATATATACCGCACCGGTTTCGTTGATTGCAGCTTTCGCTTTTTTGAGTAACTCCACAATGTCTTCTTGCGAAAAACAATCGAGAAATTGGCTCATCCAAACTATGTCGTAGCCTGTAGGATATGCTTTGGAATGGTCGAGTAAATTTATTGGATAACCGTCAATTCTATCGCTAAATCCTTGTGCTTCAATATTTTTATATGCATCGGCAAGTTGCCCCGGAAGGTCTAATATAGTAACACGCACATCGGGATTGTACTGTGCACATTTAATCGAAAATTTTCCGGTATTGCCACCTACATCCATTATTTTTTTAGGATTTGATTCAAATAATATAGGAAGCACTATTGGGAATGATTCATCAGAATAGTAATGGTCGAATCCGAACCAACTTTTGCGAACATGTTCGGGTAATTCAGACAAAGCTTCGTATACCGTACTCCACTCACCAAACACTTTAAGCCCTTCGGGTTTGCCTGTTTGTATACATTTTTCGAGTTCAAAAAAACCAAGATAATTTACATCGTGTGTAAAATCCATATTTACTTTGGTAAGCTCATCGGTAAGCAAAAACCAACCTGTTTTGGTTATAAAATATTTATAGTCTTTGGCATACACTACTTCGAGACTTAAACCTGCTTCGAGCAAAACCTTAACTCCATAAACCGGCAAATTAAGTTCTTTTGCAACCTCTTCTATGGTAATACCTTCGCGATGATTTTTAATACATTCTAATATTCCCAGATTACGCAACGAGCGAGCAGCTTGAAACATAATAGGAGCAAACGCTATTTTTTGAGCGTCGAATTGCGCCTGAAACGCTGATTTTTTATCATTTCCAAAATCGTATGACATGAGTGTATGTGTTTATATAAATAATTATTTTTTCCAAAAATCGTAAAAATTGAACCATTGCAATGGATATAATTCGAGCATACATTCTATATATGCAGCATAAGCTTGAATATAATTCTGAATTCTTTGTTGTTGGGATGTTTCGGGCGAATGTTCTACAGTAATTGAATGCACATATACCGTATATTTTTTGTGCCCCGACATCATAACAAACAATGCCAATACCGGCACATTGAGTTTTACTGCCAACTGAAATGCACTGATAGGAAATTGTGCAGGAGCTTCCAAAAACATAACTTCAACATTTTTAGAGCCTTCGTATACTCTATCGCCTGCCATACTCACCAAGTCGAAATTTTTGAGTGCGTTATGAACGGCAAATACATGCGAAAATCCATCAACTACCGGAATCATTTCTACATTATGTTCGGCAAGTATACGGTCGCGGTGTTTTTGCATTTCGGCAGCTTCACCACCATATACCACGGCATGTAATTTTTTAACATTTTGTTTCAAAAAATACCCAGCCATTTCGGTACTACCAACATGCGAATTTATAATTATAGCACCAGTATTAGGATTTTGAATAATTGCGTCAAAATATTCCTGACCAACTACTTCAACCGAATACGACGACCTGCGTCCGGCAAACATTGCAAATTTATCAATGAGCGTTTTTCCAAAAATATAATGATTACGATACGTGCTTAATATAGAGCGGAATACAGAATATTTTTGGCGTTTTTTAAAATACGAATATATGCTTTTGGTAGCAGAATAATTGACAATTAAATAGAGTAGAATTACTACAGAAACTATTGCATACGCTACCGAAATGCTTCCATGTTTGAAATAAAAAAACAAAGCTTTTTGGCCAAAACTACCTCCGCCTGTTTTACCTTGCCATTTTTTATTTCGAGTCACAAGCCTATCCGTTTACCTTTTTTTCTATATAATCGTAGAATGCACCAAGTGTAGTAACACCAGCCATTTCTTCGGCTTTGATTTTGAAACCGAAATTACGTTCAACTATTACAACTATATCAACAAAATCGAGACTGTCGACACCTAAATCCTCTTTTAATCGAGCATCCTGAGCTATAGCATCGGCATCAATTTCAATTTCTTCAATTAAAAATTCGTTGGTAATCTTTTCGATTTCTTGTCTTGTCATTGCCATATAATTATTGTTATTATGTTTTAAAATGTACCCTTACTCACGGCAAAAATACGTATTTTTTTTTTAATGAGAATATCCCAATTTATTTCGTCCATTTTTTAACAACTAAAGCACTATTAGTACCACCAAAACCAAATGAATTTGATAAGAAAATATCAATATTTTTTTCGATAGTTTTTGGTATTATGTTAATATTCGCAGAATGTTCATCGGGAGTTTC
Organism: Bacteroidetes bacterium ADurb.Bin217; assembly: GCA_002069975.1. Taxonomy (GTDB): domain Bacteria; phylum Bacteroidota; class Bacteroidia; order Bacteroidales; family UBA1715; genus MWCJ01. Next base: position 168 of record MWCJ01000123.1, on the reverse strand, counting down.
GAAATTGATATTGGGTGCTACAAATGAATTTTGCATCATTAACACTGAATAAACTATTTCGCTAGCACCTGCCATCCAACATTCGTGTCCGGTCATTGATTTAGTTGAACTTATTGGTGTTTTAAGTTCTCCAAACAATTTTTCTAACGCCATAGCCTCGTACATATC
>MWCJ01000122.1 GCA_002069975.1 Bacteroidetes bacterium ADurb.Bin217 | reverse complement strand
ATATAATGGCGTGAACTTAGTTCATTGCAAAGACCCCGAAAATAAAATAGGTACTGCCGGGCAATTTATATACGACTTAAACTGTATGCTCCATGCTCGTAAGCAAAATTTCGATATTATATATGTTTTAGGATACACAAGCAGTTCTATATGGCAAAGGCTTTTAAAAAACAAGGCAATTGTTATAACCAATATGGATGGACTTGAATGGAAACGTAGTAAATATTCGCCTAAAGTTCAAAAATTCTTAAAGTATGCCGAAAAACTTGCAGTAAAACATAGCGATTATTTAGTTGCCGATTCTATTGGCATTCAAACATATTTAAAGCAATCGTATGGGGTTGAATCTGCATATCATCCGTATGGTAGTTTTGTTCACGAAAAGCCTGATGCAGGTTGTTTGTCAAAGTATGGTTTGCAAGAATATCAGTACGATATTCTTATTGCTCGTTTTGAACCCGAAAATAATATTGAAATGGTTCTCGAGGCTTTTTCAAACTCTACAACAGCACGTAAGTTTATTCTTATTGGTAATTACGCACATACCGAATTCGGTAAACGTATGTTTGCTCACTATAGTAACGATTCGCGTATTTCGTTTTTAGGAGCAATTTATGACCAAGAAGAATTACAAAATCTAAGGTTTTATTCTAACCTATACTTTCATGGTCACACTGTTGGTGGCACAAATCCTTCGTTGCTCGAAGCAATGGGTTCTTCTTCGTTAATAGTATATCACAATAATGAGTTTAATGCTGCAATAGTAGGTGAAGATGGTTTTGGGTTTTTATCTACAGAAGAGTTAATCAAAATAATTGAATCTACAGTAAAAGAACACCATGAAAATAAAATCTCAGAAAATATTAGTAAAATAAAAACCATATACAGCTGGAATATTATAATTGATAATTACGAAAACTATTTTGAAGGTTTGTTGCATTTGAAAGCAGTTAAAGTAGGGTAAGTGCTTCTATTGTCGGAATGGTGCCGTGGGTAACCACAAAAAAATAAAGTAAATATTTGACATGTATACCAAAAAAAGGTATCTTTCGCAAAAAAATACTTGATATTGAAGGTGTATGATTACATAAAAAAATTATTGTCTCAAGAAGAATATTCTTTTTCTGTAGATGAATATAAGCAACACACTCATAAATCCGATGTTGCTATTACTCGTGAACTATCTCGTTTAGTTGCAAAAGGTGAAATCGTAAATCTCCGTAAGGGTTATTATATAATTTTACCCCCACGATACTCCGCACAACAAAAACTTCCAATTCAGCTATATAGTGAGAAATTATGTAATTATTTAGGTAGGAAGTATTATGTAGCTCTTTTTACTGCTGCAAAATTTTATGGTGCAGGGCATCAACAAATTCAAAAAGATTATATAATTCAGAGCGGTACTCCGTGTAAGAATATTGCAAAAAAGACATTCGAAATACGTTTTTTCACCTCATCTCATTGGCCACAAAAAAATATTCACATTAAAAAATCAGATGCAGGAATATTTCATATTTCCAGCCCTGCATTAACAATTGCCGATTTAATTCATTATCAAACAAAAATTGGTGGAATACATAGAATTCTTACCGTAATAGAAGAATTGATAGACGAAGTACAAGAACAAGATATCATAGAATTGCTGTCATGGTATCCACATACAAGTGTTTTGCAACGAATGGGGTACTTGTTTGAAGTATTAGAAACTACATTATCTTGGCAAAATTTACTGTTTGAGCACCTTTCAAAAGTTACGCTTTATCCGGTATTGTTGTGTCCTAACTCCAATCAAAAAACCAATGGGATACACAATACGTGGAAAGTAAAAATTAACTGTACAATAGAACTCGACATATGATACCAAAACCATATATTGCAAAATGGCAAGAGCATGTACCATGGAAAGAATTTGCTCAAGTAGAACAAGATTTAATTATTTCACGAGCCTTAGTTGCATTATTTTCCGATGATTATTTAAAAGAAAATTTGGCTTTTAGAGGTGGCACCGCATTGCACAAATTATATTGTAATCCTGCTCCGCGATATTCAGAAGATATTGATTTAGTTCAAATAAAACCGGGACCGATTAAACCAATATTGGAAAGAATACGAGAAGTTATTACTTTTTTTGAAGAACCAAGAACTACTCAAGTTAGAGGACATGGGGCCAAAACCTTATATCGCTTTACATCGGAATATGAGTCAATACGAATGAGATTAAAATTGGAAATAAATTGCAAAGAGCATTTTCATGTGTTTGATTGGGTAGATTTCCCTTTTAAAATTAATAGTGAATGGTTTACAGGAGAAGCACATATAACAACATACTCTGTTAATGAATTACTCGGTACTAAATTACGTGCATTGTATCAAAGAAGTAAAGGTCGCGATTTGTTTGATTTATATTATGCAAAACAAAATATACCTATTGATATTGAGCAAATTACACATTGCTTTAAAGAATATATACGGTTTGCTACGGGTAATCGCCCACCTAATAAAAATGAATTTTTAAAAAATATTGAAGAAAAGGAAATAAATCCGGATTTCACTGGAGATATGGAAGCTCTTCTCAGAAAAGGCATATATTATAATCAAAATGAAGCATTTGAATGGATCAAACAAGAATTGATAGAAAAAATGGATTGACCTATGGATATTAGTTCTTTGCAAAACTTCTTAATCCTAATTTTTTGCAAAATGTATAACCCTACCCCACCAACCACTTCCACACCGGCACTATCTCAACAGCACCCCATGCTTCGTGAATAGTGCTTTCGGTATGCATGGTGCCGTGTAATCTTAATTTTATAAAAATTACAATTTTACCATGCAAATCTCGATTTTATTTCTACATTTGCATGGTAAAATTAATTTGTATGGATTATTATTCACGAATATTAGAGGAAAGTGTTGCTACATCGTTGTTGCATTTTCCGGCAGTAGCTATTGTTGGTCCTCGCCAATGTGGTAAAACAACAATGGTAAAACATATTGTTGCCAATAAATCGCAGGTAGTGTTTCTCGATTTAGAACGCGATGCTGATTTACGCAAGCTTACCGATGCTGAGTTGTTTTTTACGTCATTTCCAAAAGGAACACTATTTTGTATAGATGAGGTACAGCGAAAACCAGATTTATTCCCAATACTTCGTTACCTTATTGATACATGGCAAGAAAATGGACGATTTTTATTGCTCGGTTCAGCTTCGCGTGATTTGTTACGGCAAAGTTCGGAATCGTTAGCAGGACGAATTTCTTATAAACAGCTTTCTCCTTTTATATTTGATGAATTACCCGAAAATATAGTTTTATCCAACTATATTACCCAAGGTGGATTCCCCAAATCTGTAGTCACTCCTTCAGAAATATCAGCAGAATGGAGAGAAAATTTTATAACTACGTTTCTTGAACGTGATTTACTTCAATGGAAAAATTTTACCCCTACAATTATGCGTCGCTTATGGATGATGATTGCTCACAACAATGGACAAACTATAAATTATTCGGAATTTGCAAAATCATTGGGAGTAAACAATAGTACCGTAAAAAACTATATAGATTTACTAGAAGCAACGTTTATGTTATTTGTAATTCCACCTTACATTTCAAACAAGGGGAAACGATTGGTAAAAGCTCCTAAAATATACATTGCCGATTCTGGTATATGTACATCGTTACTCAGTATTTATAATTTCGAAACATTATTGGGAAATATTGCATTAGGTAGTATTTGGGAACAAATTGTTATTCAAAATGTAAAAGGAATATATCCCGAAGCCGAGTTGTTTTTTTACCGCACAAGCAAT
>MWCJ01000121.1 GCA_002069975.1 Bacteroidetes bacterium ADurb.Bin217 | reverse complement strand
ATACGATTTAAATATCCGTAAATAAACAACTTGAGCAAGTCTCCGGGATGATATGCCGGACGCCCATTTTCAATATAATCAGTTTTAAAACCATATTCTGATAGCTTTAAACTGTTTACAAAAACATCTATTACACGAACTTCATTATCCGACGAAATTATGTTGTCCAACGAATTGGTAAATAAATGAATTTGGCTTCTATGTTCTCCTTGTAAAAATTTCATATACAAATATAACTGAAAATCAGATAATTACCAAATAATTTGACAGTTATTTTATTGATATTCAAATATTTAAATGAAGTCTTGGGGTTTTTAGACAGTTTGACGTGCCGCCGCTATGAAAATGTTGCCGATTTCGTGGTCTGCGTTCTGTCCGCCTACAACAACCAACCAAGCGTGCTAAACCGCCCAAAACTAGTAATTTCTCGGCAATTTTTTATAGCGGCTGTTAGCGTTTCGGTGATATTGATATATTCAACGTTTTAATTATTTGATTTCACTTAATTCGACAATGAAAATTATTATTGTACCTGTTAAATTCAAAGCAAATCTTGTAATATTATCATCAACTATTGTAGGAATTTGACCTTGACCATGTCCTCCTAATCTATTTCTAATTGTAGGAACACTTCCTTCAAGAATATTCCTTAAAGCACCAATTTGGCTTTGAATATATGCTGGAACTAAATTATTATTCATTAATATTTCAATTAATTTTTTTGAAGTATCATTTTGATTATATGACCATCCTTTTTCTTTACAAATTATTTTCATAGTACTTTCAAATGCTTTAAGACATTCTGCTAAAGATTCTTTATTTCTTCCGTCTTTATAATGTTTATGAGCTTTTAAATATTCTTCATTTGCACCAGTAAATTTTTTATTCCACAATAATTGAATTGTTGGTTTAACAATTTCAGAATGAACGTAAGTACTATCAACTCGGATTAATTCTCCTCCCTCATATTGATAACCAAATCCATGTTCTTTGAATCGTTCATTTAATTCTGTTATTGCTTCATCTGGTGTTATTTTGGTTTTAGAATATTGTTTAAATCCTGGGGTTACTCTTACATATTTATCAATTAGTCGAAATGATAATTCAATAAAATCTAATGACTTTTCAACATCAGTTTCATTTAAAAAAAAATTTATAACTTCACTCTCATTTGAACTTTCATCATTTAATTGAAATATACCATATTCTCTACACAGAACATCTTTAATTGTTTTAAAAAAATCGGCGGAATACTTGTAATCACGATAATTATCCCGTCCAATCGTATCATTAATAATATGAACAATTTGAATTTTTAAGTTTATATTCAAATAATCATAGTGATAAATTTCTGGTATTTCACCTCTTAGTAGTTTTTGTCTTTTTGAAAATAAATTTATAATTGCCATATTTATGTTATATAATTATTATTTGTCTTTGGTTCACTGAACGCTAACGTGCCCGCGCTAGGCCTTCGTGGCAGTATTCGTGGTCTGCATCCTATCGCCTGAAACAAACTTGCAAGCGAGAGAGAACAAAACACCTTGCAAGCCTACTGCCATGAGGCTTTAGCGTGTGTTGTGTGCTGGCTTTATCTTTTCCAATGTTCTATTTTAAAATCTTTTATCAATGAGTCTTTTGTCAACTCAATTAATAAATATTTCATTTCAATTGGATCTATATCCCAACCATATTTTTCTATAATTTCATAAGAAACAATATTAGTATCCATTTCAGAATACACTACAGGCTCTCCTAATAAATCAATAATTTGTTTATACGGCATTCCTTTTTTTAAATGATTTACCATCAAATCATTAACCATATTTTCACGATATTTATAAATTATATCATCTTTTTCATTCCACTTGTTCTTATCAAATTTAATTTCTTCAACTCCACAAGCTGTAATAAAAAAGAAGACAAAACTTAATAATATTAACCTTCTTTTCTCCATTTTTTTGTTTTTGAATTATATATCATTGAAGTACCTAAATCTAATCCATACCAAACTTCATATTCTAATTGATTTTTTTTCTCATAAAACGATAAATCCATATGTGTATCATCTAATCCTATTTGTTGTAAATTTTCAGGTAATAATCCTGTTTTATTTTTATACAATTCAACTTTTTCTATTATTAATTCTGCATGTTTTTTTCTTTTACAAATTATATCACAACAACTTATTAAAAAGAAGAATACACATATTATTATAAAACACTTTTTCATTTCTTTTCATTTATGCTTGCACACAACTATTTATATGCTTTAATTTATCACACATACACTACACTATTTGCTGAATAAGTATGCTTTTCAATTTTTTTATGAATTACCAAATATATACAAAAATACGTATAGTCGTTTGAGTTTTTTTGAAATTTTTTACAGAATCATGGATACTGTTCATGTGCTAAATTCACAAAAAAAAAGCTTGTCCAATTTCTTGAACAAGCTTTTTGTATGATTATATAACAGCTATTTGCTTAACGTAATGCCGCTTGTGCTGCAGCTAAACGTGCTATAGGTACACGGAATGGTGAACAACTTACGTAGTTCATGCCAACTCTGTGACAGAATTCTACTGAACTTGGTTCGCCACCATGCTCGCCGCAAATTCCTACTTTTAATTTTGGATTGGTTGTGCGTCCTTTTTCTATACCCATTTCTACCAATTTACCTACGCCTTGTTGGTCAAGTACTTCAAATGGATCTTCTTTCAATATGCCTTTTTCTATATACACCGGTAAGAATTTACCGGCATCGTCGCGGCTATATCCAAATGTCATTTGTGTCAAGTCGTTGGTTCCGAATGAGAAGAATTCTGCAACTTCAGCTATTTCGTCGGCTGTTACAGCTGCACGTGGCACTTCTATCATGGTTCCTACCAAATATTCTATAGTTTGTCCTTTTTCTTTAAACACTGTAGCTATAGTTGAACGAACCAATTCTTCTTGTAGTTTCAATTCTTTTACGGTTCCTACAAGTGGAATCATAATTTCAGGAATTGCTTTAATGCCTTCTGCTTTAAGTTCTAAACATGCTTCGATAATTGCACGCGCTTGCATTTCGGTAATTTCCGGATAGGTATTTCCCAAACGGCACCCTCGGTGTCCAAGCATAGGGTTAAATTCTTCTAATTCAGCTACTTTTGCTTTCACTGCTTCTAAAGAAATTCCCATTTCATCTGCTAATTCTTTTTGTGTAGCCAATTGGTGAGGAACAAATTCGTGTAATGGTGGATCCAACAAACGAACAGTTACCGGTTTGCCTGCCATAGCTTTGAATACCGATTTGAAATCGGCACGTTGAATAGGCAATAATTTTGTTAATGCTTTTTTGCGTCCTACCACATCGTCGGCAAGAATCATTTCGCGCATAGCTTTTATGCGAACACCTTCGAAGAACATGTGTTCTGTACGACACAATCCAATACCTTCGGCACCAAATTGTACTGCTTGTAATGCATCGCGTTCTGTTTCGGCGTTGGTACGTATTTGAATTTTTCGGTATTTATCTGCTAAATTCATCAAAAATCCAAAATCACCACTCAATTCAGCTTCAGAAGTTTCTACTTGACCGCTGTATACCTCACCGGTAGTACCGTTCAACGAAATCCAATCGCCTTCTTTGTACGTTTTGCCGTTAGCTTTCATTGTGCGTGCTTTGTAGTCAATAATGATACCGCCTGCACCCGAAACACAGCATTTACCCATACCACGTGCAACTACTGCTGCATGCGATGTCATACCGCCTTTTGCAGTCAAAATACCTTTTGCTATATCCATTCCCTCTAAATCTTCGGGAGAAGTTTCGATACGAACAAGTATTGAATTTTTGAATTTT
>MWCJ01000120.1 GCA_002069975.1 Bacteroidetes bacterium ADurb.Bin217 | reverse complement strand
CATTTTGAGTTGATTGAGCGTAGCATTTTGTGCCTCGTCTAAAATTACAAAGGCATTGTCGAGTGTACGCCCACGCATGTATGCAAGTGGTGCAATTTGTATGATATTGTCTTGTATTAAATCTTGTAAACGTTTTGGCGGCATCATGTCGAGTAACGCATCATACAATGGTTGTAAATAAGGATTTAATTTTTCGCGCATGTCTCCGGGTAAAAAACCCAATTTTTCGTCGGCTTCTACGGCTGGTCGACACAGGATAATTCGTTGCACTTCTCTGTTTTTGAGTGCCCGCACAGCCAATGCAACAGCAGTATACGTTTTTCCCGTACCTGCAGGCCCAATAGCAAACAACAAATCAGATTGAGCTTCTTTTTTTACTAATTTTTTTTGATTCGGAGTTCGTGCTTTTATTGGTTTACCGCCGTTCCCAAAAAAAAGCACATCGTTGTTCGGGTTTTCGTTGTCGAATAATGACTCATTGTGTTCGTATGAACTTAAGATTTCTTGAATATTCGAAAGAGATATGCCGTGATATTTGCGAATATGATACAAAATATGTTCAAATTGTAATTCAAATACTTCAATTTCTTTTTTATTTCCTATTACCTTAACTTCACTACCACGAGCAATAATTTTAAGTTTGGGAAATGCTTTTTTTATAGCATCTATTTTTTCGTTTTTTACACCATATACATCTATGGGTTCAACAGATTGTAACGATATTATATGTTCTAACATGAAGTATGTAAATATTTTGTATATTTGAAAACAAAAATACTGAATAATTTCTATTTTTGTAAGTATTTAGGGAATTTCTATGATTACAGTAACATTAACAACAGATTGGGGAGCCGACGGGTTATATACCGGTGCATTCAAAGGCAAATTGGTGTCGCGAGTGCCGGGTGTGCAGCTTGTTGATATAACTCATCAAGTTGATGTACTTAATCCTCTCAAAGCTGTATTTGCGTTGCAACATGCGTATCAATATTTTATGAAAAAAACCATACATATTGTAGGTGTAGGAGGTAAAATTTCTCAAGGTAGCGATTTAGAAGTCCCCGAATATATTTGTTTCCAATACAATCATCATTACTTTATTGGCCCCAATAATGGTATTTGGGAAGCCTTATTTGGCGAAGTCCCCAAAGAGGTGTTTGCTTTGGAGCGAAGTCCTTTGTCAAAAAAATTTTATGCATTCCCGGAATTAGAAATTTTTATTGATGCTGTTGGTAAATTAGCTATGGGTATGGAGCCTAAACATTTGGGTGAAATGGTTCCGTGTAAACTCGGTAGAAGAATAGGCTTGCCTGTTAAAAAACAGAATCAACTTTTGGGCGAATTTCTCTATTTTGATGTATATGGCAACGGCATAACAAATATTTCGAAAGACGAATTTTACCAAGTGTGCAACAATAGACCATTTAGTATTATGGTAGGAATGCAACGACAACAATATATTACCGACGTAATTGCCGAAGATTATAACGAAGGCGATTCTTCAAAAATTATTGCATTGTTTAGCTTTACAGGGTATTTAGAAATTGCTGTTCCGCAAAAACAATTAACCCAATTTGTACATATTGATAAAAACACAAAAATATTGGTGCAATTCTACGATTCACTTGAAGAAAAAGAACGCGACGAGGGGACTTTGTTATAAATATATGAAAACTGAACAAACATTAGAATCGTTTGCTCGCTTACTCCACATAATGGATGAATTGCGACAAAAATGCCCATGGGATCAAAAACAAACGTTTGAAACATTACGAAATCTAACTATCGAAGAAGTGTATGAATTGGCTGATGCTATCATGCAACAAAATTCGCATGAAATAAAAAAAGAATTAGGTGACATTTTATTACATATAGTGTTCTATGCGAAAATAGCATCAGAAACAAATGAATTTACTATACAAGATGTGATAGACAGTTTGTGCGAAAAACTCATATATCGACATCCGCATGTGTTTGGCGACGAATCGTTGGAAAACCAAGAACAAGTAAAAGAACGTTGGGAACAATTGAAGTTGAAAGAGAAAGACCGTCCGAACACAGTACTTGGTGGTGTACCCGAAACTATGCCTGCCTTACTTAAAGCCATGCGCATGCAACAAAAAGCTCGTGCAGTAGGTTTCGATTGGGAATACAAAGAACAAGTGTGGGATAAAGTGCAAGAAGAAATTACGGAATTGTCGCACGAACTTCAATCTTCAAATAACCACAAAAAAATTGAACAAGAATTTGGCGATGTTTTGTTTTCATTAATCAATGCAGCTCGCTTATATGGTGTAGACCCCGAAACAGCCTTAGAGCGAACCAATAAAAAATTCAAATTTCGATTTGAATATTTAGAATCGCAAACTATGGCAAAAGGTATATCGCTCAAAGATTTGAGTTTGGAGCAAATGGATGTATTTTGGAACGAAGCCAAAAAGTTTGAAAAAAAATAATCGTTTCTTAAAATCTAAGAAAGGTATTTCATGTCTTGTATTTAGAAATAAAATGACTTAATTTTATCAAAAATTATTTTAATGATTGACAATAATAAAATATCTGAATTGGTAAATAAAATAGCGGAAGGATATAATCCGGAAAAAATTATTTTATTTGGTTCATATGCAAAAGGAACAGCAAATGAAGATAGTGATGTTGATTTGTTGGTGATTAAAGATAGCAATATTCCACGCCCGGAGAGGACCTTTCAGGTAAGAAAAATGCTTTACGGAATGATGATACCAATAGATATATTGGTTTATACTCCAATAGAAATAAAGGAATCACAAAAAAGTAATTTGCATTTTCTTCATGAAGTTTTATCAACAGGAAAAATAGTATATGAACGAAATGCTTGAGGAAATTACATCTTGGATTATTAAAGGTGATCATGATTTAGGGACGGCTAAGGTAACCTATATTCATATTCCGGAATACCTTGATACTGTTGTGTTTCATTGTCAACAAGCCGTTGAGAAGTATTTAAAAGCATATCAACTATTTCTTGAAATGCCAATTAAAAAGACTCATGATTTAGTGTATCTTATTGATGTTATATCACAAAAAGATAAGAGTTATGTGTCTTTGTATGATTTTGTTTCTGAATTAGAAAGTTATGCTGTAGAAGTTAGATATCCTAATGAAATAATTTACTTGACATCAGAAAAAATTGAAAAAGCTATTACAGTAGCAAAAACGATACGAAAAAAAGTAACTGAAGATATCGGTATTTCAATCGATTACAACGAAATAATTGACAAATAATATTATGCACGTATATAGCTATTCTCCGAAACAGCCTTAGAGTGAACCAATAAAAAATTCAAATTTCGCTTCGAATATTTAGAATCGCAAACTATGGCTAAAGGTATATCGCTTAAAGATATGAGTTTGGAGCAAATGGATGTATTTTGGAACGAAGCCAAAAAGATTGAAAAAAAATTATAGTACTTATATATATAGTATAAACAGTAACATTATGAAACTTACAAAACAAATTGCCACAGATTTGATGGCAGCAATGAAACTACAAGAAAAAGAAAAATTAGAAGCATTACGTGCAGTAAAAACAGCATTTATACTTGCAAAATCTAATATTGGTGCCGATGCTGAATTGAGCGATGATGAAGAATTGAAAATTATTCAAAAACTGGTAAAACAACGAAAAGATTCTGCCGCAGAATATGCAGCACAAAATAGAACAGACTTGGCACAAAAGGAACTTGCCGAAGCCGACGTAATATCTGCATATTTGCCTCAACAAATGTCGGCAGAGGAATTACAGCAAGAAATAGCTGCAATAATTCAAGAAACCGGAGCGGCAGGTATCAAAGATATGGGCAAGGTTATGGGGG
>MWCJ01000119.1 GCA_002069975.1 Bacteroidetes bacterium ADurb.Bin217 | reverse complement strand
CACGTTAGCAAATATGCTGAGAAAGAAATAAACCATAGTAATAATTAAAAATACGCAAATGTTACCATATTGGTAATTGTTGTATTATATTTGTCAATAATTTGAAAACAAAATTTTATAAATGAGAGTTGTTGCCAAAAAAATACTTCGAGAATTTTGGGAGAAATATACAGATTCAGAAGAACAATTAAAGACTTGGTATAATGAAACGAGTAAATCGAATTGGACAAGTCCGACAGATATAAAAAATGAATATCCCAAAGCAAGTATATTGAAAGGAGGTAGAGTAGTATTTAATATTTGTGGAAACAAATATAGATTGATAACTCATATTAATTATTTGAGGCAATGGGTTTTTATAAGATTTATAGGAACATATACAGAATATGATACAATTGATGCTGAAAAAATTTGATAGATATGGAAATTAAAGTTATAAAAACAGAAGAAGAATATCAACGAGCCTTAAAAAGACTTGAGGAAATATTCGATGCTCCAATAGATTCGCCAGAAGGAGATGAGGCAGATATTTTGGGTATATTGATAGAAAAATATGAGGATGAGTATTATCCAATAGGGTTGCCTGACCCAATTGAAGCAATTAAATTTCGCATGGAGCAAATGGATATGAAGAAAAGTGATTTAGCTAAGATAATTGGATATAGAAGTCGAGTTTCGGAAATATTTAGTAAAAAACGTAAACTGACTTTAGAAATGATACGACGATTACATGATAATCTTAAAATTCCTTATGACTCACTGATTACTGAATATTAAAAAAGCACTTTTGCTAACACACACTAAGCCTCATGGCAGTATGCTTGCAAGGCACTTCGTTCTCTCTCGCTTGTATAGTTCTCTATCGGCTTACAGAATGCAAACCACTACCCGAATACGGTGAGTTCATCGGAGATAATTACTGCCACGAAGGCATAGCGTTGTAAGCTCCCCCAAAACGAGAAAGTTTAAAACCATAAAAAAAGGGTGTTGAATTACTATTCAGACACCCTTCATTTTTTTACTCAATTTTTTTAGTATCGTTTTCTACCGCCGCCGTCGCTACTTTTATTGCGTCTGCCACTCGAATTGAATCCTCTGTCGTAACTATTTGAACGGTCGCGTCTATCAGAACCTCCTCTATCGCGTCGGTCTGAATCACTGCGTGAATATTTGCTTGTAAAACTTTCGCCTTTAATAAAGTCATTCTTACTGCCACGAGCAGCTTTGCCGGTAGGTGCTTGTGCTACTTCTACCGATATTGGTCTACCTTCGTACGAAGCCTGAGCAAACGAGCTTAATATTTTGCTTGTATATTTTGCATCAACTTCGAAAAACGAGAATGATTTAAGAATATCAATTGCACCATATTGAATGTCTCTGTCATTGGCATGTTCATTCAACAATTTAAGCATTTTGCTTTTATCCAAATCTTCTTTTTTACCAATATTTATAAAGAAGCGTGTAAAGTTGCTTCTATCAACATCATCGTATCGTCGTTCTCTTCGTTCACCACGGTCGGTTCGTTCTGTTCTCTCTCCACGATCCTCTCTATCTCTGCGTTCTCCTCTATCTCTACGATCTTCGCGTGGGCTATCGTTTCTAAAACTTCTGTCTCTCTCTGAGCGGTCACCACGCTCTCCACGTTCTCCTCTATCACGATCACGTCGGTTTCTGCTATCACGGTCACGTTCTCTACCACTATCGCGCGAAGAATCTACATTAATGTCAGGAGCATTTTCGTAATATTCCAAAATACGATTGAATTCGTACGAAACAAAATGTTGAATAATTTCTTCTTTCGACATATCGGCAAACGCATTGGTAATAGAATTCATAAATGAACCTATTTTTTCATCGTTTACTTCTACCGATTTTATTTTATCTATTAAATTAAGAATTTTAATACTGCAAATTTCTTTACCGCCCGGAACTTGTTTTACTTCAAATGTTTTTTTGATAAGACGTTCGATTTGACGTAATTTTCCTTTTTCCTTTAAATTAAGAATTGCAATTGAAATACCTTCTTTTCCTGCACGTCCTGTTCTACCACTTCGGTGCGTATATGTTTCAATATCGTCGGGAATAGAAAAATTGATAACGTGCGATAAATTTTGCACATCGAGTCCGCGAGCTGCCACATCGGTAGCCACAAGTATTTGAAGATTTTTGTTGCGAAATTTTTTCATCACATAGTCGCGTTGTGCTTGCGACAAATCGCCATGTAACGCATCGGCATTATATCCGTCGCTCATAAGTTTGTCAGCAATATCTTTGGTTTCTTGTCGAGTACGACAAAACACTATTCCATATATATCAGGATAATAATCGGCCAAACGTTTGAGAGCAATATAGCGATCTTTAGAATGAACAATATATGCATGATGCGACACTGTTTCTGCACCCGAATTTTTTGTACCTATGGTAATTTCTTCGGGGTTTATCATATAATTGTTGGCAATTCTACGAACTTCTTGCGGCATAGTAGCCGAGAATAACAATGTTTGTTTGTTTTCGGGAGTTTGTTCCAAAATAGTATCGATATCTTCTTGGAAACCCATATTCAACATTTCGTCTGATTCATCGAGTACCAAATATGAAACTTGCGAAAGATTAACTTTACCTCTGTTGATAATATCAACCAATCGACCGGGAGTGGCAACAATAATGTGAACACCACGTCGCAAAGACGAAAGTTGGTCGGTTATACTTGCTCCGCCATATACAGCAAGGGTATAAAGAGGCACATATTTTCCGAAATTTTTAAGATCGCGTTCTATTTGCAAACAAAGTTCGCGAGTAGGACAAATAATAAGAGCCTGAGGAATAGCATTATTCAGGTCTATTTGTGAAATAATAGGTAGTCCGAATGCTGCTGTTTTTCCGGTACCTGTTTGAGCCAACGCAATTAAATCGCGTTTGTTTGCAAGCAAAAAAGGGATAGCTTGACTTTGAATTTCCGTTGGGCGTTCAAAGCCCATTTCTTTAATAGCCTGTTGCACTTCCGGCAACAAATTGCTATTTTCAAATAATTCCATACAATATTGATTTGTTAATTTATTACTTATATATCGCAGTGTGAGCTGCAAAATCTAACGGTAAAGGAATTACAAATGCAATAAGTGAAATTATGCGAAAAAATATGCCGGATATTTTTTGTTTGATGTAATGCCTTTTTTTTAAAACTTTCTACTGCGAAAGTGCCGCAACGATTTTTGTTTCTATTTCGTTTGTTAATTCGGGATTGTCTTTTAAAAGTTGTTTTAATGTATCGCGTCCTTGACCAAGTTTGGTTTCGCCATAACTAAACCAAGAGCCGCTTTTTTTAATAATATCGAGTTCTACACCCATATCTATAATTTCTCCAATTTTCGAAATTCCTTCGCCAAAAATCATATCGAATTCTGCACTACGGAAAGGCGGAGCTACTTTATTTTTTACTATTTTTACACGAGTTCTGTTACCTTGTACTGCATCGCCATCTTTAATTTGACCAATTTTACGAACATCGATACGTACCGATGCATAAAATTTAAGAGCGTTACCACCGGTAGTAGTTTCAGGATTTCCGAACATCACGCCAATTTTGTCGCGAAGTTGGTTAATAAATACAACGGTAGTACTTGTTTTATTTATAGTAGCAGTTAGTTTACGTAAAGCTTGCGACATTAAACGAGCTTGTAAGCCCATTTTAGAATCGCCCATATCACCTTCGATTTCCGATTTTGGGGTAAGCGCTGCAACCGAGTCTACTACAATTATATCAATAGCTCCCGAACGAATTAAATGGTCGGTAATTTCAAGGGCTTGTTCGCCATTGTCGGGTTGCGAAATCAAAAGATTTTCTAAATCTACACCTAATTTTTCGGCATAAAAGCGGTCGAATGCATGCTCTGCATCAATAAATGCTGCCACGCCGCCATTTTTTTGGCTTTCGGCAATAGCATGAATTGCCAAGGTAGTTTTACCCGATGATTCCGGACCATATATTTCAATAATTCGTCCACGTGGATATCCG
>MWCJ01000118.1 GCA_002069975.1 Bacteroidetes bacterium ADurb.Bin217 | reverse complement strand
AAATGGTAACACCGGGTTGTATATTCGATTGAATTATTTGTTTTAATTTATTATTATCCAATATCTTACATTTATAAAATTTATTGTCTTACTACGTTGTAATTCATGCAATTTCTCATACCAAACTTTGTATTTTTACTCAATTTGCTACACAAGAAACGATTTTTTAAAAAATGTTTTCATTTTTAAAAAAGCACCTTATATTTGCACTATGAATATAGAAAATCAACATATTACAAAACGGGTAATGCACATATTCAAAACCTATGGTGTGCGGAGCTTAACTATAGACGCTATAGCTATGCAAATACCTATAAGCAAAAAAGATTTGCTAAAATTTGCAAAAAATAAAGAAGAATTAATTTCAAAAATATTTGAGTTTCGTTCTGCAAAAGCTGCAGAAATTAGCAATCAAATTCAAGAAAACCCGGAAATTACGAATGCAATAGACGTTATGATTCATATGTCAATTCTTATGAGCAGAGCGTGCAATGAATTTAATCCACAATTAGATTTTGAATTCAAAAAATATTATCCTACACTATTTTCGGAATATGAGCAACAAAAACAAGATCATATTCTACAAAGCATGACGGAGATTCTTATGCGAGGACAGTATGAAAAATTATTTAAACCTGAATTAGAGGTATCTAAAGTTGCACAATACCATTTTGAACAAGTCCAAAAACATCACGAAACTTTAGATACTCCCGATTTTTCGCGTGAAGCAATAGAACATATGATTCAATTAATGTCAGATTTTATATATTCAATTTGTACACCACATGGCACAGAACATTTTTCAAAACAAAAACAACTTTTACACACTATAATTCAAGATTTAGATAAAAACATGAACGTTTAATACCAAAATTTCATCGAAAAAAAATAGTGTTTTGTCGATTTTAATACAAATATACATACAATAAAAGATAGTTTTGACATAATATTACAATGCAATACAATTATAAAACATATACAAACAACATGATTACATCAAACCTTTTACAATTTAATTTATAATTAAAATGAAAAAACAAATAGGTATTCTATTACTCGCAGGAATTGTAACAACAATATCTCTTCAAGCACAAAACCTGTCATTAAGTTTATCGCAAGCAAAATCGCAAGCGGTATCCAACAATTTAAGCATTAAAAATGCACAACTTGCAGTACTTGCAGCACAAAAAAATGTACAATCAACAATTGCTAAGGGATTACCACAAGCAGATGCAAGTTTTGATTATTCACACTTTTTTAATTATGAATTAAATTTATCGTTTGGTAGCAGCGGTGGTGAACCCACTATTGATTACACTAAATTAGATGTAGGCGATTTAGAAATATTAAAAATGCTTGAAAGTTCAATGGGAAGTCCTGAACCTATAGTTATGAAAGGTTCAATGAACAGTAAAATTCAAGTATCGCAAATACTCTTTAGCGGACAATATTGGGTAGGAATACAAATGGCAAAACTTGCTCAACTAATGAATGAACAAAATGTAGAAAAAACACGCTCAGATATAGAGGAATCTGTATCGAATGTATATTTTGGAATTTTAGTTTTAGAAGAATCATTGGGTGTACTAGGTACAACAATTCAAAATTTACAAGAAACACAAACGCGAACAGCCGCAATGGTTCGTGCAGGAATGGCGGAATCTACAGACACTTCGAAACTAAAAATGGCTGTTAATAATTTAATTAACAACAAAAAACAATTAGAACGCACCGTAAGTTTTAATTATAGCATGCTTAAATTTTTATTAGGTGTAAGCCAACAATCCACCATTACCTTAACAGAACCTATATCGGCATTTGTAGATGAATCAAACATAGCAGGGCTTCTATTAAAACCATTTTCGGTAGAACAAGTAGATGATTACAAACTATTAGAATCGCAAGAAATGTTAGCTCAAAAATCTATAACGTTAGAAAAAATGAGTTTTGCCCCTACTGCTGTGGCATTTTACAATTATAATTATAAAATTATTTCTACCGATTTCGATATGAATCCTGATCATATAGCAGGAGTTTCTGTAAAAATACCTTTACTATCGAGTGGAAGTAGGAGTCTTAAAGTTCAAGAAGCAAAAATTAAATACGAGCAAGCTCAAAACACCAAAAGTATAGTAGCTCAACAGTTACAAATTAAAGAAAAGCAAGCACGCTATGATGTAGCAAGTGCGTACGAAAATTATTTATTACAAAAAGAAAATATTGCTCTATCGCTACAGATTTACGATAAAATTCGTCAGAAATACGAATATGGTGTTGCTTCGAGTTTTGAACTTACCCAAGCAAATAACGACTATTTACAAGCACAATCAAATTACTTAAATGCTTATATGCAATTATTACAAGCAAAAACAGCATTAGAAAAATTATTATAAACGACATACATTAAAAATAATACTCACATGAAATCAATCGTAAACATTACAACAATTTTTGCCTGCGTATGTATAATGGCATCATGCGGCGAACAAAAAAGCGACAACAAAACCGGACAAACAGACAGTACACAACAAGAAAAAACAAAGCCGGTAAAAGTAATGCCTATTACCGTTCAAGAAGTTAGCATAGAAGAAGTGTATCCGGCAACCATTCAAGCATGGCAAGAAGCGCATGTAGGACCGGCAGCTCCGGGACAAATACATAAAATATATGTAAATGTCGGTGATAAAGTATCAAAAGGTACTCTTTTAGCACAAATGGATCCAACCCAGTATAACCAAGTTCGAATTCAATATCAAGATGCCAAACGCGATTTGCAACGTATGGATTCTCTTATTAAATATGGCAATATTTCGCAACAAACCTATGACAAAATAAAATTACAAAACGAAGTATTACAAACCAACTTACAAACACTTGGCGATAATGTATTCCTCAAAGCTCCTTTTCCGGGTGTAATTACAGGGAAATATTTTAACGAACGTGAAAACTATTCGGGAATGGCAGCTGCTGTTGGTGTGGGAGCTATATTTACAATTATGCAAGTAAACGAACTTAAAGTAATTGTAAGCGTAAGTGAACGTTTTTTTCCAATTGTAAAAAAAGGAATGAAAACAAAATTACTTACAGATATTTATCCCGACAAAAAATTTGAAGGTGCTATAGAAACAGTATATCCAACAATAGATGCTGCTACTAAAACATTTAAAATTGAAATAAAAGTTCCAAATCCACAAGAATTATTACGTCCTGGTATGTATGCTCGAATAGCATTCGATTTCGGCAAAGCCAAAGCTATGGTAGTACCTGCCAATGCAGTGCTAAAACAAGAAGGAACCAACGAACGATATGTATTTATATTCGATAATGGTAAAGCCATTCGAATTCCTGTAGAATTGGGTACTCGATTCAACGAACAAATAGAAATACGCAGTGAAAAAATAACACCGGGAATGCAATTAATTTATGCCGGACACACAGGCTTAATAAACGAACAAGCTGTTGAAATTAAATAATATTAAAAAAACAATTATATGAGCATATATAGTAGTTCAGTAAAAAATCCTATAACAACCATCATGGTTTTCTTGGCTGTTATAGTATTTGGGTTATACTCTTTAACGAGTCTGCCTATAGATTTATATC
The DNA here is from genome assembly GCA_002069975.1 of Bacteroidetes bacterium ADurb.Bin217. Taxonomy (GTDB): domain Bacteria; phylum Bacteroidota; class Bacteroidia; order Bacteroidales; family UBA1715; genus MWCJ01. The sequence goes on along the minus strand of MWCJ01000118.1, from coordinate 673 downwards.
CCGAAATGGAGCCACCATTTATCTCCGTAATGACCACCTACCCCGGAGCAAGTGCTGCCGACATAGAAACTAACGTTACCAAACCTATAGAAGACGCATTAAACTCGGTAGACAATCTTAAAAATATTAGTTCACGATCTATCGATAATATGTCGGTGATTTTTGCGGAATTTGAATGGGAAAGTAACCTTGATGAAGCTGTAAATGATATTCGAAATTCATTAAGTTTTGTTGAAGAAGCCTTACCCGACGATGCTAAAAAACCAACAATATTCAAATTTAATTCGAGTATGATGCCAATACTTTTTTATGCAGTAACTGCAAAAGAGAGTTATCCGGCATTAGACAAAATTTTGGAAGAAAAACTTATAAACCCGCTTAATCGTATTGAAGGTATTGGTTCTATAGGGTTGGAAGGAACTCCCAAGCGTGAAATTGCTATTGATGTAAACCCCCAAAAGCTCGAAGCATATAATATTACCGTAGAAGATATAGGTAATGTATTGAAAGCCGAAAATATAAACATGCCGCTGGGTAAAATGGAAATGGGAGCCATGGATTATTCTATGCGTGTAGAGGGCGAATTTAAAGAAAGCAGCGTAATACAAAATATTGTAATTGGCAGCTTTATGGGCAAAAGTATATATCTTAAAGATGTAGCAACTGTTCGCGA
>MWCJ01000117.1 GCA_002069975.1 Bacteroidetes bacterium ADurb.Bin217 | reverse complement strand
GAAAAGTATACAACTTTTTTTATATCATTACGCGGACGACCAATTGAAACATCTTGGGGTAAATCTTCCATTGAAATACTATCTATAATAATATTACCTTGAAATAAGTATATGGTTTCGCTTTTCGCATTTACTTTGAACGGAGCACTATTATATGTTTGAGGTAATTGTATAAAAGATGAAATTCCGGCATTTCCTACATTTGGTTCAGAATATCCAACAGAAAAAATTGGAATTGCCGATAAATCCGAAGAGCCAATTTCAGAATTATGAACTTGAATACACAATACATTTTCGCCAGCTTGCAATAGTTCAGCAATATTTGATATTGTGAATGACTCTATTGGCTTATTTTGAAACCAGTTTGCCTCATGACCGTATGCTCCGGCATCATATGCTGGAGGATTGCCCGAAATTGATGCGCGAGCTATTTCTACTCCGTTGAGGTATGCTACAAACCCATCGTCGTAATCCATATGTAATATTGCTGAAGAAACAGTAGAAACATCTGAAATAGTAAATGTTTTTCGTAAAAATACAGAAATACAAGGATTGAGAATTGTTGCATCATCATTATCGGCATACCCAAATCCTGATGGACCTTGTTGCCATGTATTATCATCAAAACCTAAATATTTCCATTGTAACGAAGGTTCATATGTAGGAACTATATATTTCCACACATCACCTTTGTCAATTATGGTTTCCCATTCAGCAATACCATCTTTAGGATTTGTCGCTTCAATAATATAAAATTTACCGGGTGCTAATTGTATATCGGGCAATTGCCATGGAGTGCTTTTTGTTTCTCTATCGGCAATTGAAAATTGCGATAATTGTATAGTTTGAGTCGATACGTTTTTTAATTCTATCCAATCGGGAGTTTTTGCAGCAGTATTCATATAACCAACTGTATTATACCCAACCACCTCATTTATAACAAGATTTTGCGATACACAAACAATGTGTAAACAGCAAAGTACAATACCCGATACAATTTTATTCATGTTCATTACTATTAATTGTATTTATAGTACACATACATATACAAAAAACCCTGATGTATCAGAAACTTTTTGCAATACTTATAGAATATACCGAAGTATTAGTAAGCTTTCCAAATGATTGTTTAAACGTATAAGATATTCCCGCTTCGTATTTGTTTTTCAAATTAAAATCGAGACCAGCTCCATACCGCATTTCGGTAAGTGTAAATGATTGAGAATTTGCAATAGCATGAAATGTTTCAATACTTACCGAAGGCGATAGAAATGCTTTTTTTCGAGCATACGAAATTTTTAACCTGTTTCTATCTTCAAACGAAGGCAGCAAATCCGATGATTCATTTACATACATATCTCGCGACGCCTCAAATTTATTGCGGTATGCAACACGAACATCGCCAAATTTTTCGCGATACGAAACCGAAAATGCTCCGGTATGTGCCGCAAAAAAACCTTGTGGTTTATACTTTTCGGTGCATTTATAAGTAACACCAATAGCTAATGGTTTTGAAACTTTATATGAAAATCCAACTTCACCCGATACTGATTTAAGATATGAGCCTACTTCTTGGAATCGAGCTTCAACTACAGCATCTACAGACACATCTTGAAACACATCAACAGATGCACCGAATTCAGTCCACAACTCGTTGGTATGAGATTGCGAAAAAACAACATTCGCACCGCTCATACAAAGCAAAAAAATAAATATGTATTTTAAATTAATCATTTTTTAATCATCTCCACCTTTAGAATTTTCGGCTAATTGGTTAATACCACTATCTTTTTCGAAATAATAAATTTGAATTATAGCTGAATCACTCAAAAAATTAATATCACCAATTTCTATTCTATTTATTGCGAGTCCTGTACGTTTTTCTAAGTCAGCCTTAAGTTCTTCATATTTTTCGGGTTTTACCAAATCAATATTATCGTAGCGAATAATTTTATGCGATTCGTGACGAAGCAACCATAATTTTTCGAGAATAAATGTAATAAAATAAATTGCAAGATTGGTAAATAATAATTCTGCATAACTAACCTTTTTATTTGCTAAAGCATTAATTACCGAAATACCAATTACCAAAAATAAATACGTCATTTCTTTTATTGGCATTTGACTGGTTCTATATCGAATAATTCCAAATATTGCAAATAAACCAAGTGCAAATCCTATTTGCATTTTTACACTACTTAACAGAAAGCATAATAAAAACACAATGGTAGAAATAAGTATATAGGTAAATAAATAATCTTTACGTTTTGTAATTCCATAATACAAAAAACGTACAATAAGCAATACAAAAATCATATTGAATGAGAAACGAATCAAGAGCTCGAAAAAATCGGCTTGATTAATAAGTGGAATACCGAAAAGTTTTTGTTCCATATGTAAATCTATTAAAGTGTAACTTTTAATTTTTCTAAAAATCGTAATTTTTTCTTAAGTCTATTTTTTTTAATATCGTTATATATTGCTGCAGTACCTATAGTATACTTACTCATGCCACGCTGAAACACCCTATGTTTTCGCAATGTGCTTTGCATAGCCGAATTGTTCGACGATTTATCGCGTTTGAGTTCAATTATACAGATATGCGAAAAATCTACTCGTTCATTATTCTCGCAATTGGTAACCTGCAAATTTATATCTACCGTAGCACGTTCTCCGCGAACCAAGTCTACTAATGTTAATCGAGTATATTCTACCAAAGATTTATATCGTAATTGCTCTCCCGAATATGGTGAGTGTTTCTGAATAAATTCATTAGCTTCTATAAGTGATTTTGATATTGGAAACTGCATTCGTTTTTTAAACGTTCTCCCTTTATTTGTTTTAAATTTTATTTCTAAATATTCTGCATTCGTAGATAAATATGTTCTATGACGAATTTTATACCTATTTAGTTTTCCATTTTGATGCGACAGATACATATCATCATCAAAAGTGTCAAAATATATAGTTTTATAATCTTGATACGGGTTATTTTGAATATGTAACACCGCATAACTTTGTTTAATATCTTGTAAAATTGCAGGTAATTTTGAAGCTTCAAACACGTATTTTGTATCGGTACGATTCAGCAATTTTACTGAATCCATTTCCTCTAACGAAATTGGTTTAAACGACGAAATTATGTCAACAACTTTTGAATCCATTCTTACTGATAATATTCGTACGAATACGTTTTCTTTTTAATTACTTTATTTTGACCATTTGTAGTGATTTTTTGAATTTTATCACCACGCGCATTATAGGTGTATACATGTTTTTCGATAATCTTGTTGTCAGGACCGTAAAAAGTTTCTGATTCTTTATTATTATTTTTATATGTATAAACAATAAGTGATTTTAATTTTCCTTCGCTGTTATAAAAATATTCTTTAGTAACATTACCGCTCGCATCATATTCTACCTTATTATCGATCACCTGACCAGGACTTCCTTTAACAAATGTTTCTTCATACTCGGTTTTTGATTTCATACCTGGCTGCTTTTTGGCAGTTTGACTGTACGATGCCGTTGTTATTACACATACTATAATGCATGTAATATATACAATTCTCATATATTAGAAATTATTAATTTTAAGTGTGTCTAAAACTATTTTCTGATTTTTCTGTGAAATTGTAAAATTTACAACTACAGCTGAATCCTGAGGAATAAAGGCATCTTCGCTCAGTACATAAACAGAATAAGAGCCTTCTACAAGATTAGAAAATGTAAAAGTGCCATCATACGAAGTTCTAATTCGCTCAATTACCCGTGAACCATTTTTGAATTTTAAAAACACATCGGCATTTTGAGCCATATATACATCGGGTTTAGGGATTGTGGTGCCAGTATAAAATTCTACTTGTTGAACTACCCCTGATACTTTTGAAGTTCCATCGTCAAAATCAACATGCTTATATATAAGTATCGTATCTGCTTTGGTATTATCTTTTCGTTTCGAAATACAAATTTGTTTTGATACGGGTAGCAATTCTGAAGAATTAAATATAAGAGTATCGTCTGAATACGCAAACACTGTATAATCACCCGGCACTAAATATTGAAACGAAAATTGACCTTGAGGTCCGGTTGTAACATCATCGTCAATAGTTGTATTATCACCATAACTAATATATACATCTTCATCTTGTGCCACCAAGGGGGTTCCTGACTTTTCGAGCAATTCATTCACATTCTGAATCATTACTACTCCTTCTATCGAAGCAATTCCGCCTTCACCTTCTTGTTTATTACATGATAGTATTACAAAAAATACAATTACAAGTATTCCAAATTTTTTCATACTTTTTTAATTTTAGAAACAGCTACAAATATATAATTTGTTTTTTATTTGATAACAATTTCATA
>MWCJ01000116.1 GCA_002069975.1 Bacteroidetes bacterium ADurb.Bin217 | reverse complement strand
AGTGGACAAAAAATAAGATTTGTGAGCCCCCAACAAGAAATTACAAGTACAAGCTACTATTTCTTAAGCACCTTCATAATTTGTTGTTCGTTGTCGAATTGTACAAATACCGTATACATACCTGCGGATAATGATGCAGCTTCGGGAATTTCAATAGTCTGCAATAACGTATTCATTTGGAATGTTTTATAAAGCATTTCTTTGCCTTGCATATCATACATGCGTATACTTACTTTTGAACTTTGCGAAGCATAAATACGAACTTGTAATATTTGTCTGAACGGATTCGGATATACCTCTGCCTTATCAAATGTTTGTTGCAACATTCCCATACGCAAAATAAAGCGAGCCCGTTCAAAATCAGGAATTCCATATCCGTATACAGTATCGGGAACAAAATATCTATGAGCCGACGAAAGTATTGCTTGTTTAATAGTATGAGGCGGAAGATGCGGAAATTCTTGCCACAAACACGTTGCCATGCCTGCCAAAATTGGATTAGAAAATGATGTACCCATTCCCGAGACTTGCACTAATCCGTTACTTTTAAGTATTGCAGGATAAAATCCTAATGCAACAACATCGGGTTTCAGACTTGTTCCCTTTGATGGTCCGCGAGAACTAAATGAGGTAATAGTTCCATTCAAAAAACAAGCTCCCACAGTTATAATACTATCAGAATCAGCAGGTGCTGTAATATATTTCCATGGCTTATCGCCCGAATTACCGGCACTGTTGAATAATAACATACCCTTAGATGCTGCTATATTAGATGCAATAGTTATTCGTGTTGTTTTACCATCCATATGGGAATATGTATAATTCTGCGTACTATCGTCGAATTCACTATACCCCAACGATGTAGAAATAACATCCACTCCAATACTATCGGCAAATTCCGCTGCTGCTGTCCAGTTATCTTCTTCTACTCTATATTCGGTAGCCCCTTCTTCTGTTCTACATAATACATAGCGAGCCTGCGGGGCTGTACCTATCATAGTTTTAGGCAAATACGAAGCTATAAGCGATAACACCGCCATACCATGATATCCTTCGTTCCAAACAGAAATATTGGCACCCGAAAAATCTCTATATGCTAAAATTCGCTGTTCTTCCCATGCCTGCGAAAATGCCGAAGCCGAGTCAACATGTAAAAAACCCGCATCGAGAACAGCTATAGTCATACCTTGCCCCATAAAGCCGGCTTTATGCAACGGCACACCATTCATAAGTTTTATTTGACGTATAGAATTACCATACAATGAATCATGTGTTGCTGAATAAAATTCGGAATAAGGCACAACATGTTTTGGTTCTTGCTGTAATTGTGTGGCATCAGGTTGTGCTTTATGTTTTGGAGCAACCCATTCTATTGATTGCACACAAGCTAATGATTGAATAGCAGAAAAATTTGTTGCAGAATCACACTCAAATATAGCAGAGTTAAACCATTTAGAACTATTACACAACCGAGCATTGTACTGCAATACACTATCGATATACCATTGATTTACAGGAATATCTTGCTGAGTAATAGCAATATTATATTTGGCTCGTCGTTCAAGAGCTTTTGGACTTAAAAATTCTTCGGGCCGAAGTTCAGAATATTTTGAATTCTCTTTGTCGGCAAACGTTATTCTATATCTTCCCGGTTTTTGAGCAAAAACAAAACACTGAATACAACAAAACGCAAGAATTACAAAATATCTCATTAACCCTAAACTAATAGCTCAATTAATTAAACCCTTGTAATTTTCCTTCTCTCGGGAATACAGTAATTACCGAAATACACGGTTTATTTGCAATTATTTTTTGTTCGGTAGCACCAAACATATAATCGGCAATATCTAATTTTCGTGAAGTAGTAATTAGTATGGCATTAGCATTAATAGTTTCGGCATATTCTATTACTTGATCGGAAAAATCTTTTTTATCAACAGATTCAATTGTTTCGTATTCAATTTTATTTTGGTCGAGTACCGATTTTATAAACACTACATTGGAATGTATTTGTTTTTTTAAATTAGCATCGTTTGATTTTTGAACAAATAAAGAAATTTTCGATTTAAAATATTTATTTAAATATACCGCCCACACAACTTTTTGTTTGTCTTCTTTTTTATAATCAATAGGACACACAATATTTTCAAAATGTTCATCTTTTGGTGGTCGTTGCACAACTATAAATGGCATTTTAGAACCTTCTATTACTTTAAGAGCCCAACTTCCTGTAATTTTTTGCAAGCCTTTAATACCATGAGTACCCATAAATACAAACAAAGACTCAAGTTCATTGGCAACTTCTTTGATTGTTGTAAAAATACTACCTTCTTTCACTAAAAAATCGGGTTTGAAATTATATTTTTTTTGAGCATCTTCAACAACAATAGTTAATTGACTGCTTGCACTTTCAATTTCTTTACCATCGTCTACAATATTTAATAAAATAACTCGAGCTTCAATTTTTTCAGCAAATCTAATTGCATGTTGCAGAGCATATTCGGCAACATTTGAAAAATCCCATGCAACTAATATTGTTTTCTCTTTCAGTTCCATATGTTTTATTTTAAATTTTTATTAATTTTGAAAAAAATATATTCCTATAAAAGTGGTACATTTGAACAGATAAAAATAATATAAAAATACATTGGCTCCAATTAAACTGATACTTTTTTTTATTTTTTTCCAATTTGGAATTGTTTTTTCTCAAACTATAGAATTGGGAGTTCCTTATTGTCAGAATATTACACCTAACGAAATAGGATACGGAGGTGCCATGTATACTATAGCTCAAAATAAACTTGGCACACTTTGTTTTGGTAATTTCAACGGCTTACTGTTTTATAATGGCAGCCACTGGCGTATGCAAACATGGAATGGTAAACCAATATTACATCAATCGGCTAACAATCAAATATTTATAGGTGGATTTAACACTATAGCAGAATGTAAACTCGATGAATATAATAGAAATGTATTTGAATCGCTCATTGACACAGTATATGATTTCGGACAAATAGAAAAAATACTTGTATATCAAAACAGGGTATACTTTGTAGCAAATAAAACCTTGTATTATATATCCAATAACCAACCCAAAAAGTTACTTTCCGATTCACGTTTTCTTTCGATATTCAGCGATAGAAATAAACTGTTTATTTCTACATCCGAAGGTTTGTATGAGTTTAAAGATGAAAAAGCTGAAACATCGTATATCTCCAATTTTTTTAAAAATAACGAAATTTTGGAAATGTTTCGCTATGCCAACGTGCTTATAGCTCGTACAACCAATTCATTTTATAAAATTAAACCCGACAATTCTATTGAACCCTTTGTTACCGAAATTGATGCCGATATTCTTCAGTATGAATACAGTTGCTCACAAAAGTTGTCGAATAATATTTTGTGTGTTGCTACCAAAAAAAATGGATTGTATTTTATAAACGAACATGGAAAATTAGTAAACTATTTGAATACAACCAATGGGTTATACGACAATACTATACACGATTTGTTTATTGATAAAGCTAATAATCTTTGGGCAGGGTTTAGTAATGGCGTGTGTCGTATCGAAATACCATCTGCTTTTACGTATTTCAACAGGAGTTACGAATTACACGGTAAAGTTACCAGCATTATTAGACATGCTAACCATATGTATATAGGAACAGAATCAGGTTTATATAAGTTAATTAAGGGCCATAGTAAAGTTTCCAATTTCCAAGGAATTTTTAATCATACTATTCAATGCAATAAATTGGTTTCTTACAATTCGTCGGTTTTAGCTGCAACCAAACAAGGATTGTATGAAATAAAAAATGATAAACCTCAATTATTGTTCCCGGGTAATATAATTGCAATACAAATTGATTACAAAACCCAATTACTATGGGTAAGCACAAAAACTCATGTATATGTAATGAAAAAATTGAACAATACTATATCGCTCATTCAAACCATAGGACCTTTTAATTCGGATATTAATTCAATAGCTCTCGAAAACGATTCAGTAACATGGGTAGGAACCTATTACGAAGGTGTATATCAAATAATTAAAAAAAATAATATATATGATGTTACAAAATATTCTTCGGGGAATGGCTTGCCAAAATCTTCGCAATGGATAGAAGTATATCAAACTTCGGGAGGAATTTTGTTTTCTACTGCAGTAGGCCTCTATAGATATGATATGGGTATAGGAATGTTTTATAAAGACAGTAAAATAAGCATACCTATAGAATATATAGAAGAACGCGTTTCGCCCATAGTAGAAGATGCCGATAAAAATTTATGGGTTTCGTTTAAATCACATGGTGTTTACGAAAATCAAATTGCGGTGGCTTGGAATAGTGGCAATCAAGAACGATATACCTTAATAGTTAATCAGTTTAATAAATTGAGCAAATTTATTTGTTCTACTAT
>MWCJ01000115.1 GCA_002069975.1 Bacteroidetes bacterium ADurb.Bin217 | reverse complement strand
ACACAGCTAAAATACAGATTAGGTTAGTGACTATCGACCTAATCTGTTATTTTTATTTTTTCTCGGTTACTAATGATAAAATTAGAATAGGTATCGCAAAATGCGATACCTCGAAAAGAACAAAAAATATGACTGATAACGTATCAATAATACCTCTAAAGGAAATTGAAAATCGAATTTATACGATTCGTGGTGTGCAAGTTATGCTCGATAACCATTTGGCAGAAATGTATGGCGTTGAAACGAAGGTACTCAATCAAGCTGTAAAAAGAAATTTAGATAGATTCCCAGATTCATTTCGATTTAAATTAACAGAATTTGAAGCAAATAATTATTCAAGGTCACAATTTGTGACCTTGAATAGTAAAACGATAAAACAAGGTCAAAACATTAAATACCTGCCGTACGTTTTTACCGAGCAAGGTGTAGCTATGCTTTCGGCTGTATTGCGTAGCGAAACTGCGGTACAAGTGAGTATTCAAATAATAGATGCTTTTGTTCAAATGCGAAAATTATTGTTAGAGAATGCAGGCATATTCCAACGCTTAGATAAAATTGAAATAAAACAAAAAGAAACCGACCAAAAGTTCGAACAAATATTTAGAGCATTAGAAGCAAAAGATACCTTACCCATACAAGGTGTGTTTTTCGATGGACAAGTGTTCGATGCCTACGAATTAGTTTCTAAAATTATTCGTTCGGCAAAGCACAACATAGTACTTATAGATAATTATATAGACGAAAGCATACTTACCCATTTAACCAAGAAACAAAGGGGTGTACAGGTGCACTTGCTTACCAAACAATGGAATAAAGCATTGGAACTCGATGTGCAAAAAGCTAACGAACAATACCCAACGTTTACGCTCCATAGCTTTAGCAAAAGTCACGACCGTTTTCTTATAATAGACAATGTCGAAGTATATCACATAGGAGCTTCGCTTAAAGATTTGGGTAAAAAATGGTTTGCATTTTCTAGAATGGAGAAACATTCGGTGCAAAGTGTATTGCAAGAGATAAGAGAAGTGATAAAAATGTAGGTTTTAAATCTACTCAAAATAATATAACCGCTTAACTCTTCGCGATACTGAGGTTATAATTTCGTAAGGAATAGTTTCCAATTTTTCTGCCATACGGGTTATGGGCAAATCTTTGCCAAAAAGTATTACTTCGTCGCCTATTTCGGCATCCACATCGGTAAGGTCTATCATGGTTGCGTCCATGCATATATTACCAATTATAGGGACTTCTGTGTTGTTTACTATCACTGTGCCTACGCCATTGCTCAATTTTCGGTTTAGTCCGTCGGCATAGCCTATGGGGAGTACTCCTATGCGTGAATCTCTTTTCACCGAGCCTTTTCTGCTGTAGCCTACGGTAGTTCCTGCGGGCATGGTTCTAATTTCCGATATAAATGTTTTGAGTGTGCTTATGTGCATACAGTTGTTTTCGTGTGTGGCACTTATACCATACAAACCTATGCCTAAGCGTACCATGTCGAATTGGTAAGTACTAAAGCGTTCTATACCTGCCGAATTTAAAATGTGTCGCAAAATTGGATACGAAAACTGTGCACATATATGCGAACTGCTTTGTACAAAGGTAGATATTTGTTGTTCGGTAAACGCATCGAATTGTGAATCGTCGCTGCCAACCAAGTGCGAAAATACCGAACGTATGCTGCAATTTGTAATTGCGTGGAGTTCTTCTACAAGTTGCGTAATTTCTGAAGGAGCAAATCCGTACCGAGCCATTCCGGTATCTATTTTTATATGACACTGGTGAATAGCTTCGGGGTGTGAACTGCAATAACGTTTAAATTCTTCTAATGCAAACCAATTGTGAATACTTGGCTCTAACGTATGTTCAAAAATTTGTTGCATCATGCCTGTTTCGGGATTCATTACCACTATAGGAACGGTAATGCCGGCATTGCGCAATTCTATACCTTCGTCGGCAAATGCTACTGCCAAATAATCGACTTTGTTGTTTTGCAAAATATTAGCAATTTCGTAACTGCCACTGCCGTACGAAAAGGCTTTGACCATTACCATTACTTTGGTGCGTGCGTCTAAGTAAGAGCGGAAGTATTGTAAATTGTACAGTATTGCATTTAAGTTTATTTCCAATACGGTTTGATGGGTCTGAAATTCAAGTTTTTTTGCAATTGTTTCAAATTCAAACTCCCGTGCTGCTTTGAGCAATATAGCTTCGTTGTGAAACTGAAGAGTAGGATAGGCTTCGAGAAAATCGATGGTGCGATTAAAAAATAGACCTTTGGGAATATGTGGTTTTAAATATGTCTGCACATCGTGTCCTATACCAATGCATTTGCTTATGCCATAGCTTTGTATGAGCGATGCAATATGGCTATATAATGTTTGTTTGTCGGTGCCGGTTTGTTTTAAATCCGACAGTATGAGTGTTTTGTTTGGGTGTTGATTTTGTTGCGACAAAAATTGTAATGCAACCGTAAGGCTCTGTAAATCTGAATTGTAGCTGTCGTTAATAATAGTGCACGAATGTTTTCCGCTTTTTTGTTCCAATCGCATTGCTACTTGTGGTAGTGTTTCGAAATGTCGGAGAAATTGTTTTGGCAATTCTAACACCAGTCCGGCAATACAACAATGTACCGCGTTTTCTATACTTGCTTTGTCACAAAAGGGAATATCGAATGAAAACAACTCTGCATAGTAGCGGAGTGTAATAGTGGTATGTGTTTTAGTGCTACTGTATGTTACGAAAATATCGGCAGAATTGTCGGTACACGACCATGCATGCAATATTGTATGAGCAAGATTTTGAGCATGTTTGTGTATCAATTCATAATCTTTGCAGTATATGAGTGTAGAAACTGAAGCAAACAACTTCATTTTTTCTGCTACTTTGTGTTCTATATCCACAAAATGTTCTTGGTGTGCATCGCCAATATTTGTAAATATGCCAATGCTTGGTTTGAGCATGAGTTCTATATTGCTCATTTCGTTGGGTTGCGATATACCAGCTTCAAATAGTCCAATGGTATGATGTGTATCTAGACTGGTGAGCGAGAGTGGAACGCCTATTTGCGAATTGTAGCTCCGTGGACTGCGAGCTATAGCGGTATAGTGTTTTGCTATAGTGTACAACCATTCTTTTACAATTGTTTTACCATTGCTACCTGTAATTCCTACGATAGGTATAGAAAATTGCCCACGATAGTGAGCCATGAGAAGTTGCAAGGCATGTATTGGGTGTTCGGAAATGATATACGTAGCATCATCAAATAGGGGATAGTCGGCATGCAATTGCACCCAAAAATTGCGAACGCCTCTGTGGTATAATTCTGAAATAAACGAATGTCCGTTGTGTTTAGCTCCAACTATAGCAATAAATACTGCCGATGCGTGTGACGGAATTGTTTTACTGTCTATATAAACTGAATCTATGCGTGAGCTGGGATTGCCTACACATGTGCTTTGTGTAATACTGCAAATGTCCGATACAGAATAGGCAAACATACTATGCCAGAGTATTACATTGGAATCCAATAACCAACACGTCGTCTACTTGTTCGGTTTTGCCCTCTTCAATCCATGCGAGTAATTCTTGGTCGAGTATGGATTTTTGCTCTGCCATTGGTTTCAGTTTATTGTTTACCAGTAATTGTTTGAGGCGTTTAACCATGAATTTCTTGTTTTTCGCACCCCCAAATTGGTCTTGATATCCATCGGAGAATATATAGAGTGAATCGTTTGGTAATAATTGAAAGCACACACTTTCAAATGATTTTTGTTCAGAATATATTCCAATAGGCATTTTATCTCCCTGAATTTGAATTAATTGATATGCTATGTGCGTAGTTTCATTTTCGAATTCTTGTAATTTTATTCTGTCGTTTTCTTCGAGAGCCGGAGCTGTGCTGAGTTCGCGAATTATGATAAGCGGATTGTTAGCTCCTGCAAAATCTATGGTGTTGTTTTCTTCGTTGTACATAAACAAAGCTAAGTCCATACCGTCTTTTTGTTCACCGGATTTGCCGGTTTGTCGGAGCGAAACTATGATGTTTTCACGGAGTTTGTTAAGAATATCACCTGCGGTAAGCGACTCGTCGGACGTACCAATAATTTCGTTTAAAAATGCAGTTCCCAACATACTCATGAATGCTCCGGGAACACCGTGTCCGGTACAATCGGCGGCTACTACAATTTTTTTCTTACCTTTTTTACCTAACCAATAAAAATCGCCACTTACAATATCGCGAGGTTTGAAGAGCACAAATAGATTGTCGTGGAATAAGTCCTCAATAGTTTCGTCTTGTGGCAATATCGCCTCTTGTATTCTACAAGCATAGTGAATACTGTCTAATATATTGGTTTGTTGTTCTTCGATGATATTTTTTTGCGACATCACTTGGTTTCGCTGCACCTCAATTTCTTCTTTTTGCTGCATAATTTCTTCGTTTCTG
>MWCJ01000114.1 GCA_002069975.1 Bacteroidetes bacterium ADurb.Bin217 | reverse complement strand
TTCATGTTTTTGTTTTTTAGAAAATACAAAATTAAGCAAGTTATCATTTATAATGCTACTTCCCCCTTCCTTTGCTTCGTTCCGCTGCGCTCCACTTCGCAAAGGAAGGGGGAAGTTTATCCATTAACAACGTGGTGAAACTTTACATGAAAGAACGTAATTTTAATAGTGATGCATATATTTCAGTAGCTGCACCTGCTGCTATTGCTACTTTAATTACCGTGCCGTTGTATTATAAAATAGAAGAACGAAAAATTCAATTTATACACAAATAATTAGAAATAAGTAGGGCAATTGTTTTATAATTTGTCATATCAAATATAACTTTAAATAAAAAGCCATGAAAAAAATTTATGCCATTATAGTTTTTGTTGTCTTAGCCTCAGGGGCTTTTGCACAACTTGTTACTTCTATAAATATTCAAGGTGCGAAACAAAGTCTTAGAGTAGGAGATTCAATTCAACTTTCTGCTGAAATAATGCCGCAAAATGCCGCAAATACAACGTTATCTTGGACTACGAGTAATTCTATTGTTTTAACTGTTACCCAGCAAGGCACTGTTACCGCTATGAGTAAAGGTTCTGCAACTATATCGGCTGCTTCAACCGATGGTTCCAATATTACCGCAACGTATACTATGACAGTAGATACTGTACCTATTACAAGCATCAGCTTAAGTGCAATCCCTACAATGCAAGTAGGTCAAGTTGAAGATGTAATTGCAATTATTTTACCGCAAGATGCAACTGTTACCGGATTATTATGGTCATCTTACAATACGCAAGTAGCTACTATAGATCAATTTGGAAAAATAACTGCAATTGCTCCCGGTACTACAACTATTAAAGCTATGTCAACTGATGAATCAGGTGTTTTTGCTACAATAGATGTTACGGTAGAGGATCCTTTTGTGCCGGTAAATACTGTTTATATTCCTCAAAAAGAATATATTATAACTACGGCCGATACAGTGTATCTTGATTATACAATATTTCCTTATCAGGCAACAAACAAGAATATTTCGTATGCTACGTCCAATCCAAATGTTGCAATTGTAAATGCAGCCGGAGAAATCGTTCCCTATGGTTTAGGAACAGCGGTAATTACTATAACTTCCGAAGATGGATCGAAAATGGATACTACTAGGGTAACGGTATTAGATATAAGTAGTATGCCATCGTCAGTTGTGATTTCTCATAAACAACTAACAATTTCACCTTCGCTTTTGCCTTTTAAATTATTTGCTGAGGTGTTACCTATAACTGCCATGAATAAAAATGTAATATGGCATGTAATGGATACAAGCATTGTTGGAATGAAATCGCCCGGTGAGTTTGTTGCAAAACAAATAGGAAGTACCGAAATTCAAGTAATGACTGAATTGGGGCATTTGGTTGATTATTGTATGGTTACGGTTCAGCCTATAGAAGCTGAAGATGTGGTAATTTCAAAACAGGAACTTACCATGCAATTAGGTACTCAAATACAGTTGCAAGCGTATGTTAAACCGTTACAAACAACTCATAAATTTGTGTATTGGATGAGTTCAAATAATTCGGTGGCTTCTGTAACTACCGATGGTTCGATTATAGCTGTTGGCGAAGGTCAAACTTATATTACTGCTGCTGTTATGCAGGCTCCGGGAGTTGTAGACAGCTGTTTGGTAACGGTTATAAATGAACAAATTACTATAGTAAAAGAATTAAGCAATGCTACAATTACTATAGGAAATGCTCTCAATACAAAATATACAATAAGTGATTATATAACATATAATGGTGCTAATGAAATACAATATAGTGCAATTTCCACTAATCCTGCTGTTGCTCGGGCATTAGTACAAGGAAATGTGTTAGGAATAATTCCCTATACTTCGGGTGCTACAACTATAATTTTACAAGCAAAAACTAGTAGTGGTTTGAGCCAACAAGTTTATGCTACATTCACTGTTGAATCTCCGCTTGCAGAAAATATTTGCAGCTCGTTCTCTGTTTCAACAGATATTCATAATCCAACCTGTGCGGGAAAAAGTGATGGATATGTTATAGTTTCAGGAACTGGTGGATTGGCTCCATATACCTATAAATGGTCGAATTTTAGAACAGACAATATGCTTAAAAATGTGCCGGCAGGCGATTATAGGGTTGTGGTAACCGATGCAAATCAATGTATAAAAGTTGAAACAATTACTATTGCCAATCCTCAAGCTATAGTAATAACCGAAGAAATAACACAACCTACTTGTGGAGAATCTAATGGTGTTATTAGTATTGATGTTAGCGGCGGAAGTGCTCCATATGTTTATAAATGGACGACACAAGCTACTGAAACTTCTATAGATGCACTTAATGCCGGATTATACGGAGTGCGAGTAACGGATGCATTGGGGTGCATTGCATCACAAACATTCGATTTAAATAATACTAAGGCTCCTATTATATTTGTAAAAGATATAGTTGAAACCAATTGTAACCCATCTGCCGGAGCTATTGATATAGATATTATAGGTGGTTCGGGAGTTCTTGATATTACGTGGAGTAATAATGCCAAAACAGAAGATATATCAAATGTACCTGCCGGTGATTATAGTGTAACTGTTATTGATGAAGCACTATGTAAAAGTACAGCAACGATTACTATTCCTGCAATACCGTTTGAACAACCTGAAATTTCGTTGGTTACCGTAGGTGATACATCTAAATTAAATTTAATAATTTGGGAAAAGGAAAATACACAATCAATTGATTTTTATACAATTTATCGCGAATCTGATGAGCCTGGAGTGTATGAAAATATAGGTATTAAATCATATACTTCACCTTCATTATTTGCCGATCCAACTGCTAATCCCAATGAGCGTTCGTATCGATACAGAATTTCTGCTACTCATAATTGTGGCGAAGAGTCTGCATTGAGTGCTCATAAAGCTGAATATAAAACTATTAATTTGCAACGTCAAAACACACCTGATTCTATAGTGTTTGTTTGGGATTCGTATGAAGGATTTGATTTTTATTCGTATGTATTGTATAAACGTGTTCAAGCCGAGAATATTGAAATAGCACGAATACCATCTACTCAAAATAGATATGTGTTATATGCTAATGAAGGGCTTAATTCAAATTACTTTATTGGAATAGAATTGCCAAAAGTTTTAAACCCTAAAGGTTCTGCCAAAATTGAAAGTGGACCGTTTATCCTTGCTATGAGTAATATAGCTGAAGCTCAGTCAAATATTACACACATTGCATTGGCAAGCATGTATGCGTTCCCATCTATTGTAGAATCACAACTTTCAATTGAATTTGATGCCGATTCTCAAAAAAATAGTGTTACTATATATAATACGAAGGGAGTTGAGGTGTATGCAAGCGGAATTATTGCCGATTCGCATTATATAATTCCGGCTACACTACTATCATCGGGAGTTTATGTAGTTAAAATTTCAAGTGATTCTAGGTATGTTGTGCAAACTGTTATAGTAAAATAGGCGCATATTTCAAAAAATAGCTATTTTTGCAAAAAAAAAGTATGGGAGAATTATTAATTAAAGCATTTGCAATACTTATAGCTACTATGATATTGGTACGTGTTATTTCTAGATATTTGTTGCCTTGGTTTGTAAAACGCTTTTTTCCCGATAAATATGAATCGTTTCGAAAGGAATATTTAGAACCCAACGAGTAATGGTTACTTTTCTGCGAAATTGTATGTATAACATACTAGGATTAACAACGTATTTACGACTTGTTAGTATGTTGTATATTACAGGAATTCGATGTGGATTGTGGAAATCAAAGTATCCTGAATTATATTTTTTAAAACACATTGTAAAGCACGGAGATACATGTATTGATATTGGAGCTAATTTAGGTTATTATTCTACACAATTAGCATCAATAGTGGGAGCAACCGGTAACGTGTTTGCCGTAGAACCAATTCCTTTGTTTGGCGACATTTGGAAAAAAAATTGTAAGCCGAAAACGTATAAACAACTTACATTATTCCCGTATGCTTTAGGAGCAAAAACCGATAAGGTGCAAATGGGAATACCTGTGAGCAATGGACGAGTGCATCATGGAATGACTAAAATAGCAAGTACTGCACAAGAACAATATTTGCATTTTTTTGATGTTACTATGCGAAACCCCGATGAATTATTTTCAGACATACAACAACTTGCTTTTATTAAATGCGATGTTGAAGGCTATGAATCGGAAGTGTTTCGTA
This sequence comes from Bacteroidetes bacterium ADurb.Bin217, assembly GCA_002069975.1. Classification (GTDB taxonomy): domain Bacteria; phylum Bacteroidota; class Bacteroidia; order Bacteroidales; family UBA1715; genus MWCJ01. The sequence continues at coordinate 296 of MWCJ01000114.1, read as the reverse complement.
ATTTTACCACAACAATACAAAAATTTAAACCAATTATTCAAACAGAATTAAGCGGTGCTGAAAATAGAACAAACGTTATCCAATTATTAGAATCAATGGGATACACTACTAATGTACTTCGCAACAACACTTTAGTGCCCGTGCAAATTATCGAAGCATTAGAACTTTCGCAAGATTTTTATTTTGTGCCAAACAAAGAATAATTCATAATTTTAAATTATTAACCTGAGTTTCGGATAAGGATTACTCAATAAAATAATTGAAGTTGTTTACTTTCAGGGGCAAATTCAAATTGA
>MWCJ01000113.1 GCA_002069975.1 Bacteroidetes bacterium ADurb.Bin217 | reverse complement strand
TAGTGCTATTCTATACATTCCCGGTTATCCACTAAACTTCGGGAATACGTCCTCCCTCCAGGGAGGTGGCTGCATTGCAGACGGAGGGTGAATTGTACGGTGCTATATTTTTATGTAAAGAATTGTATGATTCCGCAAGGATTATAACATGGCTGAAAGCCATTTCTAATTTAGCCCAATGGCAACGCCTTGGGAATATATACAATATCAGTCCATTTCGCACTGAAAGTGCAACATACATCTATTTCACCCATCGCCTAACGGCACTTCCCTTCCGCTGAAATGTTCACCCCTACAGTCCCCTCGAGGGGACACTGCGAATAGGGAATAGTGCTATTCTATACTTTCGTTCCCGGTTATCCACTATGCTTCGGGAATTAGTCCTCCCTCCAGGGAGGTGGCTGCGTAGCAGACGGAGGGTGAATTGTACGGTCTGAAAGTGCAATATATCTTACATGTATACAAAATTTCCTTATTGTAATGATATTAGGGCTTACATAATCTGTGATAAAAAAAATGAAGAGATTATTCGTTGCGCAAATAATCTCTTCCATGGTTCTCTTTTTTTCAGGTTTTGGCTGTTGTATTTAGGCAGCACATCTATGGTAATCATTCAGCAAATTAACATACATCTACTACCTGTTTGCGTGGTGCAAATATATACAAATACTCGTACTACGCAAGGCTTTGTGTGAAATTATTGACAGAAAATATGTGTGTTTTTACAAGAATTATGAGTATTTTTTTGAATATGAATACAATATCATGGAAAAACATTTTACCAAGTGGAACCCATTGAAATATATTCGTGAACTAATTCCTAATCTGTCGTTAGACTTCTTCACTGAAAAATACGCAGTTAAAAACATATAAACAATTGAAAATAAAAATATTACAGTCTCTATATCTGCTATCCATAAACGTAATTCTACATTCGATACTGCAATCCAACTTGTACTAACGAAACATGTGGATACCCAAACTCTACCGAACAACCATACTCAGGTAAAGGATAATAGCGAACACCCAGGGGAATAACCTGCCACACCGGAGCATACCCCGTAGTATAGGGGTGAACACGAGTAGCCGATAATCCATCGGGGGTTGCAATAGAATGAACAGAATTATGAAGGATTCCTGCCATTCCACCACAATATAATTCAAACTGTGCTCTATGAACAATATGAAACAAGGGTTTAACCCCCACACTTACTTGATTGTGTGTATAAAATATTGAATAGGGATATGTTACCGTTCCATTTGGTCTCAGCATAATAAAGTCGTCGTATGCACCCCATGAGCGTTGATAACTCGCTTGTGCCCCCACAGAAACCCACGGATTTATTTGATATTCAGCACCAAGTACAAGTACAGGCGTACTCTTTGATGTAGGATTCGTAAAAGCCAAACTATCATAGTGTGGAAATGTATGATACAACAGTTCTTTCTTGCGTTCATTATACCCGGCTGCAATCATAAGCGACAATCGTTTATCTTGCACAATATCGGCACGAGGAACATGAACAACTTTGGGTTCCATGCCATACTTATATTGTTTTTTAGAATTAAACTGTATCATACATCCGGTACTGAGGAGCGGATTTGACATTCCGGTATATTGAAATGTAAATGGAGCCAAAGTGTTGTCTATAATTTGCATTTGAAGAAAATAGGTAAACACATACTTGTTACCACCATATTTTATATATGTAAGCGGCGAAATATATGAACTTGCCCAACTTGAATACCCACTCTCATCAACACTGTAAAATAAATTATCCAAATGATTTGACTGAACTTTTTCGAATATATACGAATATAAAAACCCTGTTTTGAGACTTATACCATACATTATTTTGGGGAAATGTCTGTTTGCTGCAGAAAAACTCACTTGATTGGCAACAACAATATATCTCCCATGATTATCGGTATTATGATACGATAACGAAGGTTTCGTGTTCATTATAGTATCAATATATTGCTTTATATAAACTCCTTTATTGGGAGCTCCGGTTCCAATACCATAGCCTATGGTAATAAAATCTTCGAAAAAATTATGCTTTTTAATTCTTCGATATACACCAAAACCCGCTTGTGCATAATAGTCGCCTTGTAAATTTGACTGAGCAGAAGCACTCAAAGCGAGAACCTTACCTACTGCATATGCTGCCGATGCGCTTACTGTACCTGTTGGAGCGGCAACCCCTGCCTGCAAAGATATATCTTCTTTTTCGTGAAGATTAGCCACATGCTGAACATGTGTGTTGAGAATAGTGCTCATGCAGCTTGTTAAAGCAAGACTTACACAGAAACATATAAAAAATCTTAGTACAAAATTCATGTTAATTTTTATTTAATAGTATCCGAATATTCTGAATAAGAATACATGTTAGTAAGCGTTTGAGCTACAATTTTACCTTCACCTTGTTTTTCACCAGGAACTACAGTTACTTTATAAAAGTAATCATTTTTAGGAGCAGAAATTCGCCAACGTATTTTACCCGTTCCAAATTCAATACACATAAGATTATTGTTTGCTATACAATACAAATAATTTCCAAGTTTCTGAATATATGAGCCATGTATATCTTTAATTTGCCAAACTATATCACCGGTTTCAATATTTCTTGCATTTATGCCATTTGACGAAGTAGAAGATATTAGTATTGAATTATCAAACAATACCTCTTCACCTAAATAATTTGAATCATCGCCCCACAGCACCTCACCTTTTTCAATATCAATACAATACGACACAGAACTAGGATACACACATGCAAAGAGTAAATTATTATATACATATACATATTCCGAAACATATCCTGCTGCTACTTGTTTATCATATACCCACTTGTTTTCACTTATATCATATAAGCGGATATAAACATTGTTAAGTTTAACATCATGATTATTATAGTTTTTGGTATACGTTTGTATTACATAGGGCTTATTGTTTAACTCACAAACCCTGTGCATTATTCGATACGATATAGACATTGTATCAAACACTTCAACAAATTCGTAAAGAGTTGTCTCATTAGAACTTTTTATATCATAATGAAAAATACGATCATCACCATTCCAATCGGTAACATACAAGTTATTATTAATTCCTTCTATTTTATTGTTATTCAGGGATATAAATTCTTTAGAAAATATTTCATCTCCATTATTTAAATCATAAGTATACATAATATTATTATATGGTATTATTAAATAATTGTTATACACATAACTTGCTTTCGAGTTCATGAAAGGGTCTTCATAAAAAAAATATTCAGAATTTCGCCAAACTGTTTTTACCTGTTTCTGCATTTATACTTTTCACTTTAAATCCATCTTCATCTACCACACTTGTTATTACATTACCTTGATATGCTATTGCTTTATCTCGTACATATGTATCCAAAAATTCATAAGGTAATCCATTATTATTTCCCCACTCATAAGGCATTGACACAATTTCTCCTGCATCATTTTTTTGTAGTTTAATTACATCGTCTTTTTTACATGATAGTAAAGACATTGCGATTCCAAAAATCAAAATTACACGTTTCATTTTCATTTTTTTTAGTTGTTTTATATAGTATTATTTATCTAATTGCCTCAAAACAATATACATGCTTATCCGATGATGCAAGAATATGCCCTTTCTTACCATCTTTACCGGGTACCACTTTACATTCATTGAAACGGGTACCATCGTGAGGCTCCAAATACCAAAGCCATTCACCTGTTTCAGCATCAAAGGCGTAGATATATCCACTGTCGAAATATATGATGCCATTAAGTTCTTGTAAAAATGCATATGGGTTTTTATTTATTTTCCACAATTGTTTACCGGTATACTTATCAACACAAATAGTAGAATCATGATAATCATTAGAAACAATGAGCTTATTATCTATCTCCAAATTATTACATTTTGTACCATATATACTACTTGTCCAAACCAATGTTCCATCTGTAATATTTCCACAAATGAAATATTTTTCATACTTAGAGTTAGCTGTAGAAAGATAAAAATAGGGATATGAAAGATGATAGTTTTTATTAATTCCTGCAATATCATAATCAATATTAGTATAAACCCACGATTGAGAATCTTTATTATACAATCCCACATACACTTTTCTTTTATATGAATACCCAATAAATACATGCGTTTGATTATTAATTTTTGTAGGGATTATTACTTCTACTTCAACCGTATCGGTATCATGCTGTTTTTGGATAGGCAAATCACATAATTTTTTTCTCTCACCGGTTAGTATATTTCCATAAAATATATCTGTTTCTAAAATATACTCAAATGGATTTGTTTCATCACAGCCCGTGAAATAAAACAATGAGTCCATTCCACTAATCAAAAGGGTATATGATATTCTTGAATTATACGTATCAGGAAATTCTTGTATCTCACCTGTTTCTAAATTAATTTTCTCAAATCCACTATCATCGATACCCCAAAATGGTATGATTAAAAATTTATCATATTGATATCCTTTCCAAATTTCATATTCAAACAAGGGATTATCATGTCTTAATTTTCGAAACAACTCCCATTGCACATTGCCTGTTTCGGGTTCTATCATCTGAAAAAATGTACTGTCATTCCTTCTCGTTGCAACCAACCCTGCATTTTTATATACAATTGGTAAATCAATAGAACTATAT
>MWCJ01000112.1 GCA_002069975.1 Bacteroidetes bacterium ADurb.Bin217 | reverse complement strand
CTCTTTCCCAAATTCGTCGATTAACATATTTTTACCTTCATCTAAAAAAAGCGAATGTTCGGAACAAACATAATCAATAATAGCTTCATGAGTAAAAACACCAGAATCAACAAGAGTTTCAACATATTTTGCAACACCACCAGTTATCATATAAAATGTTAGTAAATCATCTGAAGTATATGCCGGATAATAATCTGCGTAAATTTCTTTTATTGTTTGAATAGAAAACTCTTGTAGCTGAATTCTTTGTGTTGCTCTACCAAATAGTGGTTCTTTAGAATGTTCAAAAATACGCTTCATCATAGAATATACAGATCCGCATAAAATCAGGTTCATCTTACTTTCTGATTTATGCATATCCCACACATGTTGCATTTCACTATACACTCCCGAATTTACAGAATTGAATTCTTGGAATTCATCAATAATTAAGGTAAAATGATTTGTTTTTGATAATTCAATCAAATATCCGAATATATCTTTAAATGACTTGAAAGAACCATACATTTCCTTTGAAAATGTACGCTTTATTGTTTCAACAAATTCATCACATAACAGAGCTTCGTTTTTACGAGCCACAAAAAAATACAAAAAAGGTTTGCCTTCTACCGATTTTAACAATAAACTAGTTTTCCCAATTCGTCTTCGTCCGACCACAAAAGTCATTTGAGCTGTTTGGAATGATTGTTCCTCTATCTTTTTCAACAGAGCCAATTCAGATTCTCTATTATAAAATTTCATATCACATTATTTTTACAGCAATGCACATTACTGTAACGTGCATTGCTATAATAAACAAATATACTATATGTTTTTGAAAATTGATATGAATAATGGTAAGAATTTTCATAAAGAACATTTAAGAATCACTTCATCTACCTCTTTATCAGATACCTATTTTAAAGGATTCATTCACTATTAATAATTAACAACCGAGCGTTAGCGAGCTCATTGCACGAAGTGAAATAATTACCCATTATTTCAATTATTTTCTTCTCCTCCACCTCATAAAACAAAGGTAATCTCACCAAACAATCGGTATATCTATCGGCATGTGGCAATATTCTACCATCGTGTTTATCTTTGTAGAATTCACCTGCTTCAATATGAAATTTTATATATACCATTTGTATTATTAATTACTATAGGTCTAATATATTTTTTTAATTTATTCGGTACAATAGTACTATTTTCAATATAAATATATTTAATCGAATTTTGCTTGAAAAACTGTAATAACTCAGGAACTGAATTATAAATATTATATAAAGGGTAATGAGTATTTTTTTTATAAAAATCTACAGAACTGGTATCAAAAACTGGAACTATTTCTATTGGCATAATTGTATTTTGTGGCAAAAGCATAGGTGATGATACTATATACCCACTATATGCAAATGTGCTCCAATATCTTTCAGAATAATATGCCCAATTTTTATATTGCAACTCTTTTTGAGAAAAATTATACAATTCTTTTTCAAAATCTGTAAGCATAATTTTACCACCGGAATAAGAAAATGTTTTGCAAATATTTACTGCTGCAAAGCTAAATAGAATAATTGAAAAAAATATAAAATATTTTCCATTCAACTTCTCGAATATTAAATATGTTCCAAAAATCATTAGAGGAGCTAAAATGTTTGATAAAGCCTAAGTAAATTCACGAATTGTATAAAAAAAAGTAATGAAATTAAGATTCCCGAAATAATATATAAATACCAAAATTTGTTTCCTTTTTTCATTGCTATAAGCATGCACGCTATAGAACACAGTGTTAAAATTCTGTTTATTGAATTGTAATCAATTCCCAGTCCAATTGGCATGTAAAAAATATATAATGCAATAATACTTAAACTGGCAATAATCACATTCTGTTTGCGATTAGGAAATACATTTTGAAAAAAATAAAATACTGATAATGAAAATAAATATGCACTGCAAATGCTTGTTGCAAACACAAACCATCTCACAGACAAAATGTTGCCACCAATCCAACCCTGAAAAAATTTATGTGCCGAAATTATTGAAAAATTACTTGGTTGATATTGTAATAACTGTAAAAAATATGCTTCGTCACCTACACCAAACCCTTTATTTAAAGTCCACGATGAAACAATAAACACAATTATAGCTGAAAAAACTATGGAAATATTAAGTGTTTTCATTATTCAAATAATATATAATATTTATTGTAAAACGCATCTAAACTTCCATATTTTAAAGTTTTAAAACCATCGCACCGTTCCCAATTATTATGAACTATATAATCTAACGACTTATGTAATACAGCACGTGTAGTAGTAAACTGTTGCGGAACTATTGAATCAATGCTTTGATGAGAATAAGGAATAATTACAAACACATTGTGCGGTAACAACTTTACTATAGAATCTGCAATTTCCGCATCTGACATATCACCATACTCAGCCCTCCAATATGAATGATGAAAATATAATATACCTTGTGCGTATTTTTTAGGATATACACCATATTGATTATATGCTTCAACATTTGCAATTCGAGTAACATCTTCGGCAAAATACGCAAGCCATGTTTCGTTTGGTTGCAATTGGGCAACATGCTTTGCAATATTTGTATATAATTGTTTCGTATCCGTCGCTTCTAAAGTTGGATTTTGAGCTGTATGCAAATGTGTTATAAATGAATTTATCATAGTAATACTGTAAAAAACAATAATGCTATATGATATACTTTTGTTTATTGTTGTTTTTAACCAATTTGTAATGCCTAAAAATAAAATAAAGAATAAAGAATACAATGTAAGATACACATGATATGTATTTCCAGTTTTTTGAACAAATACCCAAAAAATAGGCAATATAACTAGTATCCATAAAAATATACCTACTGAATATTTTGATTGAAGTATTACTATTTGTCTATGTTTATAAAACAAAAATAAAAGTAGTAGCACAAAACCAATCATATATGCAATTCCTATTATAGAAAATGTATGCATGAACAATGTAATACTCGAACTTACAGAATCAGCTATTCCCGAATTTAAGCTCGTGTAATACCTATAATTAAAATCAAAACTATAATAATAAAAAGGAGTGATAAATATTGCTATGAGTAATATATACAAACCAAGTGTTTTTAGAGAAGTTCGCTGCTCAATATAACTAAGTATAATAGGCACACACAGAAGAATTGCAGCATAGATAATAATAGTAGACCGGGACATGCTTGCTAAAGCGATAAAAACTGCTGATAATAAAAGCCAATATCGATTTCGAAAGTCTCGCCAATTAAGAAATGCTATAATTCCGGATGTTAATAAAAAACTAGCGGGTAAATCGAGCCATCCGGCAGCTATGCCACGTTCCGGATTGAGCATAAGATGTCCTGCGCAGAATAGTAAAAGTATAGATATTACCGAAAGAAATGATTGATTTCGCAAACGTAACGAATAGCCAAGCATACATAGCAAGGAACTAAGTGCAAAAAACATTGCAGGCATCATTGCCCACGGAGTAGTTAATAATTTAGGATATAATAGAATAGTTGGAATATACAAAAACGGTGATTTAGGGTCAGCTTGAAACCATATTTTTGCAAAATTTATACGAGAAGCTATCGGATTTAAATCTGCTTCTTGTTGCATCCGTTCATAAAAAGGTATTGTTCTACTATAATCGCCTACGGGATCATAAAAATATGCATGTGTTTTAAAGTATTCATTACTGATATATAGTGCAGCACCGCATAATCCTACCGAAAGGATAATAGAAATTACAATGAGAGAAATAATGTCTTTTTTTGATTTGATTATTTTCAACATGTTTTTAAATTCATTAACAATTTCCCATTATTTCAATAACTTTCTTCTCATCTACCTCATAAAACAAAGGTAGCCGTACCAAACAATCGGTATATCTATCTGCGTGTGGTAATACTCTCCCGTCATGTTTGTCTTTATAAAACTCACTTGCATGTAATGACTGATAATGAAACACCGGACTCACCCCTTGCTTTTTCATCTTGGTAATAAACTCTGTTCGTTCTTCTAACGATGAGCAGACTAAGTAAAACATGTGTGCATTATTACTTGCATACTCTGGTATTACAGGGAACTGATATCTTATATCTAATATCTTATATCTATACTCATTCCATATTTCGAGGCGGCGACGTTGAATATCTTGAAGATTTTCTAATTGTGCCCACAAAAATGCGGCATTAATTTCGGAAGGCAAAAACGATGAACCTATATCAACCCATCCATATTTATTTACTTCGCCTCGAAAGAATTCTGCCCGGTTTGTTCCTTTTTCCCACAGAATTTCGGCACGTTGTATAAATCGCTCATCGTTTATGCACAACATACCACCTTCGCCACATTGGATGTTTTTAGTTTCATGAAACGAAAAAGCTCCAAGATGACCGATACTTCCTAATGCTTGTTTCTCTCCTTTGGTATTTGTGTAATACGAATCAATTGCTTGTGCCGCATCTTCTACTACAAACAAATTATGCCGTGTAGCAATATCCATAATTACATCCATATCACAAGCGACACCGGCATAATGCACTACAACAATTGCTTTCGTTTTAGGAGTAATTAGCTCTTCAACTAATTGTTCGTCCATACCGGGATGGTCTGCACGGGAATCTACAAATTTAATTATTGCTCCTTGCCGTATAAACGCTATTGCTGTAGAAACAAACGTAAACGATGGCATAATAAC
>MWCJ01000111.1 GCA_002069975.1 Bacteroidetes bacterium ADurb.Bin217 | reverse complement strand
CGGCAGCGGAAATTTTTCTATGAATGCACAAGTTGAACAATATAATATATTTCATTCAAGCGATATGTTCGACTTCGATAAAGAAATGTGCGATAGTTTTTTCTTTGGAGAAAAGTTAAGAAAAAAACATGAAGTATTTAAAAACTTTTAATCATGCCAGGAGGAAATAAAAATATAAAACCATCAGACGGTAAGCAATTCAGTTCAGAATATCAACCAAATAAAGAAATTTGGACAGAAGAAGTAGCGTTATTGTTTTGTCAAGATATAATAGATTGGCTAAATAAAGATGATGAAAACATATTTTTTGACGAATTTATATTTATGGTTGCTGACCCAAAAAAATATCATGAAAAGGCAAAAATATACGTGCAATTACCGTCATATTTAAGTGGAAAATACACGTCGTGTTTGAACCTATTAGAGAAAGCTCAAAAAATACAAGAAATAAAACTAAAAAAATTTGGTGCTTTTGACAAACTAAATGCTTCTATTACTAAATTTTGTTTAATTAATTTGCACGATTGGAAAGACAAAACAGAAAATGAAAACAAAAACACTCACGAAATAAAAGGGCTGATAACAACGAACCCATTAAATGAAAGCGACTAAATCACTTAATAAAATATGTGCTTTAAAAAAACGAATTAGAGTTGTGCAAGGTGGGCAGGGTGCCGGTAAAACTTGGGCAATACTTATAATTCTAATTGACTTCGCATTTACAAATCCGAACAAAGAAATATTTATTTGCTCCGATGAGTTGAGCAAAATGCGAATAACGATAATCAAAGACTTTTTGAAAATTATGCGGTTATTCGAGCGGTTCGATAGGTCGCAATGGGTTGACGGTACTTTATATCGTTTTGAAAATGGTTCGTTTATTAAGTTTATCGGACTTGACAAAGCCGATATAGGAAAAGGTTTGAGATCCGATGTGTTGTTCATAAATGAAGCAAATAAAACAAATTTTGAAACTTACCGAGAAATAACCTCACGTGCAAAAAATGTATATCTCGACTTCAATCCGAATAATGAGTTTTGGGTACATGAAGAAGTTGTAAACCGTTCTGATTGCGATTTTCTCAAACTAACATACAAAGACAATGAGTATTTGTCGATTGAAGAAAAAACAGAAATAGAGCTTTATTATAAAAAAGGATATGACTCCAACGGTAATATAATAAATGACTATTGGGCGAACATGTGGCAGGTTTACGGGCTTGGGAATATTGGACGTTTACAAGGCTCTATATATCAAAATTGGATAGTTGGTTCATTTGCAGAATTACCACATGCCTACGGTTTGGACTTCGGAGTAAAAGACCCAGATGCACTTGTAAAATGTGCTATTGATAGAACTAATATGAAAATATACCTACACGAAGAAATATATCAGAATGGGCAAAGTACAAAAGAACTATACGAATTAATAAAATCACGTATAACGAATAATGGGCTAATAGTTGCGGATAGTTCCGGAGCGAGGCATATACTCGATTTAAAAAACTACGGGTTAAATATTGAGAGTGTACATAAACTTCGAGTATTAGAGTATATTAAGCTATTAATGAACTATCAATTAGTAGTAACTGAAACCTCAACTAATTTAATAAAAGAGTTAAATAATTGGCGTTGGATAGATAAAAAAGGGCAGATACCACTTGACGGCTCAAACCACTTAATAGATGCTACCCACTATATTGTAGGTAAGTTGTGTAACAATTCGCAACGGTCAAATATGCGTGTACTTTCATAATGTAAGCTAAACATATTATTTTACTTACAAATCGTTTTATTTTCTCGGACACTATACTTACAGATTGTAATTAAAAACATTCTTTTCGCTTACAAATTGTAACTTATTAAATTTAAAGTAATAAATTTTCACTATTTATTTGATTTTTGTTGTAAATTGTAAGTATATTTGTATAATTTATTAAAATATGTTAGAATTAAAAAATATAACAGTAAAAGAGTTCATTGAGTTAGAGATAAAAGAGCCTTATTTGTTCGCAATGAAGTATGCGTTTGCATTCACAACTCCCGAAAATACACTTGAAATAAAAGACGTTACCGAATTGGAGTTTGGATTTATAAAAGACGTTCAGTATTCATTAGAAAATGAGTATACTTTTTTTGAGCAATTAAAACATATGGAACAAATAACAAGTAAGGATATTGGCAAAATGAAACTTACTGATTATTGTCGGGGTGCAAGTTGGTTTATTAGAGAGATTTACGAGCTAAATAAAAAAGAAGCATATTTGTTGCAAACGAATGACACGTGGGAACATGCAGAAAAATTTGAAGGGCTTGGCGTGTATTTACAAAAAAGGCAAATAGCACATCAATTTCATTGCACACCTCAAGAAGTGGATAAAATGACTTATGCGATATGTATTACTGAACTCTACACTCAAAAATTATTTTCAGAGGTTGAACGAATAGAAATGAAAAAACATGCAAAGCTTTGATGTTTTAGAAAAATTACGAACATACTGCGTTAACGAGGGTATAATATTCATACCGTCAATTAGCGAATCATACGTAAATTCTGTAATAGATTGGAACGAATACGAAAACAATGATTTAATCATGTTTGCTCTGTTTAACGCTGTTCATGTGTTTGATAATTCAAAGCTTGTTGAGATAGCTTACACGGGAGTTATTGGATTAGGGCGAAAATGTGAAAGTGAATTAATCGAAGACGAAGACGGCGAATATACGGTAGAAACTGAAAGTAATTTAGACGAAACACCGGAACAGAAATACGATAGAAGACTAAAATATTTGGCAAATAAACTAACTGAAATACTATCAACTATTGCATGTGAAAATCAATATGAGATTCGTAATTGCAATATGAGATTAGAAATAAATAAATTTGATTTGAACGCTGATTTTGTTGCGTGTGATATAACAATAGCATGAGAGAGGTTCAAGAATGGCTAAACGAAACGACGACGGCACTTATTGAAAATTACAATAGGTTAGGACTTCGTGCTTCAGGCGAATGGGAGCAATCACTCAAAGGCACGCAAGAAGAAACAGAAACGGGAATAAAAGTTATAATAAGTGGGGCAAAATATACTGAACAATTAAGTATAGGGAGAAAGCCGGGTAAGATGCCTCCGAGACAGGTAATACTTGATTGGATTAGAGAAAAAAATATACAAAGTGAATTGAAGCCTCAAACATTGGCTTATTTGATACAAAGAAAAATAGGTACTGAAGGAATAAAAGTTCCAAACAAATATAATGCAGGTGGTTTAGTTACAGATGTATTGACGAATGAAAGAATAAACGATTTAATAAAAAATGTTGGAAATGTGATTCTTGCAAAACAAAAAAGCGATATACTAACAAGTTTAAAAAATGGCAGTAAGTAATTTAGATATAGTTCAGAGTAATGTAGATGAATGTGAATTGTTAGCAGTTCATAATCCTTTAACTTTTCTATTAGATGCTACCTATATCGGTACAGCTCCCGAAGTCTGCACATGTGAGGTTTGGGCTGATGGTTCATTGATTAATACCTACAAACTTATACCGTATTCAGATTTTTTACTTACACGTAGATTTTGTTTTGTTGGCGATGTAATTCTACGCAGTTACATGAGTGATTTTAATGATGAATTAATTACAGAAAAAACACTTACAAGAGTACAAAACATAACAAAAGATTTTACTTTAATATTCAAATGTGAAGCAACGGAAAGAGAGATTAATATAACGGCAATACATGGGGCTGTTCAGTATGGAGAAGTCCCTGCATTGCTACCTATTTACAACAACGAAAACGAAACATATATAGGAGGTGCAGGACAACCTATTTATATTTATTTTTATAATAAAAATGATGGGGATATATTAACAATTAATAGCCCATTCTACGACGATGCAGCACTCGACTATGATGAGTATTGGTTTACTGATTTTGACGAATTTATTTTCAAACTATAAAAGACATGGCAAAATTTACAACATTAACATTCACGAACGATGACCTCGATAGTAATTTTGAGGTTGAATTAATTCATGGTAAAAATACTGAAAATGTAATATTATCATGGGTTGACGAAAATAACATAGATAGAACTACGACTGATGTGTTTACGGTACTCGATGCAAACACTATAAAGGTATCATGCGGCAGTTCGGTAACAGGGACTCAAACGGTAGTAGTATGCTATGACGATATATTAAGTATAACAGGTCGTAAGCTGTTTGAATTAGCTAATTTATCAAGTCTAGACGACCAAAATTATAGATTAGCATTAGGAAAAAAAAATGCCCCTGCTGTAAATGTATCGCTGCAAAATTTCTTAACGTGGTTAACGAGTGTGTTACCATTTATGAAAGGCGAAAATGGGCTAAGTGATATACCCACAAACAAAAAAGGCGCTGCACGTTCAAATTTAAGCGTATATTCAAAAACAGAAGTCGATGCGAGGGTAACCCCTAAACTCGATGCGTATAGTTCGGGAATGGGTGGTGGTTTAGGACACCTTAATAGTACCCCATATACTCCTGTTTCAGATTACAACCCTGCAACAAAAAAATATGTAGATGACAAATTTCTTGGAAGTGAAGGAACATTAAGTGATGAGGGGCGTAATACATTTGTCGATAGTGTTGGAGTATTACTGTTTTCTGTACGTTCACGAATAGCATTGTTAAATATACAAATAACTACGCTTGGTAAATATACGCCCGAAGCATGGATACAAGTAGGTAAGGTAAATAAATTACCAGTAGTACAACAATATGGCGGTGGGTTTTCAATCCAATCACGTACATATGAGTCTATTTTGTGGACTATTAAAACTGATGGTACGTTGTTAGTAAAGCCGGGTCTAAATACAACAATAACATGGTATCTTAATATTTCATATTTCGTGGCATGACATGATAAAGGGATTATACAAATATAAGGTTTCAGACCTCGAAGCGGGGGTACATACGTTTGACTTGTACGTGAAT
>MWCJ01000110.1 GCA_002069975.1 Bacteroidetes bacterium ADurb.Bin217 | reverse complement strand
AACAACTTCGACTTGAATATCAATAATTTACATGAGTAAAATAACGATTATTGATTTTAGTCGGTTAATAATGATTGGATATATAAAAAAATACAACATATATCCGTCAATTTCTTCTTGTGTATACAAAGTAAAATCATTTGATACATAAAAGTCAATATTTTGTGTGGTCGATGTTTCGAGTACTATAGGTAGTTTTGTTGCTTGCGCCATTTCTTTTATCTCAGTAAGCATTGCAGATCCAATACCTTGTCCCTGCAAAGAAACATCTACCCCTATAAACATGAGATGTATATAGGGTGAAGTAGGGTGCTGTGCATGAATACGAGATTCTCGTTTCAAAACTGTATGTATATGAAATACTCCTATTCCACATAAAATAAACCTCAGTTGATACAATACTTGTTTTAAATTAGGTTTGATTGATTGCGGCTTTGTACAAAGTACTACTGCAGATTTGTCATCAGTAATAAATGCTAAGTTTTGTAATGCACTTGTATATAGGCAATACCGCATAAGTTCCGGTATTCGTTTGGAATGTCTCGAAACGGACAACACACTTTTGTTGTGTTTAAATGCCTTACACAAGAGATGTATAGCATATGTATAGTCTTGTTTTTCAAGTTGCTTCATATATGTGCAAGCTCAATAACTACAGGGCAATGATCGGAATGAACAATATGAGGGAGAATACTCGCATGTGTAACAAAAGAAGCTGCATGTGAGCTTACTAAATGATAATCAATACGCCATCCTAAATTTTTAGCGCGAGCACCGGCTCTATAACTCCACCACGAATATTGATGAGCTTGCATATTAAACATTCTGAAGCTATCAATAAATCCTAAACGCATCATTCTGTCCATCCATTCTCGTTCGTGTGGTAAAAAGCCCGAATACCCGGCATGTCGTTCGGGATGGTTTATATCAATAGGGGTGTGACAGATATTAAAATCACCGGAAATAATTATATTTTTTTGTGTTTTTAGTAATTCTGCACAATAATCAAAAACTAATTCTAAATATTCTTCTTTTTTTTCTTGACGAATATCACCAGATGAACCCGATGGAAAATATGAATTTATAAGTGTATAATTTGTATAATCTAATTGTAAAAACCTTCCTTCGGCATCAAAAAAATCAGAACCTATACCGTATCTAACTGATTGGGGAGGTGTTTTTGTAAAACTGGCAACTCCACTGTATCCTTTTTTTTGGGCAGCAAACCAGTAGGGGGTATAACCTGCAGAAATAATAGTATTTAAATTAACTTGTTCTTGGAGAGCTTTTACTTCTTGAATATGAATAATATCGGGTGATTCTTGTATTAACCATTCTGCAAAGCCTTTATCGATAGCAGACCGAATGCCGTTTACATTGTATGAAATTATTTTTGACATGTATTTACTCCGTAGGTTTATTATACATCGATTCTAAATAATTGTCGAGTTTAAAACCTAATATTAAAACATCATCAATTTGTTCTAATTCACCTTTCCAATTTTGAAGTTCATCACGCAATGCTTTAACTTGTTTGGTAAAAGGTAATTTGTAAATCGATAATATAATATGTCTGAATCTACGAAATTTCATTTTTTTACCTGTTTGCCACCCGAATTGGTCGGCATATCCATCGGTAAACAGATAGAAAGTATCACCTTTTTGTACTTTAATTATGTGATTTTTAAAAGGCACATCTTCGTGTTCATTACCTAAACCTACCGAAAATCTATCTCCTTTAATAGTCATTATTTTACCCTCACGAATTATATAAAGAGGATTAAAAGCCCCTGCATATTCTAAAATACCTTTTGTTTTATGAAACACACAAATAGACATATCCATTCCATCTTTTACAGTATCATCTTCCATTTCATTTTTGGTAAGCAATTCTATCAGAGCTTTATTCAAATAATCTAGAATTTCCGACGGTTTAAATATTTTTCGTTCTTTAGTTATATTTCGCAATAAATCGTATCCTATAATAGACATAAATGCTCCAGGAACACCATGCCCAGTACAATCTACCGCTGCAATAAATATTTTATCTTGAATTTCTGTAATCCAATAAAAGTCGCCACTTACAATATCTTTTGGCATATATAGAATGCATGATTCGGGCAGTAATTGTTTGAATTTTGCACGCGATGGCATAATTGCCCATTGAATTCGTTTGGCATATGTTATACTATCGGTAATATTTTTATTTTTTAAAATTAATTCTTCTTTTTGTTTTGCAATTTCTAATGCTGCTTCTTGTTTTTCGGTCAACGATTTGTTTGCTTTCTTGAGTGAACTTGTACGAGATTCAATAAAGATAAAAAGTAATGCTGCAAATACCACAACGTAAAGTATTAAAGCCCAAATAGTTTTCCAAATAGGTGTTTCTACTTCAATTTCAAGTATTCGCTCGTGTCCCCATATTAAATCATTATTGGAACCTAATATTTTTAAGGTGTATTTACCCGAAGGAAGATTCGAAATATTTATTTGATTTTGATTTTCTATATCATGCCATTCCTTATCAATGCCTTCAATAATATATTTATAATGATTTTTAAACGGTTGCGTAAACTCTAATGCAGCAAAATGAATACTTACAGTATTGTTTTTCCACGGTAATCGTATTGTTTTTTTATCGTGTATAGTAATTGTAACTTTTTCGTTGTTAACAAAATATACAATTTTTTGAATTTCCAAATTTGGTGTAATTGGGTTATCATATATTGAATCGGGGTGAAACATATTAACTCCTTGGTTTCCACCAAAAAACATAGTTCCATTTAATGCTTTCCATGATGCATTTTGTGAAAATTCGTATCCTTGAATTCCATCGGAAGGATAGAAACGTTTGAATACATTAGTTTTAATATTATAATTGCCTAATCCTTTATTTGTACTAATCCACAATACATGATTATGTTCTAAAATGGCAAATATTTGATTATTAGGTAATCCGTTTTTTTCAGTATATATTACGCTTGTTTCATTGTCCGGATTACATTTAAATAAGCCGGCGTTGGTTCCTATCCATATGTTTTTATTATTATCTTCGCATAGTGTATATACTTTATTATGAGGATTTTGGAATGATAAATTCTTAGTGTATGCTACTATACTAAATTCTTTTGTTGTGGGTGTATATTTTGTCAATCCTTTTTCTGTTCCTATCCAAATAGTATTGTTACTGTCTTCAAAAAGTGTATTAATAATACTTGAGCTGAAAAGTAATTCTTTGTATGCTTTATTTTCGTAATGCACTAATTTTTTTGTTGGTATTGAATATACAAAAACTCCATTGCTCGTTCCTATCCAAATATTTTGTTTTTTATCAGCCAAAATACATCGAATGCGTTTATTGTATTTGAGGAATTCAGATATTTCAGGAAATCTCCGTGTAATAGGTTCATACGATTGTGTAATAACATTAAATACAATAAATGAATTATCACCGCTAATCAATACTTCATTGGCAGAAAGTGGATAGATAGAGGTTATATATGAATCGGGGAAATTTTTAAGTACTACTGAATAGTTTTTTGATGTTTTAGTTGTTGTGTTATAAACATATAATCCATTAAATTTTGTTCCAATAAATACAAATGAATTATTTGCATAAATGGAAGTGGTATTTGAAAAGGCATCAGTAGTTTTTGAATTATCTGTAACAATAGTAAATTTTTTAGGTTTAATATCTAATTTGTTTAATCCGTTTCTTGTTCCTATCCAAAGTATGTCTGAGCGATCTTTTAGGATACAATTAGTTTGATTGGTTGATATACTATTTTCAATTGACGAATGTATATAATGTGTGAAGGATTGCTTTTGAATAGAAAATTGTAATAACCCATCGTTATTGGTTCCAAGCCATAATTCTCCGGGTTTTCCTTCTATTATACTATTAATGGTATTGAGTGACGTTGGTGTATAAAAAAAGCTTGAAAATTTTTTGGTATGGCGATTAAAACTATTTAATCCATTACTGGTGCCTATCCATATAGTATTGTATGAATCTTCGAAAATACATCGTACTTCATTATTGCTCAGTGAATTACTCCTAAAATCATCGTGGCGGTAAAAAATTATTTCATCTGCTTCGGGGTCAAAATAGCCAAGTCCTTCTTTTGTTCCAAACCATAACGTACCTTGTGAATCTTGAAATAACGGGTGAATATAATTGTCAGACTCTTTTGAAAAAACACTTACCTCATATTTATATTTTCGAATTTCTTTTGTTAAGGGGTTAATCTTGTCAATACTTTCAGGTGTTTTTATCCAAATATTCCCATCATTATCACAATATACGGTGTGAATAAGATTATCACTGATAGTTTTTTGAGGATTTTTTTTGCTATAAAAATAACGTTCAAAGTAGTTTTTTTCTCTATTATATTTGTTCAATCCATTTTCTGTTGCTATCCATATGTTTTGCTCAATATCTTCGCTTATACCAAATATGGTATTATCTGAAATTGATAATGAATCTTCGGGGTCGTTTACAAAATTTTCGAATTGTTTACCATTATATTTATTCAGTCCTGCATGGGTTCCTATCCATAAAAACCCTTTGGTATCTTGAAAGATACAACTTACGTTATTTTGAGATAAGCCATCAGAAATAGAAAAATAGGAAAAATGCGGTTTAGCATTTTGAATTGTTTGAGCTACTACGCCAATAGGAGTACAAGCAATCAAACAGATACATATATACAACAATAGTTTTCTCATCTACATATTCATTGTTGCTAAAATATATAAAATAATTGATATAAATAAATGATGTTGTAAGTTTTTTATGTTTTGTTGAAAGATTGCAGTTTGAGTTTGAAAGTTCATAAAGTTACAAGTTCATAAAGTAGGGGCAAACCCTTGTGGTTGCTCTTTACAATGTTACATTGTTAGAAAATATTGTCGGATGATATTTTGGTAGAAATGTGAATAACAACGAAACAAAGTCCTATTGGGACGGCATTGTTCAGATAGAAGATAGTCATAAAGTAGGCTGTATGTTTGTAAAAGTATAAGCCCGCTAATTTTTTGTATCTTAGTTTTTGATAAAAATAATAAGAACT
>MWCJ01000109.1 GCA_002069975.1 Bacteroidetes bacterium ADurb.Bin217 | reverse complement strand
AACAACTTCGACTTGAATATCAATAATTTACATGAGTAAAATAACGATTATTGATTTTAGTCGGTTAATAATGATTTTTTTATATTTTTTTTATGAGTAATAATTCTCCGACTGTAAAATTTTGTAATGGTCAACAAATTCCAATTGAGTTGCACAAGGTTCGAATAGTTCAAAAACTTCATTTGCGTCCTATTGATGAACGATTTCAAGCTATTCAAAAAGGTGGGTATAATACCTTTTTATTAAATACCAAAGATATTTTTCTAGATATGCTTACCGATAGCGGTACAAACGCTATGAGTGATAATCAGGTATCGGCTATGTTGCAGGCAGATGATGCGTATGCTGGTTCGCAAAGTTATTACAAAATGGAAGAGGCTTTGCAAGAGGTATTTGGTAAACAATTAGTTTTGCCGGTGCATCAAGGAAGAGCAGCCGAAAATATTATATCGCAAGCTTTTATAAAACAAGGCGATATTATTCCTATGAATTATCATTTTACAACTACCAAAGCTCATATGGAGCTTAACGGTGGTACTATATTCGAAATTTTTACCGACGAAGGATTAGTGATTAAAAGTAGTAATCCGTTTAAAGGTAATATTGATATAGCTAAATTACAATCTCTTATTACACAATATGGTGCCGAAAAAGTTGCATTTATTCGCATGGAGGCATCAACCAATCTTATAGGCGGACAACCATTTTCTATTCAAAATATGCGTGAGGTGCATAAAATTGCAAAAGAAAACAATATCCTCATGGTTCTCGATGCCAGCTTGATTGGTGAAAATGCATATTTTATTAAACAACGCGAAGAAGAATTTAAACAATCGAGTATTCAAGACATTTTGCTTACTATGTGCGGAATGGCAGATATTGTTTACTTTTCGAGTCGTAAAGTGAGCTCAACTCGTGGTGGTGGTATATGTACCAACAATCATGATTTGTATATGAAAATGCGTGATTTGGTAACCTTGTACGAGGGGTTTTTAACCTATGGTGGAATGAGTATACGCGAAATTGAGGCTATGGCAGTTGGTTTACGCGAAACGCTTGACGAAACAGTTATTTGTCAATCGCCTTCGTTTATTAAATATGCAGTAGATGAACTTGACGCATTAGGTGTTCCTGTAGTTACACCTGCCGGTGCGTTAGGCTGCCATGTTGATGCCGGAGGATTTTTGTCGCATGTGCCACAAAAAGAATACCCTGCCGGAGCTTTGGCTGCTGCATTCTACATAATTTCTGGTTGTAGAGGTATGGAGCGTGGTACCATTTCGAGTGTGCGTTTAGAAAATGGTGAAGATTTGTTGGCAGATGTTGAATTACTACGTTTGGCATTTCCGCGTAGGGTGTTTACCTTGTCGCAAACTATGTTTGTGGTAGATCGTATGAATTGGTTGTTTAAAAATAGAGAATTAGTTGGAGGTTTACGATTTGTTGAAGAACCTAAAGTGTTGCGATTCTTTAATGGTAGATTGGAACCAACAAGCGATTGGCCACAAAAATTAATTGCTAAATTTAAACAAGATTTTGGCGATAGTTTATAACGCCATATATACCATAAAAAAAAGCTGTCAATTTTTTTTGACAGCCTTTTTTTTATGCTTTTGATATTTTGTAGGGATTAGAATTTATATCTTGAATATTATATCCTGGGTCTAAAGGTGGTTCTGGATCAGTCATCATTACCATTGAAATCTGATTATCTATTACTACTTTAGTAACTTCGGGTTTTGCGTATGTTCGTTTTTTTTCTAAGTGTTTCATATTCTTTTAGTTTAAAAGTTCTCGTTTCACAAAAATATACATTTTTTTAATTGTTACCACAGATTATACAGGCAAAAAAATCGTAGCTGCATAATCTGTGGTGTTATTTTTATTGAATTATTACTCGTTGCGTGTGTGTAGATGTTGGTGTTACAATTTTTACAATATATATTCCCGATTGCACCGCTATAGTTGTTTCCTGTCCTACAATAGCATTCGAAGAAATAATTTTACCTGTAATATCTTGAATTGTAATTGTACCTTGTGTTTCGGTAGTATATACAGTTACAGTATTTGAGGTAGTACTTACACGAATGGTAGATGGTGTCGCATCGGTAATTTCGGTAGTTTGTTCGTCAGATTTAAGGTGTAATACAAATCTGTCGGTAGCTTCCATAGGTTCGCATGTTACTATATTTACAACTTGTCAAAAAAGACAGCCATTTACCATAGTTTAGATTGTTTCAAAAATATACGTTTTTTTTATACGCATATGATGATAAATATCATTTTATCATGTGTAAATATTTTTTCTTATAGTTACTTTTTGTAGAATAAATTACGTATTTTTGCTCATCAAACAGGTGTGCCATGAATTCATATACTATGTATCCCGAAAAGCATATTGCTATTGTGCGGTTCAATCCGGGTGTGCTGGAATTAGCCGATACTATTGCAATAAACGAAGCATACAAACACGATGCTCGTTATTCACATATACATTTTTTAGTTATCATACTTACCGGATGTATCCCAAATTTTACCGAAAAAGATTTACCAACTATAACAGAATTGTACAATACCAATGTGCAAGTGAATAATCATAAAACAAGTGTGTGGTTAGTCGATGAGCCATTGCTCACCGCTTTTGCACATATGTTTGTTGACAACACCGACGAAAAAAGTTATTATTGTTCTACTGTAGAAAAGGCATATTCGTTATTAAAACCTGATGATATAACGTATAGCGAATTTGTACAATTACTTGAAAATAGTGAATAGCGTGTTTTATTGAGTTATTGTAATATTCGGGTATTTCTGTTTAAATAATACACTTTTGTATGTTAATACTTGAATAATTTGATATTCGGTAGCATGTGCTAAAAACTCGTCTGTAAATGCACAAAATGCTATAAATTCTTGTAAAAATTCGAGGGGTAGTTTGGTGACATCTAACACTAATTCTTTGGTTAATTTTTTATTCGAAAGTATTATATAGTGCTTTTGTTCATGCAATTCCGAAGCTCGTATTGCATTTTTAGCATGTTTGTTAAATGCATTATACACGCCTGTTATTGGTCCCTCTATGCTTGCTACTCCAATTTGCCCGGGAGTATATTCTTTTATAGGAATATATTTTTCGTAAGCCATATTCAAATGTAAAGTGTCTTGATATGGTTTCATTGACATGATTTTGTAAGTAAAACTCTCGAAATCAAGCGGAGCATGTTTTATTATTTGAGTTAATTCATACACTTGCTCGTCCATAACAAATGTTTGATGAGAAGTTTCTATAACTTCATATTTTTTCCAATGGTAGCCTATAGATGAAAAAACTATTGTGTCTCCTATCGCAACATCTATAGCAAATAACCCTGCAGTATCGGCTTCGGTTAATATGTGTTTACTAATATTTTCTATGTATACTCCACCTATAGGCTCAAAAGATTGTGAGTGTACAATTTTCCCATGCAAGCTATGTTGTCCATAACTTGAAAAAACAGAAACAAAGAATATACAAAAAAGGATAAATCGCATGATTTTTTTTTGTAAAAATAAGTTCAATTTTACTGAATTGCAAGATTTTTATACATTACAATTAAAAAAAGGCTATCTTTTCAGATAGCCTTTTCAAAACATAATATTATAAAAAAATTAGAATGTATGTATTTAAAAAACAACTTTAAATTCTACACGTCTATTTTTAGCTTTTCCTTCTTTGGTTTTATTGTCTGCAATTGGTTGAGTATCACCATATCCGGTAGCTTTTAGCCTAGCTGCATCAATTCCTTTATTCATTAAATATAATTTAACGGCATCGGCACGTTTTTGTGACAATTGCAAATTCTTTTGAGGATCTCCCGAATTATCGGTGTGTCCATTGATATCTAGATTGAATGAAGGATTTTCTTTCATTACGGTAACTACTTTATCTAAAATTGTGTTTGAAGATTTTAAAATAACATCTTTACCAGATTCAAATTGAATACCAACTAAGGCTTGTGAAAATACTTTTTTAACTTCAGCTTTAACTTCAGGACAGCCTTTGTTTGCAACTATACCCGCAACTGAAGGACATTTGTCTTCATTGTCGCCAATTCCATCGCCATCGGTATCAGGACAGCCTTTAAATACTGGTAATCCTTTTACTGTTGGACATTTATCATCACTATCTTTAACGCCATCACCATCGGTATCGGGACAACCATTAAATTCCGCCAATCCTTTTTCGTTTTTACAGTCATCTTTACTATCTTCAACACCATCACCATCAGTGTCTGGACAACCTTGGAATGCAGCAATACCTTTTACTGTTGGACATTTATCTTCGCTGTCTTTTATACCATCACCATCGGTATCAGGACAACCTTGAAGTGTAGCAATACCTTTTTCGTTTGGACAAGCATCATCACTATCTTTAATTCCATCACCATCAGTATCAGGACAACCATTAAATTGAAGTAATCCCGCAACATCTGGACAATTATCTACTTTATTAGCAACACCATCTGCATCAGTATCTTTTGGACCACCAAATTTGTATGTAAGTCCTAATGACAGATAGTCATAGATATCGTTAGTTTTACCTTTTGTAGCATCAACTTTATCTGTTAATGCAAATCTTTTAGAATAATCAAGTCCTATGTTTAATTGTTCTGTTACATTGTACCCAACACCTATTCCAAGAGGAAACATAATTTCTGTAGTTGCACGTGTTTTATCTCCATTTGCATTATATCCCACAGAGTTTTCTACTGCATCTGTCAATAAATTATATTGTTTTGAAGTAAAATCAACAAAACCAACTCCTCCATACGTATATAAAGAATACTTGCGATCTGCTTCTCCTTTTGTTAAAGTTAAAAGATCTAATTTTAAATTTAAGCTATAATCGAAAAAATTGGCATTAAAATACTGATTAGCTAAACCGCCACCGTTGTATTTTTCTTTTGTTCCAGCTAATTTTCCATTTAATAATTGAACTCTTGCATCTAAATATGGTGATAATTCTTTTCCTATTTGAATGCCATATCCTAATTTAGTTTCTAAAGGTTTTAATTGACTAACATCTCCCAGAAAAATAGTAGGGCCGATATTTGCATTGATTGACCAACCTTTTTCTATCCAAGGTTGTTTTTCTGTTGTTTGTGCATTTCCAACAATTGGAAATAACGCTAATAAAATGTAATAAATTTTTTTCATCTGTATAAAATAATATTTTCTAAAGGTTGGATGAAACCCACATTCATTGATACATAGTATAATTTATATCATTAGTAACCGAGAAAAAATAAAAATAACAGATTAGGTCGATAGTCACTAACCTAATCTGTATTTT
>MWCJ01000108.1 GCA_002069975.1 Bacteroidetes bacterium ADurb.Bin217 | reverse complement strand
TAACGTCAACTCGATGTAATTATTTAAGTTCAGATTTTATAAGGATTTGATTATCAAGGCACATATTTGAAAATGTAGCGGGCTACTTTGAAAATATGTAACGAAGAGAATCGAATTCTTATAAAAAGCATTACAAAACCGCTTATAGACAGCAATCTTCTTCTTGATAAACACTTATAATATCCCGATATGATTACGTGTTTATCAATCGAATCTTTTTTACAAATGCCGATATAGAAATTAAATAGTACAATGAGATGTAATCGAAATTGGACTATATTGATTTCATAATCGGCAACTATCTCTAAGCGGTCTGAACTCAAAAATTACGTCGAGTTGACGTTAAATAAATAATCTTTGGGATTTTCCACAAGATTATAACTTTATTAAACTCAGGCAAATTCTTGTCGGAGTATTATCTATGTACATATTTTAACAATAAGTTGAAACTTGATTTTCTATGGTTTCAACAAAAATAAATTACAATATCATGAGTAAAGAACAATCAACAATTCACGAATTCGATATTAACCTTATATGCGAATACTTCGCAAGCATCGAACGACAAGGACCGGGTAGTCCCGAAGTAACAAAACAAGCATTACAATTTGTAGATAACCTTACCAAAAATTCCCGTATTCTCGACATTGGGTGCGGCACTGGTGGTCAAACAATGGTATTGGCACAAAACACTACATGCAATATTATTGGTTTAGACTTATTTCCCGGTTTTATAGACATTTTTAATACTAATGCTCAAAAACTAGATTTAGCTCAGAGAGTGTCCGGTATAATTGGTTCAATGGATAACTTACCTTTCGACAACGAACAATTTGACCTCATTTGGAGCGAAGGGGCAATTTATAATATTGGGTTTGAACGTGGGATTCGAGAATGGAACAAGTTTTTGAAACCCGGTGGATATATCGCCGTAACCGAAGCATCTTGGTTTACCGAGCAACGACCACAAGAAATTACCGATTTTTGGCAGAATGCATATCCCGAAATCGACACCATTGCCCATAAAGTTGCCCACATGCAAACACATGGTTATATTCCTATTGCTACGTTTATATTACCGGAAAAATGTTGGATAGACCATTTTTATGAGTTACAAATTGAAGTTCAAGAGCCGTTTTTGCAAAAATATAAAGGCAACAAAACAGCAGAAGAATTGGTAGCCTATGAACGACACGAATATGAATTATACAAGAAGTATAAAGCGTATTATGGCTATGTGTTTTATATAGGTAAAAAAATCTAATTAATGAAAGGATTGCTCGTAATGGGCAATCCTTTTTTATTCAAAAAAATCAGACATTGGTTTTTCACAGATTTTAATACACATTTCATACTATAAATTCCATATTCAATTATAGTTGTGCACATTAAAATTTTAGTCTATGAAATCCTAAATTTGTGGCAAAATTTCTTTACAAATATAATTTTTTGCCAGGCTCTACAAGTTCAAATAATTCTATTTATTAGAGGATATTATTTTTGATACTTATATCAGCTAATAATATTTATGAGGAACCATAACAATCTCATTAACATACAAATAATCATCTTTAAACACACATTCTATCCAACCTAAAGAAGTATGGCAAAATGCTGGCGTTATACCTATTGGAATATAAAGTGTGTCATTTTGAGGTGGAGTTAAAACAACTTCATACCCTTTATATAATGATTTTCAAATCTTTATGTTTCTTATATTGTTTGGTTGAAAATCCACTCCAAGCTTTAGTTATTTCGTCTGTTAAAATTGCATATTCTTGTCCTTTTTTAACTCCCCGTTTTTCCCATTCATCTGTTAACTCTTTTCTAACTTCTATACTTTTTAATCGTTGATTAATCCATTCTTTAGTATACCCTTTCCTAAAGTATGTTTCCATTAATCTTTCAATTCCAATTTCCGGATCATCAATCTCTTCAATTCGTTCTCGTCCAACTTGAGCAAGCCATTGTTTAAAGGATTCAGCTTTTGGTGATGGAATGCTTTATATCAATCGAAATAACTGTTCTGTATCTGCAACATCTGTTGTTCTCATTTTACCATCAGCAGCTATCATTTTCAAAGCGTGACAATTCGTCACGGTTTCATTTCCTTCCGCTTTTAATCTTTGTTTTAATTTCCGCCAATAAGCTAAAGGGTCAATACTTTCCGATAATACTCCTACAACATCTACTATTGAGAAAAACCATTTTTCTTGTATTTCATCCCAGTGCGAACGAATTTGCTTTTCATTAAATACTTTTATAGAATCTTTTTTTGTCATTTCGCTTTTTTTCATTAAAAATACACATTTTTTTAATTGTAATATTTAGGCACGGGATTTTTTCTGCAATAAACGCTAACTTATTTATATATATGAATATTTAATACTATTTATATCTTTCAAATACACAAAAAATTCACAACCTCCTACTCTCTCCCCCTAAATCTATCACATTACACACTTGAAATCTTTCAATAAGGCAAAAATTAAAGAATTTTTCGAGGTCGGCAACTGAACGGTTTGTAATTTTTCGTGTGTTCTAAAAAATGTGTGTATTATAATATTTTGTATTCCACAACTAACAAAATGCTGCATATTGATTTTAATACTATATATTCGATACTATACATCAACAACAATTTAGCACCTGTTTTAATATAACACATAGTATAATTTTTAGTAAATTCTAAAGAAAAGCAAAAAAATATTTTTTTTATTTAGTTTAATAACCTATATTTGAACAGGAAGAATATTAAAATGAGAAACTATGAGTGAACAACTAAACAATGAATTTAAAGAAGATGCCTATTCAAAATCAATTCGCGCCGGAAAACGCACCTATTTTTTTGATGTAAAGGTTACTAAAACTAATGATTATTTTCTGACTATTACCGAAAGTAAACGGGTATTTCAAAACGAGGGACAATTTAGTTACGAAAAACACAAAATTTTCTTGTACCGCGAAGATTTTGAAAAATTCATGGAAGGCTTGCAAGAGGCTTTTCAATTTGTTAGATTAAATAAACAAGAAGAATACGCGAGCCCCCAAGGAGACGATGAGTTTAACGACATACAATTTGATGATTTACATTCGAACAAATAAAATTTTAAAAAAAGCTGATTGAAACACAATCGGCTTTTTTTATATTTGCCACATTATGACAACAAAAAGTTTAGTATCTATTTCCGACTATAAAGTCGATGATTACAACCGAATTCTTCAATTAGCTTCGGAATTTGAAGCTAACAGTTATCAAAATCTACTTCACGGACGAGTTATTGCGACATTATTTTTTGAACCTTCTACCCGTACTCGTTTGAGTTTCGAAAGTGCCATAAATCGTCTTCGCGGTAGAGTTATAGGATTTGCAGATATTGGCACCACAAGTTCTACCAAAGGTGAATCGCTCCACGACTCTATTCGAATGGTTGCCAGCTATTGTGACCTAATTGTAATGCGTCACCCGTTAGAAGGTGCAGCAAAATATGCAAGTGAAATTTCTCCGGTACCTATTATCAATGCGGGCGATGGAGCCAATCAGCATCCAACTCAAACCTTGCTAGATATGTATTCTATACTTAAAACACAAGGCACTCTACATAATCTAAAAATAACACTTATAGGCGACCTAAAATACGGCAGAACTGTTCATTCTCTCATTATGGCTATGATGAACTACAATCCTACATTCTATTTTGTATCGCCTCCTGAACTTAAATTACCTAACGAATACAAACAAACTTTAGCTAAACATAATATTGCATATTCGGAACATGCCGATATGCAAGAAGTATTAGATATAAGTGATATTGTGTATATGACACGGGTTCAGAAAGAACGTTTTTCTGATCCTATGGAATATGAAAAAACTAAAAATTTATATGTCCTTAAAAACGATATGCTTACACACACAAAAGAAAACATGAAAATACTACACCCGCTACCCCGTGTAAACGAAATTAGCATGTGTGTAGATGCAAGTCCTAAAGCATATTATTTTGAACAAGCAAAAAATGGGGTATACGCTCGTCAAGCTATTATTTGTCATTTATTAGGTATTAATATATAATTTGGTAATCATGGGCGATATTCAAGGAAGACACCTTATAGTAAGTGCACTCAAAAATGGGACTGTAATAGACCATATTCCTAGCGAAAGTTTATTTAAAGTAATTTCTATACTAAAGCTCGAAACTATTCATTCGCAAATAACTTTTGGAACAAATTTAGAAAGCAAAAAACTTGGTAGCAAGGCAATTATAAAAATTTCCGA
Organism: Bacteroidetes bacterium ADurb.Bin217; assembly: GCA_002069975.1. Taxonomy (GTDB): domain Bacteria; phylum Bacteroidota; class Bacteroidia; order Bacteroidales; family UBA1715; genus MWCJ01. The sequence continues at coordinate 1,425 of MWCJ01000108.1, read as the reverse complement.
TAAATTTTTTGAGCAAGATGATATAAACAAAATTGCTATAATAGTTCCCGAAGCAAAGCTTAATATTATAAAAAATTATGAAGTGGTTGAAAAAATGATTGTTTCGCTTCCCGATTCTATTGAAGGCATTACAAAATGCTTTAATCCTCAATGCATTACAAATCACGAAAAAGTAGTACCTAAATTTACTGTTATAGAAAAATCTCCCGTATCGCTTCTGTGTAGATATTGCGAAAAAATTACCGATCAAGAACATTTTATTTTAATATAACATTTTTGTTTGAATATCCTTTTTATTGGTGGAACCGGTATAATAAGTTCAGCATGTTCAGCTTTAGCTGTAACTCGAGGCATGAATGTGTTTCATCTTAATAGAGGCTATTCACAATCAATTCGTCCAACACAAGGTGTTACATCAATTACTGCAGATATTCGCAATTTTGAAGCGTGTAAACATACATTAGAACCATATGAATTTGATGTTGTTATAGATTTTATATCATTTGTACCCGAACATATTGAACAAAATATTGCCTTATTTCAGAATAAAACCAAACAATATATTTTTATAAGTTCGGCATCTATATACCAAACACCTCCACAAAGCTTACCGGTTACAGAAAACACTGTCCGCGAAAACCCTATTTGGGAGTATTCGCGAAATAAAATTGCATGCGAAGATGTTTTACTCGATGCATTTTACAACCATTCGTTCCCCGCTGTTATTGTTCGCCCATCACATACATACGACAAAACATTGCTTCCCATAGAAGGTGGCTACACTGTATTACATAGAATTACACAAAACAAACCTATAGTAATTCACGGCGATGGTAGTTCTCTATGGACACTTACCCATGCTCGCGATTTTGCAAAAGGTTTAGTTGGATTATTTGGCAACTCTAAAACTTTAGGAGAAGCTTTTCACATAACTTCTGACGAATGGCTTACATGGAATCAAATATACGAATTCATAGGTAATGCAGTAAATAAAACACCGGAAGTTGTATATATTCCATCTACAATAATTGCAGAACACAACAAAGAAATAGGCGACAGTTTACTTGGCGACAAAACACATAGTATGATTTTCGACAACTCAAAAATCAAAGCATTTGTCCCGGACTTTACGTGTACAATTCCTTTTGCGGAAGGAGTGCATGAAATTATTGACTTTTACACAAAAACGCCCTCTTTTCAACAAATAGACAATTCTTTAGACAAATTATTTGATACATTAATACGTTCATACCAAAATCTATTGAAATAGTTTTTTCTTGTTATTCAAATAAAACAACTTACTTTGAAAGTGTATTTTTTTTTTTGAAACACCTATTTCAATTAAAATAATTAACGTCAATTCGACCTAAGCAGCAGCTATTAATCTTTCATTATCAATAATTTCGATATTCAATGAAGGTTTTT
>MWCJ01000107.1 GCA_002069975.1 Bacteroidetes bacterium ADurb.Bin217 | reverse complement strand
AATAATATTTGCATTTTTTTTTAAAAATATTAGATGTTTTTCAAATACTGACTTTGAGACATGTCTTGAATTAAATAATTTACTTCCAATGGAATCAACACCATGATACATAAGAATAATTGCATTGTCTTTGCTTTTTGAGAATGGCGGGAAAAATCCAATTTTAAAAAAAAATTCTCGAATTATTCTTTTTAACATAACTTCAGTATTAAACTTACAAAAGTATAAAAACAAATTTATTTAAAATTCATATCTAATCACAATTTAATTGAATATAAATGTGCAGGATTTTTAGCATGATACTATTTTTTTAATTTCTTCAGAAAATAGTTTTGTTTGATGTGCTCGCGAAAAAAATTCAAGTCCTGCTGTATTAGTAATTCTCGTATCTAAAGTTCCATTTTTTTTAGCAGCAACCATTTCACATATAAAATTTTGTAATGTTTGTTTGTCTGTAAACGTATTGCCTAATGAATATTTTGTTACTGTTTCTTCTAACAATGAATTGTCGGTAGGTAATACAAGTATTTTTTTTCCGCACGCCATGTAAGTATAGGTTTTGGCATAAATAGCAGTATTATGTTCTTCGGTAAAATTAATTAAAAAGTCAGAAGATTGACTCATTCTGATTGCCTCATTATAAGGAACTCGTGGAGTTGTTTTTATACAATTGTGAAGCGATGAAGAGTATGTGATAACGCGCTTGTACTGTTCTTCAAAATATTCTAAACCAATAAATTGCATAGAAATATCTGTTTCTTGTATTCGTTTTTCTTCAATTAGTTCTTTTACTGCTTCAAGTAAAAATTCAACACGTTGTCCGGGAGTAAGAGTACCGGTATGACATAATGTTACTGGTAATGTCGAAGTGTGTTGAGCAGTAGGATATATTTCCCAAAATCCGTTATAACATACAATAGCGGGTTTTGCATGCATTTGTTTAAGAGTTTCTGCCAACAAAGGGTCTACCGTTGAAATAGCTGTTGATTGGCGTATCCACTTCTTTTCGCACATATATTCATTCCAACGTAAAATTTTTGTGAGTGCATTGTTTGAAATAGATGTTACATGATTGCAATACCAACCATCTCTATAATCTGCAATCCATGGCAATGAAAATGATTGTGATAGTAAAAAGCCGTATTTGTTTAGAATAAATGGTTCTCCGCTCGTAATTATTATATCTACGTTATTTTTTTTCAAAAATGATTTTGCAGCTTTGTAAAGAGGGTAATGTTGATCAAAAAACGAACAGTGAAACGATAATAATTTGTATAAAAAAGTAATAGCCTTTCGAAATATAACACATGATTTGATGCCACATGATTTGATTATTTTTTCCGGTAACGTTGTAGCGTGAGGTGTTCTGATGATAGAGCCTAATTCTGATTGTTCTGTGTTATAAGTATTTGAAATATTTGAAATAACATCATATGAATTTTGAATTTCTCCTTTCCAATTTTTTGTAACAACTATTGGTTCAATACCATTTTTTTTAAAATATTTATACCAACTATATGGTCTATCGGCACCAATAGAATTGAGAGGAGGAAAATCATTGCATATAATTAATGCTTTCATAGGGTAGCTAGAATTGTTTTACACACTTCTTCTATCTGCGCATCTGAAATGCCCGGAAATAAAGGTAATGAAAGAATTTTTTGTTGCATAGCAAACGCTATTGGAAAATCTTTTTCAGAATAATTTTTTTCAGAATAACAAGGTAAAAATGGTAATGCGGTAGGATAGTGTATTGCCGTTTGTATCTGTTGTTGAGTAAGTGCATTTTGCAATGCTGTGCGTTGTTGTGTTTGAATTACATACAGGTGAAAAACATGTGAAGTATTTGGTAGTATGTGAGGTATTTGAATTGGCGAATTTGTTAGAAGTTTTGAATATTTTGCTGCAGCTTCAATCCGTAGTGCATTCCACGTGTCAAGATATGGTAATTTTACTGAAAGAATAGCTGCATGCAAGGTGTCCAATCTGCTGTTTCTACCTTCAATTATATGATTATGTTTGCCTTTTTGTCCATGATTTGCTATCATTCGTGATTTCTCAGCTATTGTTTCATTGTTGGTAACCAAACAACCTGCATCACCAAATGCACCTAAATTTTTGCCCGGAAAAAAGCTAAACGAAGCACAGGTGCCAATTGTTCCAACTTTTTTTCCTTTATATTCTGCTCCATGAGCTTGTGCACAGTCTTCAATAATATATAAATCATACTTGTTCGCAATTGAAAGAATTGCATCCATATCAGCTGCTTGCCCATAAAGATGCACCGGTATTATAGCTTTCGTTTTGGAAGTAATAGCAACTTCAATTTTTGATACATCTATAGTGTAAAATTCTGGGTTTACATCAACAAATATTGGAGTAGCTCCTACCGAACTTACTGCTTCCGAGGTTGCAATCCACGAAATAGCTGGCACCAAAACCTCGTCTCCTTTGCCAATTTCTAATGTTTGCAACAATATCTCTATAGAATCGGTACCATTTGCACAGCCTATGCAATGCTTTATGCCAATGTATGAAGCAAATTCTTTTTCGAATTGTGTTACAATTTCTCCACCTATAAAATTTGAAGTTTGTATAACCTGTGTTAGTGCTGCATCAATTTTATCTTGAATAGAAGTATGCAACAATGTAAGATCTGCAAATGGAATCATAACGTACGAATTAATTTTGCAGGATTTCCTGCATATACCCCTTTTGTTGTTATATTTTTTGTGACTACCGAACCAGCTCCTATAACTACGCCATCACATATTGTTACGGGTAAAATTGTTGCATTAGAACCTATAGATACATTATTACCTATGTGTGTCGATTTCCACAATTCTTTTTTTCCTTGAGCCGGACCTCCTGTTTCAAATAAATCGTTTATAAAAACCACATGATGTCCGATAAAGCAATTGTTGCCAATAGTTACTAATTCGCAAATAAATGTATGTGATTGAATTTTACAATGCGAACCTATGGTAACATCTTTTTGAATTTCTACAAATGGACCAATAAACGTATTGTCGTGAATAGTGCATCCGTAGATATTTACAGGTTCAACAATTGTAATGTTTTCGCCCATTGTTACATTTTTGATACCCGATTGTAGAATGTTCATGTTTACTTTCCTAATTTAGAATGAGAAGGATTGAATTTTAAAAAAACTTCGTTTCCTGTTTCTATAGATTCATATATTGCATTAATAAGTTCCAACGATTTCCTGCCTTCTAAGCCATCAACCAAAGCTTTTTGATTGTGTTGTAAATTGTCGCATACGTTTTCAATATATCTGGCATGTCCAAATCCATATACATTTGGTGGTATTTCAGTTGAGGTTTTCGATTCGGTATTGTCTACAAAATTCCAGGTTTGCAAATCATTTACTGCAAAACCACCAATTACTACACTTCCTTTTTCACCCAAAATCGAAAGAGACCCTTCTAAATCTTTGGGTCTTACGGCAGTAGTTGCTTCAACTATACCAATAGCTCCATTTGCAAATGTTATAACTGCCACACCGGTATCTTCGGTTTCAATATCAACCAACGCTGTTCTGCTTTTTGCAAATACCGAAACCGGTTCTCCCAGCATCCATTCCAATAAATCAATATGATGACTTGCTTGATTTGTAAATACTCCGCCATCTAATGCCCATGTACCTCGCCAACTGTCAGCGTCATAATATTGTTGGTTACGCGACCATCGTACACGTACGGTTCCCATTACTAATTTGCCGAATTTGCCTTCTTCCAAGGCCTTGCGAAGTTCTATTACAGGTAAGTTAAACCGATTTTGTTTAACTACAAATAATTTTACTCCCTGTTCGTCACATACTCGAATCATATCGTCGGCATCGCTTAATTTAAGAGCCATTGGTTTTTCAACTACAATGTGTTTTTTGTGTTTTGATACTATTTCAATAGCATGTTTTGCATGATTACCGCTTTCTGTTAAAATTGAAACTACATCTATTTCGGGATGCTTTTCTAACATTTCATTAAAATTCGTATAGAAAGGAATGTGTTCTTTTGATCCAATTGCTTGTGCTTTGGATATATCAATATCGCAAACAGCAACTAAAGATGCTTTTGAATTATTTTGTTTAATAGCTTCAACATGTTTCGAAGCTATTCTACCACAACCTACAAGGGCAAATCGAATATTCATATAATTTTTTTGTATAAAAATAGATAAAATATAGGTTTAATCTGACAAAGGTAATTACAATTTGATAAAACGCTTAAATATTTTATGTAATCTAAACAATTTTAGAATAGCAATAGTTTCAAATACGTTTTTGTATTCCAAATGTGATTTTGGAGGAGATTGCATAATTTCGGAAAACATTTGCGGTGTTAATTTGAATTTTTTTTGGATATATGCAATATCTTCTTGTAATAACCGAGGAGAATATAACGGCTCTTGTAATAATTGTAATACCCTATTTTTATCGATTTGTTCCGCACAAATTAATGTTGAGTAATGTGAAACTCGTTTATCAACGTTAAATTTTTGTGGTAATATATATGCTTGATAAAACCGTGTAAAAATTGATTCGTAATGTTTACCACCATAGTCTCTCCACTCTAATTTTGAAATAATTTCAGATTTTGCTTTTTCTCGGTCGTATGGTATATCGTCAAGAATTCGCCAATATTTAAATTGTAAAAACTTTTGCCAAATAATTCTTCTAAAGTATCCTATCATAGGATAGGTTTTCATTGGTTTTGTGCCAAATTTTTTACAAATATCTCGAATATTTCTACAATCTGATTTAATATATACCCATGATTTTGGAAGCGTACCTTCTGTCCTATAGTTTTCGCCACTGATAATATATTTAATACCAAATTTTTTAGCAATTTTAAACATTACAGCTGTTATTGCTTGGTCTGTTATAGCTTCAATGTCAATAACCGATGCTTTTAAATATGCCAACTGCATATCTTTAAATTCATCCCAATCTACTACATATGTATATAAATCAATATGTAATTTTTTCACAATATTTTCAATATTTATTATTGCTAATTCACTATTCCAACCATTATCAAAATGAACTGCCAATGGGTTTAACCCTAATTCTTTTACTTTGAGAGCAACATATGTGCTATCAACACCGCCGCTTACACCAATTATACAATCGTATTTTGATTTCTTCGATGTTTTTTTAATATGAGCTATAAAGTTTTGAATTTCTTTTGAATCGTTTTTGTGCTCAGCAATATATTGTTTTTTTCGGTCGTATTCCACGCAATGATTACATACACCAAATTCATTTACAAATAAATCAGGATCGTGTTCGGAGGTGAAAACACAACGATTACATGAAATTATATGTGTATTTGTTGTTCTCATGATTGCAGAGATTCCAGTACTTGTTTGTTTAAATAGTTTATTAATACTGCTCGCAATGGTCCATAAAAGACAAACTGTGCTCCTGCAGCAACTCCTGCAGCACCCATTTTAGTTGCTTGTAAGAAATCATCTATTCCCGCTGCACCTCCACACATAGTAATTGGTATATTGGTATGAGATAATACAAATTCAAGCAAAGAAAAATCATATCCGTTCAATGTGCCGTCTTTTTCGATAGATTGAATAAGAATTTCTCCAATTTCATTGTCTTCGAGTACTGTAAGTACATCGAGTAATGAACGAAAGTTTTTATGTGTTCCATTTCTCGTAAAAACTTCGTGTGAGCTAGTAACATCTATTGATGCAACGATAGTTGAACTGCCAAATTTTGAAACAGCTCTTGTGAAAAAATGAGGATTTTCTATTCCAAAAGAGTTTATTGCAACTCGTTCAATACCGAGTGAAGTAATTGTTTTTATATGTTCAATTTTTGAAACCCCGCCACCATATGTTACCGGCATAAAGCATTCACCGGCAATTTCTTC
>MWCJ01000106.1 GCA_002069975.1 Bacteroidetes bacterium ADurb.Bin217 | reverse complement strand
GGAACAGAATTTATATCTTTTGCATAAATATAGCCCTGTACAATTCACCCTCCGTCTGCTACGCAGCCACCTCCCTGGAGGGAGGACGTATTCCCGAAGCTTTGTGGATAACATAGAATGAATGTATAGAATAGCACTAGTCCCTATTATGTACTGTCCCCTCGAGGGGACTGTAGGGGTGAAAAAAATTAAATTAACCCATACATTCTTCTTTCTATATCTTCAATTTCATTTTTCACTATTTCATTCACAAATCCAATATTCTCAATTATTACAAAGTCATCAAATCGTAAAACTCGGAATCCAGCTTCTTCTAATATTTTCTGTCGGTTTGCATCCTTAATTTTAGCTTCATCATTATAGTGAGTTATACCATCAGCTTCTATTATAAGCAATAATTCAGGACACATAAAATCGGCAATAAAATTCAAAACAGGTCTTTGTCTTAAAAATTTATATCCTAATAATCGTTTGCTCAACACAAATTTCCACAAGTAAGCTTCTGATTTTGTGCCATTTTTACGTAAATCTCTTGCTCGAATTTTTAAAAAAGGATTGTATAAATAATTATTCTCTTTGGTTGCTTTCATGCGTATGGTGTAATGGTTACTACAAATGTAAATAAAGATTCTAATATTCACAATTGATTTTTGTCACCCTCCGTCTGCTACGCAGCCACCTCCCTGGAGGGAGGACGTATTCCCGAAGTTTAGTGGATAACATAGAATGAATGTATAGAATAGCACTATTCCCTATTCGCAGTGTCCCCTCGAGGGGACTGTAGGGGTGAATATTCGTAATGCACGAGGAACAGAATTTATATCTTTTGCATAAATATAGCCCTGTACAATTCACCCTCCGTCTGCTACGCAGCCACCTCCCTGGAGGGAGGACGTATTCCCGAAGCTTTGTGGATAACCGGGAATGTATAGAATAGCACTATTCCCTATTCGCAGTGTCCCCTCGAGGGGACTTTAGGGGTGAATATTTCAGTGGAAGGGAAGTGCTGTTAGGCGATGGGTGAAGGTGAATATTTGTAATGTAAACGGATTAGAATTTTATATCATTTGCATAAAAATAGCATCGTACAATTCACCCTCCGTCTGCTGCGCAGCCACCTCCCTAGAGGGAGGACGTATTGCCGAAGCTTAGTGGAAAAGCTAGAATGTATAGAATAGCACCGTTCCCTATTCGTGGTCGAATTTGACAACTTTAAATCACAAGCAGGCTTACAATTAACCACCTGTCTCGCTCTAGCGGATTAATCAGTAACAATTTTCTTAATTAATTTGTATATTTAATAATAAGTATGTAAATTTGAAGTTCAATTTCATATTTTCATATATTATGGAGGCTTTATTTATTGGAAGGCATATAGAAACGGCAATTATTGAGGCGGCTCAATATTTTTCTGTAATTACAATTACCGGTCCCCGACAAAGTGGTAAAACAACATTAATAAAACATCTTTTTCCTCATTTATTATATGTATCGTTAGAAAATATACAACTAGTTGAATTTGCAAGTAACGATTCAATTGCATTTTTACATCAAAATCCGGAGGGTATGATTTTAGATGAAGTGCAACACGTGCCACAATTGTTGTCTTACATACAAGGGATTGTTGATGCAGACAAAAAGAAACGATTTATTCTTTCCGGAAGCAGTCAATTTTCGATGTTACAATCAATTACTCAATCGCTTGCGGGAAGAACAGCTATTTTTGAATTACTCCCATTATCATATGCCGAAATCAAACCAATAGTTTCGAAAAAAACTCTCAATGAGTTGCTTTTTGAAGGATTTTATCCTGCAATACATGCACAAGAAAATAAAGCAGAATTATTGTATCCGGCATATACACGAACATATTTAGAGAGAGATGTGCGAGATTTACTGCAAGTAAAAAATATGATGCAATTTCAAATTTTTTTGAAACTATGTGCTGCGCGAATAGGTAGTTTATGTAATGCATCTGAATTAGCAAATGAAGTTGGCGTGAGCTCTCATACCATTCAATCGTGGTTATCGATTTTGCAACAATCGTATGTAATAACTCTGTTGCAGCCATTCTATGAAAATACGAGAAAACGGTTGACAAAAACCCCAAAATTATATTTTAACGACACAGGAATAGCTTGCTATTTATTGGGCATAGAAAGTCCGCAACAACTCGAAAGAGACAAAATGCGGGGACATGTATTTGAAAATTTTATTGTAATTGAAGCATTAAAAAAGAGATATAATGAAGGGAAAGATTCAAATATATATTTTTATAGAGATTCTAATCATAATGAAGTTGATTTACTGATTAAAAAAAATAATTTGTTTACCGTAATAGAAATAAAATCATCACAAACATATTCTTCGAGTTTTGAAAAAGGGATTAAAAACTTTGAAGCAAACTTTCCCGATAAAGTACATAAAAAAAAGCTTATATATTGTGGCGATATGGAAAACGAGAATTCTGCTATTCAAATCTTAAACTATTCAAATTCCAAGATATTTGAATAAAATAAATTTGTCAGGGATTAGGGTTTCACCACAGAAATCACAGATGAATACAAAAAAATATAGCCCCGTACAATTCACCCTCCGTCTGCTATGCAGCCACCTCCCTGGAGGGAGGACGTATTCCCGAAGTTTAGTGGATAACCGGGAATGTATAGAATAGCACTATTCCCTATTATGTACTGTCCCCTCGAGGGGACTTTAGGGGTGAATATTCGTAATGCACGCGGAACAGAATTTATATCTTTTGCATAAATATAGCCCTGTACAATTCACCCTCCGTCTGCTACGCAGCCACCTCCCTGGAGGGAGGACGTATTCCCGAAGTTTAGTGGAAAAGCTAGAATGTATAGAATAGCACTAGTCCCTATTCGCAGTGTCCCCTCGAGGGGACTTTAGGGGTGAATATTTCTCTGGGTTTAGAGGTATAGGGGTTTATTTAGTAAATTGTTGAGGCGTCACATGGGATTGCCCCTACCACCACCTCTGTGGTAAAAAAATCAATGGTTCGACTCAGCTCACCAACCGTGGTTCGACAAGCTCACCAACCATGGTTCGAAAAGTTGTGAGCTGTACAATTCACCCTCCGTCTGCTACGCAGCCACCTCCCCGGAGGGAGGAATATATATTATTTATAATGAACACTATTGTTTATTACAAATAAACACTTATATTTGTTTGTATAAATAAAATATATATGATAAAGCAATCGGTGCTTATAGAAGTTGTAAAACAGCAACAAGAGCGGTTAGAGCAAACAGCAGGCGGATTTTTGCGAAGCATATTACCACAATTGCCACATAATCTCGATAATCATGCATTAATTATATCTGGTATTAGGCGTTGCGGCAAAAGTACCTTGCTCAATCAGTTGATTCACAAACAAGAAAATCAATGTTTTTTTCTGAATTTTGATACACCAAAATTGTATAATTTTGAAATAGAAGATTTTCAATTGGTTGACTTTTTAATAATTCAGCAACAATCTAAAATTCTTTTTTTTGATGAAATACAAATAGTTACAGGTTGGGAAATGTATGTGCGGCAAAAATTAGATGAAGGTTACAAGGTTATTGTTACAGGATCAAATGCATCGCTATTGAGTAAAGAATTGGGCACAAAATTAACAGGAAGACATATAACTAAGGAACTTTTTCCTTTTTCCTTTATCGAATTTTGTGAATTTAATTCAATAGAATATACTGCACAATCATTTTCAGAATATAGTGTAATGGGAGGATTTCCCGAATATGTTAAAACGAAAAATCCTGATATATTATCTGCTTTGCTCGGCGATATTGTGTATAGAGATATTGCAGTACGGTATAATATAAAAGATGTTAAACAATTACAAAAATTACTTACATATTTAGCCGGGAACGTAGGAAATTTAGTTTCTGCAAATAAGCTTACCCAAATTATTGGCATAAAAAGCACAGCTACTGTTATGGAATATTTTAACTTTTTTGAGCAATCGTATGTTGTACAATTGATGCCAAAATTTTCTTATTCATATAAAGTACAATTAGTAAATCCCCGAAAAATATATTTTATTGATACTGGCTTACTAAGCATTATTTCACCTTCGTTTACTAACGACGATGGACATAAACTCGAAAATATTGTTTTTTGGGAATTGAGGCGACAACAAAAAGAATTGTTTTACTTTAATGAACGCGGAAAAGAATGTGATTTTGTTGTGTGCAAAAACAATTCTGTTGAACAGGTAATTCAAGTTTGCTATTCGCTAAATTCAGATAACATGCATCGCGAACAAGCAGGATTATTTGAGGCTATGGATTTTTTTAAATTACAAAAAGGTATTATTATAACGTATAATCAACAAGATATACTATTACAAAAAGATAAACGAATAGAAGTGATGCCGGTTTATAAATGGTTAATGATTAATGCGTAATTTTGAATGGCGAATACATATGCTCTTCATAATATAATTTTAAGTGGTCGAATTTGACAACGTTAAATCACAAGCAGGCTTACAATTCACCCTCCGTCTGCTACGCAGCCACCTCCCAGGAGGGAGAATTATTAATTATCAATGGTTAATGATTAATTATTTCACTTCGTTCAATGAGCTCGCTAACGCTCGGTTGTTAATGATTAGTAAAATGCTGCTAAATACCTAGGTATAATACATGAAAGATTAATGAGGGAATAAATGAGGGAATAAATGAGGGTGTAAATGAGGGAATAAGTATCATATTTTATCACAGAAAGGTTTAGCTAATTACACAATCTGTACCCAATTAACAATTAATAATGGTATCCCTTCGAGATTAAAAATAAAATATTTCAAACCCTTAATTCGCATTAACAATTAAAAATAACTTGTTATATTTGCTAATCCAATTATTAATTATCAATGGTTAATGGTTAATGGTTAATGAAAGAGAATGTTGTAAAAGATAAATCACTAATATAATTGTTAATGATTCATTATTAATGAAAGAAAATATTCTGAAAGATAAATCCCTTGCATTTGCAATTCGTATTGTTAGATTATATCAATATCTTTGTGAAGAGAAAAAGGAATTTGTTTTGTCGAAACAATTACTTAGAAGTGGAACATCTGTTGGTGCAATGGTTCGTGAAGCTGAACATTCTGAATCAAAAGATGATTTTAAACATAAATTGGCAATAGCACAAAAAGAGATAAATGAAACTTTATATTGGCTAGAATTATTGCAAAAAACATCCTATATTTCGGAACAACAATTTGAGAGTATACATATTGATGCAATTGAAATTATTAAATTACTCACATCAATTATTAAAACTGTAAAAAAAACATTAACAATTAACAATTGATAATTAACCATTAATGCTCCCTATTCTCGAAATACAAAACATCTCCAAACAATACCGCCTTGGCTATGTAGGTACCGGCAGCCTTGGGCACGATATTCATCGCTGGTGGTGCAACGTGCGGGGCAAAGAAGATCCGTATTTGAAAATTGGCGAAGAAAACAATCGCACACAAGTTGGTACTTCGGAATATGTATGGGCATTGCGAGACATTAATTTACAAGTTCAACAAGGCGAAGTGCTTGGCATCATAGGAGCCAATGGAGCAGGAAAATCTACATTACTCAAAATTCTAAGTCGTGTAACAGGACCCACAACAGGCAAAATTACCGCACGTGGTCGTATTGCCAGTCTTTTAGAAGTAGGCACAGGATTCAACGGTGAACTTACCGGACGCGAAAACATTTACCTCAACGGTGCCATACTTGGCATGACCAAAAAAGAAATTACCTCAAAATTAGACGAAATCATAGATTTTTCCGGTTGCGAACGTTATATAGACACCCCAGTAAAACGCTATAGTTCAGGCATGTACGTGCGTCTTGCATTTGCCGTAGCTGCCCACCTCGAACCCGAAATTCTGATAGTAGACGAAGTGCTTGCCGTAGGCGATGCCGAATTTCAGAAAAAGGCTATTGGGAAGATGAAGGATGTAAGTAGTGGACAAGGAAGAACAGT
>MWCJ01000105.1 GCA_002069975.1 Bacteroidetes bacterium ADurb.Bin217 | reverse complement strand
TATGCGTTTCAGGGGAATAATTTGAATTAATGTTTTATTTATAATAATTCACAACCGGATTAGCATAAATCCCAATATATAATTCTTCTAATTCTTGTAGGTTTCCTTCTATATTCGCCAACTGCGATTTCATAGTTTGCATAAATGCCTCTTTTTGTTGCTGCGTATAGTGTGTTGCATAGGTAGTTGTATTGTGTGCAATATCATACGCTATATAATTATTAGGGAATAATTTATAATTTTTATGAATTCTGTGGTCTATTATCTCCAACAAGGCATTGTATATTTCTGTTTTTGATTCGTTTGCAATTGTTTGTAATTCTTCCAATTCTATAGGTTTGGTTACTTCTATATGAATTTGTCCCTTTGCTTGAGTAATTCCAAACAAAATACTTTGCAAATCTTCGCCTGGAGCTTTTTCGTATTTACATGTTTTTGAAATATACAATTCTCTCACTTTTTGTACTATACAAGGCTCATATTCATACGATATAGAAAGAGGACAAATGTGTAATTCAGCAAAATTTTGGATTAAATCTGAGTCTCCGCTCATAGAAAACATTTTTAGAATTCCTTGATCGGTTTGGTCGTTACCATCTTTAGTTCTTCCATTGCGTTGCGCTATCCATATCGATTCGTGTTTATGCTGAATTGTATAGCGTATATAGTCGCTCAAATGTTTGGAGTGCGTATAAAACTCGCGTGGAGTAAGTCCGCGTTCTACTTTAAACATTTTATTTGATTTGCCTATATCCACCACAAAATCTGGCTGCATAAGATTACTGCCAAAGGTAATTTCTGAAGTTTTATACCCATTTTCATGTAAAATTACCTGATATATAGCTGAATCTAAGAGAATATCTCGATGATTGGAAATAAATAGATAGCTTGTTTGTTTGTCTAATTTGGTAACACCATTGCTGCTTACTCCTGACGAAGTTTTACGAGTAATTTCGTTAATCGCAAAATGCATTACTTTTATCTGAAAATCATGCGATGTGTGAATACTACGAAACAATGCTTGCAAATCTTTAATGTCTGAACCGGGACACAAAAAATCTGCAACTGCTTGTAACAAAGGATTATCTGCTATTCTACACATAGCCGCGTTTATTTCATCATCGTGGTACGGACGAATATCGTCGAAACGTTGGTCTGACATAGGTATTACTGTTTACGTTTATCTATAAATTTAGTGGGTTTTCGCTGCACATCAAGTGCATGTATTTTTTGTATGTGTGAAATGTCTGAAAAAAAGACTTCGGGAGCAACGCGCAATTTTGCACGAAAACGGTCTTTTAATTCTTTTTCAAAATCTTTTTCGCTTACCGGTATTGCTTTGCATCCAATATTTACAACAATTGTATCATTGCCCAATTCATCGGAATTAACCTCAACCACATAGTTTTCGATACATTCTACATTATCGAGCACATCAAATATTGCCGCAGGATACAGTGTAGTTCCTTTGTATTTAATCATTTGGTTTCGTCTGCCAATTATGGGACTTATACGTTGTGTTGTTCGTCCACACGCACAAGGTTCGGTATAGAATTTTGCAATATCGCCTGTTTTGAACCGTACTAAAGGCATAGCTTCAACACCAAGTGTGGTAACTGTAAGTTCTCCCACTTCACCTTCTGCTACAGGATTTCCTTGTTCGTCGAGCAATTCGGTAATTATAAGTTCCGGATGATGATGCCCGCCATGCCCACAACCACATTCGGTAAAGGTAGTAGCCATTTCGGTTGAAGCGTAGGTAGAATATAATTCAATATCCCATTTTTTCTTAATAGTTTGCCCCAATAAATTGAGCGAAAAATCGGTTTCTTTAATATTTTCGCCTATACAAATTGCTTTTTTTATGCTCGAATTCCGATAATCAATACCATTTTCTTCGGCATATTTTATTATTTTAAGAATAAACGAAGGCACGCAAATAATAGCATTGGGTGAAATTCGTTGTATAGTATCCCATTGTAATTCGGGAATACCATTGCCAACACGAATAATAGAAGCTCCTAACTTTCTAATTCCGAGAAAATATGCCAAACCTGCCATAAATCGTTTATCTATGGTTGTCATAAGTTGAAATATATCGCCTTGTTTACCGCCTGCACAAGCAAACGATAATGCTTCGTTGTATGCCAAACGATCCAAATCTTTGTCGCTCATAGCAAATGTAACAGGGTCGCCCAAAGTCCCCGATGTAGTAATATAGTCAACTATCTGTTCACGAGGAATACATAAAAAATCTGCATTATATTGTTGCAAATCATATTTTGTTGTGCAAGGTAATTGTTGTAAATCTTCAATGGTTTTGATGTTCGAAACTGCAATACCATGCGTTTTAAACATTTGTTTGTAAAATGGCGAATTGGCATTGACATACGCCAATGCTTGTTGCATTTTTGTTTCCTGAAATTTTTTAATTTCAGTAACAGTTTTAGTTTCTATATCCGGCAATAAATATTTCATAGAATTCATAATTATTTTTTGGACTCTTGCATTTGAATAATAGAGGTAACCGATTTGGAATATATTTCAATCCCAATACTCATCATCCATTGTTCGCAATCGTAAATCCACTTCCACGCCACTGTATTTCGTTTTTCGCTAATACCAAACCCGTGTCCTTCGCAATCAAACTGAATATATTGCACATGAGGTATTGAAGCTCGTTGCAATTCTCTATATAAATACACACTATTTCTATAATCTACAACTTTATCGCCCAAGGCATGCACTATAAATATTGGAGGCACATGTGCATGTACATTTTCTTCGAGCGACAATTTATGTATTAAATCTTCGGAATAATTTCGACCTAAAAGATTTCGTTTCGATTTCTTATGTGCAATACTATCGTGCATACTCACTACAGGATATACCATTACAACAAAATCGGGACGTAATGATACTTTTGGGTATATACCTTGATATGCCAAGAAATTATAGTTATAATGAATACCGGCAACTCCAACTAAATGACCGCCGGCAGAAAACCCCATAACTCCTACTTTTTTTTGTTCTATATCCCACACTGACGCTCGTTCTCGAACTATTTGAATAGAACGTTGCAAATCTTGAATCATAGCCGGATGATGATAGCCTTGCATACCAACACGATACTTAAGAACAAACGCAGTAAATCCTAATTTTGAGAGCCACTGTGCGACTTCAATTCCTTCGTGTTTTAAACCCAAATGACCATAGCTGCCACCCGGACAGATAATTACTGCAGCATGATTGTTTTTTGCACTATCGGGCGTAAAAACAAGCAATTGAGAATGCTCGTTTTTATAACAAATGGTATCTATTCCTTGCCAAATTTTAATAACAGAATATGTGCGTGTATTACCTGCAAAAACTTGCAGTGCAATACACAAAATAAACCCTGAAATTAGAATTTTCTTCATATCGAATATTTAATCAATTATTGCTTTAAATTCATCTTTCGACAATTTCTTCCACGATGGATTTTGAAGGCTATTATCTGTATATTCAAAATTTACTAAATAATACTCTTCATCGTAGAACGAAAGTTTTGATTTCATATCGGGACTACTTTCGATATACACCATATTTTCAATTGAAATATCAAACGCCTGAGCTATTTGCATAGCGAGTGATGCGGTTACCGATGTAATTGAAGAACCGGGATTGTCTTGATACAATTCAGTTACAATTACAATAGAAATTTCACCTTTTTGCTTGATATATAATCCACATTTTGAAGCTAATCCTAATCTTCCTTTAAAATCAAACAATTGTTGAATATGTTCTTGTGATGCTTTCATACGTCAATACATTATTTCATATTTCTAACTACATCTTTACCAAACGATTTGTTTACCAATCCTCTATTACGTGGGCGATAGGTGTTGTCTTCCATTTCGCGAAGCACCACTTTTGAGAATAAACGGAACATTTTTGCTTCTTGCGTTTCGTCTTTGTAGAATGTATCCCATGCATAATTATACAATTCTTGCAAACGTTCCGGACTCATTTGAGCAGGTTGATATACTACCTTACCTGCATTAAAATTATTCCAATCTTTGTCAAAAATTCTATTTTGACGAATCATGTCGTCATACACTTTAGTATGCGGGAATGGGGTAAGTACTGTAAATTCTGCTAAATCTAAGTCAATTTCGAGCAAGAAGTCAATCAAACGTTTGATATCATCTTCTGATTGATTATCTAAGCCCAACAAAATTGTACCTTCTACACCAATACCATAGTCATGGTAGCGTTTGATTCGTTCTTTGATATAATCAGAGGTATCGAATACCGCTTGATATACATACCAAGCTCCGGCTTGTGCCGCTAAATCAAGCACTTTTGGATCGTCTTCAATCGTATGGCTTATCCACTTTTTCTTAAGTGGAATCATTGCTTTAAACAATTCCATTTCCCATTCTTTGTTTTGAGCTAAAGAGTTGTCTACAATAAACAATCGGTTGTTTTCTATACCTTCGAGTTCTTCCACTACTTTATCGATAGGACGTGGACGGAAACAACGACCACCTAAATACGAAACAGCACATGGATAACAACTAAATCGGCAACCACGCGAAGCATGGAATAAATCAACCATTTGCACCCCTTTGTGGTTATACAATTCACGTTTAAGAATATCGCGTCGTGCTGGACCAACCAGTTCAATTGGTGGTTGCTGGCTCAAATAATTATATAAAGGTTTTAATTGTCCTTTAAGAAAGTCAGAAAATACCTCTTCCATACGACCTTCGCTTTCGCCAAGAAATACTGAATCTGCATGTTCCATAGTTTCTTCGGCATGCAACATAGTGCAAATACCTCCAAAAATAACTTTTTTCCCTCGTTTACGATACTCTGCAGCAATAGCCCATCCACGCTTGGCTTGCACTGTCAACATCATAGATATACCTACAAAATCACAAGGTTCATCAAAGTTAATGTCTTCTACATTTTCGTCGGTAAACGAAACGGTAACATAATCGGGCAACGAAGCAGCCATAACAACCGGTCCGTGAGGTGGCAAAGTAAAGGTTGTTTGCCCCTCGAGTTTTGCCCATTTTGGATAAATTAATTTAAAAATCATATCTAATATTATTTTTTATATGTATTTATTTTTTCTAAAATATGTTCAACTCCTACCAGTTCACCTACAGTAACTATCGCACTTAAGGGTGTGCCAATAATTCCATGTAAATTAATATTTTGACCCGTAAGAAATAAGTTTTAAATTTTGGTGCGAGGCATTATTTGTGCTTTTATTATGTTTTCGCTATTTTTTTTGTAACCATACAACCCACCGTGTTTCGATTTTACATAATCCTGAATTGTGAGTGGTGTCGCAGTAAATGTTTTGTCAATACAATCTTTTAAATTTGGAAATACCTCAGTTGCCAATTCAATAAGTTTTTCTTCTATTTGTTTTTTAAATGCTTCGTAGTCTTCACCTCTTTTCCCTATACTTGTTTTTTCCCATTGTTTCACATCTGAATAACGCATCATACAACTAATCATGCACTTTTCGGCATATTCATCTTGATTATTCTTTGGCGGAGTTGTAAGCATAAATCCTGGAGGAAACGATTCAGCAGTATAGTTAATAGCATCCCATATTCCATCATAATTTTTATAATAGTAATAATTGTGATTCATAAACGGGAAACTTTTTGGTTTAAACGTTGCATAAACAATAAACGCCGAATATGAATTTTCTAAACTTTGCAAGCGTTCCCGATATGCTTTTTTGAATATCCCCGGTTCAAACAAATCCATCAAAAACGATGGATGTACATCTGAAATATAATAATCGCCGCTAAATTCTCTCCCATCGGTAGCAATTACTTTTTGCACCATACCATCTGTTACATCAAATTTTACAATCTCAGTCGATGTGTATACTTTACCTCCATGAGCTTCAATAAGTTCCACCATTTTATCTGCAATTATCTGACTTCCACCAACTATTCGCGATGCTCCATCTATATAAAATTTCGAAATAAGAGCATGCACATATATAGGAGCG
>MWCJ01000104.1 GCA_002069975.1 Bacteroidetes bacterium ADurb.Bin217 | reverse complement strand
ATTATGGATACAAATCAAAAAGGAAACACAAAAATTTATGTATTTTTTATCCTTATAATTTTATTATTATTAGGATGTGTAGGAGTATTATATACCAAATACAACAAAGCATTACAAACTATTACCAATATTGAAAATAACTTAACGGTAGTAAACAGTGAAAAACAAAAATTACTTACCGAACTTGATTCACTTGAACAAGAAATTCAAATGCACATGGGGCAAAACGCAAAACTTGACTCATTGCTTATGGAAAAACAAGCTGAAATCGAAAAAATTCGTTATACACTTCGTACTCAAAGTGCAGATGTAGCTGAAATAGCAAATTACAAAAAACAAATAGAAATATTACGAGCTACTGCCGATCAATATATTAAAGAAAACGCGTATTTAAAATATAAAGTGGATTCATTAGCAGCAATGAATCAAGAACAAAAAGTGAAAATTGACACTATGGAAGTTGAAAATTTCCAAAAAGCCAAAAAAATTGATGAATTAAACGAAAAAGTGGAAATAGGAGCTCAATTGCGTGTAAGCGACATTAAAGTTAATGCATTTAACAAAAAAGGGAAACTTATAACTCGGGCAAAACGAGTACAAAAATTCGAAGTTTCCGGTACTATGCTTAAAAATATACTAGCTCAACCGGGTAAACGAAATATATTTGTTCGTATTACAGCACCGGGCGGTGTAGTATTAACGCAGTCATCTAACAATCAGTTCGATTACGATGGTAAAACAATAATGTTCAGCGAGAAAAAAGAATTGTTATACAACAACAACGACTCGCGATTCGAAGTATATTATGATGCCACAAATGATAATTTAGAAGTTGGCGTTTACAAAATTGCAATATTCTGTGATGGCAAAGAAGTAGGAAAATCAGAAATTGAATTAAAATAAATTCGACAAATAATTTCCAATTCTATACTTTTTAGAGTATATTTGCGTAATCAATAAAAATTTATCGGGAATCTTATAAGCATGCTTGTAGGATTCCTTTTGTTTTATATAAAATTCATTACCCTATGGCAAAGATTTCTTATGTTACCGAAGAAGGTTTGAAAAAACTTCAACACGAGTTAGAGCAACTAACTGGTGTAGAACGTCCAAAAATTTCACAACAAATAGCAGAAGCTCGCGACAAAGGTGATTTGTCTGAAAATGCGGAATACGATGCAGCCAAAGAGGCACAAGGGTTATTGGAATTACGTATTTCAAAATTACAAGAAACTATTATGAATTCACGTATTATCGACGAATCTAAACTTGACTCTTCGAGTGTTCAAATATTATCGAAAGTAAAAATTAAAAACACCAAAAACAATGCGGTAATGGAATATACCATTGTAGCAGAATCGGAGGCTGATTTAAAAAGTGGTAAAATATCGATAGACACTCCTATAGCTAAAGGTTTAATGGGTAAAAAAGTAGGCGACACCGTAGAAATTAAAGTACCTGTAGGAGTAATACCGTTTCAAATAATAGATATTTCGAGATAATACTATGGCAACAATTTTTTCAAAAATCGTACAAGGCGAAATTCCGGCACACAAAATTGCCGAAACTACCGACTTTTTAGCATTCTTAGATGTGAGCCCTTTAGTTATGGGGCATGTATTGGTAATACCCAAACAAGAAATTGACTATATTTTTGATGTAGACGATGATTTACTTGGACGAATGATGGTGTTTGCAAAACAAGTGGCAATAGCAATAAAAAAAACTGTTCCGTGCAAACGCATTGGAGTAGCTGTAATTGGCTTAGAAGTACCTCATTGTCATATACATTTAGTGCCCATGCAAACTATGTCTGATATAAACTTCATGCAACCAAAGTTACAACCTTCGCAAGAAGATTTAGCAACAATGAGAAATGCTATTGTAAAAAATCTTTAATTTTATTATTATTACTGCATGTAACTATGTATTTTTGCGGCGAAGTATGAATTCATTATTCATAATAAAAGAATAAAGTTACAGGCAGTTTTTCAAAAATAATATGATACGAATATATACAGAACCAGTTTTTTTACCGGAAAAAGAATACGTGTTTACCGTATTATTTAAAGAAATTCTCGGTTTAGATTTTACTATACACACATCCTCAGTAAGTCGTCAGTACAAAATACATTTGCCCGACAATGCTACTATTGAATTTCGCGATGCATTTTTTTCCGGATTTTCTGAATCGGTTGGCTATTGTTCTACCGATAATATTCCTAAAAAAATAACATATTTAAAAGATATATTACCCCAACAAGATATTCCGGTATTATATGGCGATGCATCGTTCAACGAAATTAACGATCAATCACTTTATTGTGGTGTAGATATAATTGCAGCCTCATTTTTTATGCTCAGCCGTTGGGAAGAAACTGCCATTGAAGAACGCGATTCGTTCGGAAGATTCCCGGAACGATTAAGCTTAGCTGTAAAACATGGATTTATTCAAACACCGCTGGTGCATGTATATGCAGAACTATTTAAAACTATGGCAGCAAAACTTGGGACTAAAATTCAAGTTAAACGTATATTTAAAAAAACTCTGACTCACGATGTTGATTTTATGTACAAATGGATGAACAGAGGCGACTTTTTAAAAACATTGTGTGGTGATTTATGCAAACGCGGTTCTGTTCAGTCGTTTAAAACAAGTTGGGCTATACGTAAACAAAAAAAAGACCCATACGATACGTTCGACAAACTTATGACTATGAGTGAACAATATGGCGTTCAGTCGGTTTTTTATTTTTTACTTACCGCACGCAATATCAAAGCACTAAATCAAGAACGTGGCAAACAGGTGCTTTCCGATATTATGAATCGCAGTCATTCATTTGGTATTCACTTCGATGCTTGGACTGAAGAAGAACTCCCTATTATTCAAAAAAACATAAGCGATTTTGAACATATTGTAGGTTCTAAAATTTCTAAAAGTCGGCAACATTTTCTAAAAATTCAAGTACCAGACACACTACGCGTATTAGAACAAGCCGGTATATATCAAGACAGTTCTCTCTATTACAGAAATAATCCGGGATTTAGAACCGGTATGTGTATAGAACATACTCTCTTCGACTTTACACAACGTAAAAAACTGTCGATCCAAGAATTACCACTAATTTTAATGGATGTAAGTTTGCAAAAATACACACGTGTTGAAGACGCACAATTAGCAATACATTCATTGATAGAAACCACAAAAAAATATTCAGGTAATTTTGTGTGTTTGTGGCATAATAGCAGTTTTGACTATCATACATGGAAAATTGCAGACGAGCTGTATTCTTATATTGTTGAGATATAGAAACTGCATTGTTTCAGTTATATGTATGATGCGTTTAGCATAAAACAATACAAATTTGTAGAATAATTTGTGTATGTTTACAAAAAAATAAGTTTAACTAAATTACATACTAATGAAAGGCAAATATTCAAATCTTATAATTATTGGAGTTATTGGAGTTATCATTCTTATACTGTTTGGTGGCAGCATGTTTATAAAACTCGAAGCTACCGAACGTGGTGTTATGTTCCGTCAGTTTACATCGGGTCTCGATACTAGCCAAGTGTATCAACCGGGTTTTCATATAATAGCTCCATGGAACGATATGTATATATTTAATGTAGCTGAGCAAAAAATTGAAGAACCAATGGACGTGTTAGACAGAAATGGTCTATCAATAAACATTGATGTTACGATACGTTTTTATCCGGTATACAACAGAGTTCCATATTTGTACCAAGCATTTAAACTAGATTATGTAAGCGTACTTGTGGTACCCGAAGTTCGTTCGGCAGTTCGACAAATAGCTGGTAGATATTCTGCAGAAGAAATATATTCGACAAAACGAAGTGAAGTAGAACAAAAAATAATTGACGAAGCAGGCAAAAAACTTCGCGACAACAATATAGAAATGAAGGCATTACTTATTCGTTCTATTAATTTACCTCCCGATATTCGTCAAGCTATCGAAAGTAAATTGAAACAAGAACAAGAAGCTCTTGCATATAAATTCCGTTTAGACAAAGAAAATAGCGAGGCTGAACGTAAACGTATAGCTGCCGAAGGTGAGGCTCGTGCCAACAAAATCATTAACAGTAGTTTGACCGACGAATTGTTAAAAATGCGTGGAATAGAAGCTACACTTAAATTAGGTGAGTCGCCAAATTCTAAAGTGGTAATAGTAGGTGGAGGCAAAAGCGGATTACCTATTATATTGAACACCGATAAATAAAAATAATTATAACATATAAAATAGGCAAAGCCCGGAGATATTCTTCGGGCTTTTTTTTGTCGGTAAAAAATTGTATCTATGCATATTAATTACCTCAAATACAATTACTATGAAAAAAAATTCTACTCGTATGTTTCAGTTTTTCAATATGCATACAACTCAATGCTCAATTGCATTCAGTTTCGCTTGATTTCTTTTCGCCTATAGTTACTCCCGGTATGTTACAGTTTCACAAAACAGATAATATACTCAAACAAACTAATTCATATTCCCGAGATTATACAGCCTTAGGGTCATCGGCATCAATAAAATTTTTACACAAATCGCTATAGATAGGATATAGATTTGGATTAGTTCAACGAACAATTCACGAATCAAATATTGCAACGATAGAAAATGAGGATGATGAAGGGAATGTTGTTGAGACATTAAAAGTTTATTCTTCATATTCATACAATCAAAAACATATTGTTCAAAGCATATCATGTGGAAAACAGCAAACATTTGACAAACTCACTATTGGTATTCAAACCGAAATTCCTGTAATTCTATATGGAAAAGGACATGCCAAGCATTACAATTCGGATGACTATTCTACAGATGAATCTACAGAAATTCAAACTATAGGTTCCGGAGTTGCTTTCGGAGTTGGTGCAGGCATTCAACTAACATATGAAGTAAGCACACATATTAGAATTGGCTTGAGTATATCAGAATATCTATTGTATATGCACTTCACAAATCCTTCAAAAATTGTATATACCAACACCTATTATAATATTTATAATGAAATTATTACCAATGACACTAAACTTACCCAACTGCAATTCAGCGAAATAAGTCCAAGTTTATCGATTTCGTATGCGTTCAACACTTCAACCAAAGCATTGTTAAGCAGATAAAAATGACGAATATCATACAAAAGAATTCCGCATATATCTACCCAAATTGATACAATATGAATTCTTCATATATACCTTTGCAACATATAACTATAGAATTATTTTTATGAGCACTCTTACAGTAGGACAACAAGCACCTGACTTTACAGGTATCAATCAACATAACGAAACTATTCGTTTACAGGATTTTGCAGGCAAAAAAGTTATACTGTATTTTTACCCTAAAGATAATACCCCGGGGTGTACTGTAGAAGCCAACAATCTGAATGCAAACTTTGAGATTTTAACTCAAAAAGGGTTCGCAATTGTTGGCGTGAGTCCCGACTCGGTACAATCGCATTGTTCGTTTATAGCAAAATACAATTTACAATTTAACCTCATTGCCGATACCGATAAAACCATCTTAAAAACCTACAATGCTTGGGGTGAAAAGAAAATGTACGGAAAATCGTACGAAGGAGTATTACGAACAACATATGTAATAAACGAACAAGGAATTATTTCGGCAATAATTACAAAAGTCGACACTAAAAATCATACTGAGCAGATTTTAAAAGAATTAGAATAAACACGTAGAAACTTTTTTTATTCAAAATTTATATTGTTTCATTTATTTGAATACATTTGCAAAAATAAAATGAATTCAACACATGGCACAAGACAAATCTATTCAACAAGAAAAGCTTAAAGCTCTCCAACTTACTTTAGATAAAATTGACAAAACGTACGGCAAAGGAACCATTATGAAAATGGGGGATCATGCGGTAGAAGATGTTGCTGTTATCCCATCGGGATCTATAGGAATAGATTTAGCTTTAGGTGTTGGCGGATATCCACGTGGACGAATTATTGAAATATATGGTCCGGAATCATCGGGTAAAACTACCTTGGCAATTCATGC
>MWCJ01000103.1 GCA_002069975.1 Bacteroidetes bacterium ADurb.Bin217 | reverse complement strand
GGCACAGCTCACCTCTATTTCGTCAAAACATGTAGTTGCAAAAATCATTGAAACCACACAGCAATATGGCTGTCATCCGTATTATATTCGCATGATTGTGTCACCTCCAAAAAACATTGATCGTTTTGAATTTTTTATTGAAAAAGCTGTAGAAATAGGTGTTAACGAAATTATTCCTGTTGTAACAACACATTCGGAACGAAAACAAATAAAAGTTGAACGCCTCGAACGAATTATGATTTCTGCAATGAAACAATCATATAAAGCACAAAAACCAATTATTCATAATTTACAGGCATTTACAAAAGTAGTAAAAACTGATTTTTCGGGAATTAAATGTATTGCACACTGCAAAGCCGATGCTACACAAACTCTAAAGCAATTTCATCAACCAAAAGAAATAAGCATAATTATTGGTCCCGAAGGTGATTTTTCGCCCGAAGAAATAGCAATGGCAGAAACACACAGCTGGCAAACTATTAGCTTAGGCGCAAGCAGATTACGAACCGAAACAGCGGCATTAGTTGCTGTTCAAAGTGTTCAGTTTTTATGGTTGTAAATTATACGGAATAAAATTAATACTTCCCTTCACAAATCCTTTTTTATCACCTTCTGATGATATAAGCATATCACCATTAGAATAAAAACTTATACCTTCGGGTTTATAATATACATCTGGAGAAAGAGGAATTACAGACAATAGTTGCTTTGTAGGAGTATATATCGCAACAAATCGGTCGGTTGCCGAAAGTATATATATATTATGTGTAATAGGATGAATTGCAATTGATGATGGATTAAACCGTACCGTAGAAATTTGTTGGTCAGAAAAGGTTGTTTGCAAAAATGTTGTAATATCCTGTATTCGAATTTCCATAAATTCTTCAAGATTTTCATAATCAGTTACTGAAACACGATGCACAATACGAATATCATCAGTATGATGTACTAAAGGCTCTTTACTTGCAACATACAAATACGAATCAAAATAGCACAGTCCTTCAATATTAAGCGAATTGATTTGTATCATAGATTTTGAAACCTGTGTTGGTTTTTTCAAATTGTAGGTAAACAAGCAGCCATCACTTCTTAAAATATAGAGCATGTTTTCATGTGCTGTAAGATCTTCAAAATCACCAATGTCGGTAAACCTGTGCGATTTTGAAATAGCATGCGTTTTCATATCAAACTCAAACACGGCTCCCAATTCATCTTGCACACAATACAACACAGAATCATTACATAATTCTATTCCCGATATTTCACGCAAAACATCAGGCATTTCATATACCTGCGTTGGATTATTAAAATTATATCCAGACGCAATATATGTATCAGTTTTTTCAATTGCATCAAAATCAAATTGCGATTCTATATCAAACGGTTTTATTTTATACCATTTACCATCTGTGGTAAAATAAAGATTTTGTTCTATTCCATCTTTAATAATCTCCACTTTTAAAAAACTGGTATCCTGCACCGTAATTTGCGAAATTTCATCAATTTTCCAAGTAGAATAATTTTTTTCGAGTTTTCGAGCAATTTTATCAAAAGGCACTTGTGCTTTTGTTAACGACTGTTCACGATACAATACTTTATTATCGCGAATACCTATTTCATAACGCACGCCATTACAAATATATTCAACTTCTATATATCCATCGTATGTTGTCTCAACCTCAATAATATCGGGATTTTCACACTGTTCGTACACAATATCCAAATATTCCTTAGCATGAGGCAATTGCGTGTTGTCTTTCGTTTGATTGTAACAAGACATTAAATAAAAGCTTGCTACTATCACCATACATTGTTTCATAAATAATACAGAAAAAAGTTGCTTCATAAGTAATAGAATTAGTGTAATATAATATAATGGGTATGAATAGATTTTGTTGTATAAACCTTAAGTAAATACGTACCTCGTGGCAAATGAGCTACAGAAATTGTAGCATCTGAAGTTTTATATATTTGCTGCCCCATATTGGTGTACAAAATCACATATTCAAATTCGTCATACGTAAGCGTAACATATTCCCGTGCTGGGTTTGGATACACATATTCTGGTGTCAGCACATACTCATCAATAGCAATTGGTGGAAAATTAGCCTCGCCGGGAGAACCATGTGAAGCACCAGCAGCCCAATTAAGAGGATTTGCATTATCTAATTCAGGATACATAAGAGCAAGGGTATATCCATAGCCATTTGCAAGCATAGGCCATGGGCTAAAAATAGAATAATGAACCGAATCAATCATAAATTCATATTGATCATACAATCGCACCATATCAGAATAACTCCCTAAAGATAAAGGAATTGTCACATACGAAACATCTGGAAATATTTCAGAAAAATATGTTGGATTATCACATAATACAAGATATCCATGTGCAGGAATAATTGTTCCTGTAGGAATAATACTCATGTTATCATCATTATTATCGCGAATTATCCAATTCGACACGTCAACATCACGAGAACTCGTATTATATAATTCTACCCAATCGCCACTATTAAAATATGTTTGCGATTTGTAGTTTATTTCATTTATTACAATTGCATTACGCGAAGGCGTTAACGCAATAGGAGCATTTTCGGCACCCGGCGTTCCACCGTAGGTAATAGAACGCCAAGCAAGCGGGTCTGTTCTATCCACAGTTCCGGGATTTAACGCAAGCGTATATCCATAGCCATCAGCCTTTTGCAACCACGGGCTTCGGTCAGAATACGCAATACGATCTATTTCAAAAGACGCAGCATCATACAGTTGAATACAATCTTTTTTATTTGAAAATGGGAATGGAATATTTCCAACATACAAAATATTTTCATGTGCATACGCTTGTGTAAACCTCACAGTATCAGAACAAACCACAAGATAAGAATAAGCAGGAATTACCGTGTTTTGAGGAAACACATACGAGCTATGAGAGAATTGTCCACGTAAAATCCAATCAGATATATCACATGCAACATCACTATCATTATACAATTCAATCCAATTTCCACCAGCTGTTGAATCAATAGGATTATATTGTAATTCGGTAAAATACACATGAGGCATAAGCGTTTCGTCATACTCAAAAACAGCATGAACAGAAACATTTGAAGTACGCGTAAGTACAATGCGAGGCTCTGTAGAAGTAACATCACCCTCCCAACGAACAAATTTATATCCTGGTGCGGGGAGTGCTGTAAGTGTTATTGGTACCGATTTAAAATACAATCCAGACCAAGGAAACGATGTTATATCAATGGTATTAATATGTATTTTCCCTGCAGTTGATTCAGAAGTTGTAAGCGAAAGTTTATAACTACCTGCCGTGTTAAAATGTTGCTCAAAATGTTGTCGCATAATCGCACCACGCTGAGAACCAAACGCTTTCATTGCCTCAATGTTTTGTGTCATTGTTCTGGCATTTGCAGTTGAGCCTAACCACTTTTGATTGTGTGCCGAAAATTCTGGAGTGATTTTTTGAGCTAAAGAATCAATCACATAATGTATAGAATCAGGCAAAAATGTAGTATTCAATCGGTCGGCTAAAGTATTCATTAACAAAATATTGAAATCATTATTTTGTGTCAATTTCCGAAAAAACAGAGTAGCCCATGGTGGATTTGGCCAGTCAATACTTGGGTCATTTTTTAGAGCAAAATCAAGCATATTTCTATATACTTTTGAAGCATCCCAAATACCAAAACCAAAATCAGCATCATACAGCATTAATCGCCATTTTCCTTGCGGAGAATTTTCGCGCCAATAAAAAATATTATTTCCCAACCAATCCTCATTTACCACAAACATTTCAATAACAAAATAGGCAATATAGTTTGAGATATCTAAATCTTGTTGTACACGCTCATAATTTTCAGGCAGCGACAAATCATTATTTTCAATAAAATTGGTAAGGTCAACATACGTATCAGCAGAACCTGCACGCATATCCCATGGCGAATTTGCAAACAAACATAAATTTTCGTGTTCAATTCCATAATTTGATTTAAAATAATGTTTATTTGGCTTTTCGCGTAAATTTTGAATTCCAAAATAACTTCCATTCACATACACAATTGATGCTCTGTATGCAGAACGAGCCACTCCCATATTTTTTACTAACGTTGAAATCATTCCATCTCGCATATGCGTGTTAAGATAGTCGTTTCCAGAATTTCTAAGAATAAAAGATTGAAATTCGTATATTGGTTTATCATGAAACATTTGATACGCAATTTTAGAATCTCCGTATCTTGAACGTGCATAAAATTTCAAAGATTTTTGTGGATGCATACGACTCCAATTTCCCGAAATTTTAACTCCTAAATTATATGAAAAATCAACAGAACCATCGGGTTCAATAATAGTAACATGGGAAGGTTTTTCCCAATCTTCCCAATAATTTGCTCCATAATGTGGTTCTGCTTTTTCAGCATGCGGACCTTCGACATATATTCCAGTGTTCCAATCAAAAAAATCATCATGTTTTACTGCTATTGAAACTATTGGAATTGAACGAGCACGTGCATGTTTTATAAAACTAATACTGGTTACGGCACTTGGTAAATAACCATTTTTAAATACACGAGCACGCACATACACAGATTTTGAAATTTCAATGCTATCGGTATATATAGCAGATGTTTCAGTAGGTTCAGACCCGTCGATTGTATAACGAATTACTGCATTACTTTCATTTGAGTAAAAACCAAGATTAAATGTGGTTTTAAAGACTTTAGACATCTCACTTGGAATTGGTTTTGAAATAGTTTTTGCTACAAAACGTTGTGTAGAATTCTTAGTACCTGGTGTAGGAACATCAAAATAAAAGTTCTCAAATGCATTTCCGTCATATCTTCCTATAGAAACATCTGGCAATATATTATTGTATGCAATGCTATCAACAATATCACCATTTTTTAGCAAATAAAGCGTTTCTCCTTTTGCTGGTAACTTAAACGGAAAAACAAGTAAAGAGCTTTCAGCTGAAGGCAGAGTAATAAAATTCGAAACAGGTTTAACAAACTCTTGTTCAACAGAGTATCCGAAACTTAAAATAGGAATTGCAGTTAAATCAGAAGATTCAATATTGACATTATGCACTTGAATTGCGATACAATTTTCGCCAACATGTAAAACATTTTGAATGTCAGCTATTTCAAATCCTTCTATTGGCAATCCTCTAAACCAGTTTGCTTCATAATTATTTGCCGCATTTCCAGACGCATGTTCGTTAAACAAAGGCGGTTTTCCAACAAGTCCAACTCTTGCAATTTCATGTCCATTTATATATGCAACAAATCCATCATCATAATCCATATGTAAAATAGCCGATGCAATTTCAGAAATATCATCAAGCGTAAATATTTTGCGAATAAACACCGAAACCGTTGGTGGAATAATAGTTTCGTCATCGTTATCACCATATCCAAAACCAGAATTTCCCGTTTGCCAAGAACTTGCATTAAATTCAGGAAGTTTCCATTCAGACGGGAGTTCAGCTTGTGGTAAAATATATTGCCAAGAGTCTCCTTTATCAATAATTGTTTGCCATTGAGCTACAGAAACTGCATGTTCATTATAGGTAAGAAGCACATATTCCTGTGGAGAAATGGTTATTTCGGGTAATTGAAACGGCGTTTCGATTGTGTTTTTTATAGCAATACTATACTCCGAAAGATTGCAAACGTGAGAAGAAATATTTTTAAGTTCTATCCAATCAGGCGACTCTTCGGTCTCTTCGTCATGTATATAAGAAATATTAGATGGCGAAATTTCAGAAATAATAATATTTTGAGCCGAAAGACGAAAAAAGCATACTACAAAAAAAAACACATATACGTGTTTCATAAACTATGATTTAAAAATCCTTAATTACTATAAACGACAAACCCGAAACTGTTTTAGGCACAGACGATTTTAAAGTTTGTTTGTACGTATATCCAACATCAAATTTTAGAGTTTTTAAAATTTTAAACGAAACAGCTGCACTATAGCGAATTTCAGAAAGAGCATATATCGAAGTATTCACAAGAGGATGAAACGTTTCGAGAGTAATATTAGGTTCCCACCATAATTTTTTACGTCTATATGACACTTTGATTCTATTTCGATTTACAAAATCAAACAATAAATCACCTGCATCATTTGTATAAGAATTTCGCGACATTTCAGACTTATTTCGATAATCGAATCGTATATATTGCTGGATTCAAGTCACAAATGCAACTTTTTATTAAACAATAATTTATCCATTACAAATATAGGATTTTCAAATT
>MWCJ01000102.1 GCA_002069975.1 Bacteroidetes bacterium ADurb.Bin217 | reverse complement strand
TAGAAAGTTAAATATACTAAATTTCCCTATGTTTACCAAAAATTTAAGCGTTTTTCTTACGTCGAATTGACGTTATTTTATGAAATAACGCAAGAAAAAATTATTATTCATACAATTTGGGATTGTCGACAAAACCCGGATAATTTAATAATAAAATAAAACCGTATTTCTATTAATAGCATGGCTATTTCAGTTCTTCGCTACCGCACGAATCCTTTCGTGTGGTTTCTACAAATTTAGCGTCCATTTCCCCCAAAACCACCAGTAGACGCCAGAATTCAATACTGTATTGGGTTTGACCATCTACCGTCCTCTCTACGTAAAACTTCCGAATATTCGGAAAGCTTAATTTTAGTAGTGTGTAGCATACTAGTTACACTCAAGTCATCCGATGAATATGTACCAAAGAACGATATATTTCCAAAAACCGATGTGTTTTGTAAGAAATTCATCGGATGACTAAATCCCTTAGCGTCCATTTCTCCCAAAACCACCAGTGGACGCCAGTATCCAATACTGTATTGGGTTTGAGGCTTGCGTCCATTTTTTTTTGCGTTTTTAATTTCTTCCTTTTTAGATTATCTAAAATGTATGCCTAAAATATCAAATCCACAAAATTTCAACTTGAGCCCGATTAACTCTTTGTGTAACATCGAAAGAGCTACCTACATAATATTTATCAAGCTTTTCGCTATAAAGAATATAAACGTAATACATGATTCTTAAATAAAAAAGTGTTGCAAAAAAAAAGGAGTCAATTGGACTCCCTTTGCTCCTCAAACTGGACTTGAACCAGTGACCCTCCCGATTTGCAATCGGGATGCTCTAGCCAACAGAGCAAATGAGATTTTTAATATATTCCTTGCTTTTTTTATTTTTTATGAACATTTCTCGGGCATATGCTTTGGTTCTGTCTTCACATTGTTCTGTATACACAAGAACCCAAGGAATGCCTGTTTTTGTAAAATTTGAATGTCCTCTATTGTGCCGATTAACTCTTTGTATAACATCGAAAGAGCTACCTACATAATATTTATCAAGCTTTTCGCTATAAAGAATATAAACGTAATACATGATTCTTAAATAAAAAAGTGTTGCAAAAAAAAAGGAGTCAATTGGACTCCCTTTGCTCCTCAAACTGGACTTGAACCAGTGACCCTCTGATTAACAGTCAGATGCTCTAACCAACTGAGCTATTGAGGAATATAAATTGTAAAGCCAACATAAAGTTGGCTTTGTGGGCGAAGAGGGATTCGAACCCCCGACCCTCTGGGTGTAAACCAGATGCTCTGAACCAGCTGAGCTATTCGCCCTTGCGTTTTTAAATTGCGATGCAAAGATACTTGTTTTTTAATTTCGTGCAAATTTTTTTAAATTTTTTTTCTCTTTTTTTTGGAAAGACACGAAATAATATCGGCTACCACAAAAGTACTGCCACCAATATAGAGAATACTTGAGGGTGTAAGTTTTTGAATAGCTTGATTATATGCCGTTTTTACTGTTTTGTAACAAGAATGCTGTATGTCGTATTGTTTAAATATATTCGATAGTTCATGTATTGGCATCGCTCTATCTATCGATGGCTTGGTAATGTAATATGTTGCATGTTTAGGAAGTAAATTTATAATGCTGTGCACATCTTTATCGTTTACTACTCCCAATATTATATGTATATCTCGAATGTTTAATGATTGTAAATGTTGCATAGTTTCCCGAATTCCTTCAACATTATGGGCCGTATCGCAAACTATATATGGAATTTGTTGTATTATTTGCCATCGTCCCAATAAGTGAGTGTTTGTAATGGTGTTTTGTATGCCTTTTGATATATGTATTTTTTTAATTTTCGGGAATTTTTGTTGTGCTAATTCAATTGCGGCACAAACTGTTACAATATTTTTTTGCTGATAATTGCCTATTAAAGGCGATGTGAGATTTTTATACTGTATTGTATTGTGTGATGATATGCTAAAACGTGTGTGCCATTGTTTTGATTCTGAAAGTAACTTTATATAAGTATCTGCAAAATATAGTGAAGAATTACATGTATATGCTTTAGTATGAAAAATATGACTAATTTCATCTTGTGTTTCTCCAATTACAACAGGGCAATTGTTTTTTATTATACCAGCTTTTTCGTTTGCTATTTGTTCTAGTGTTGTTCCTAACAAATGCATATGGTCAAAACTTATGTTTGTTATAATAGAAAGTTCCGGTACAATTACATTTGTTGAGTCCAAACGTCCACCAAGTCCTGTTTCAACTATAGCAATATCTACCTGTTGTTGAGCAAAATAATTAAAACACATTGCTACAGTAATCTCAAAAAACGATGGTTGTATACGTTCAATAACATCTTTATTCTTTGATATAAATGAACTTACATATTTTTTTGGAATGTATGTTCCATTTATTTGAATCCGCTCTCTAAAATCAATAAGATGGGGCGATGTGTATAATCCGGTTTTATATCCTGCCTCTTGAAAAATTGATGCTAACATATGAGAAACCGATCCTTTACCATTTGTTCCTGCTATATGAATTGAACGAAATGTTTTGTGCGGATTACCTAAATGTTCCAATAAAGCTATAGTGTTGTCTAAATTTTCTTTGTACGCAGCTTGCCCAATCCTTTGATAGCATGGTAGTTGGCGATATATATAATCTAAAGTAGATGAAAAATTCATTTTATTTAATATGTAATGTAGGGAAAATCTATGTAATATTGTCACATAAAAAAAAACATACATGGAATTTCTGTCCAACATATTAGTTCTTTTTCAACAATTTTCTGTATTGTTTTGGTTTTTTGCATTGTATATTTTATTGATTTCATTGTTTTTGTATAGTATAATAGCTAAAAAACAATAACAATTTTACATATAAAGTATTCATATTTTATTTTGAAGATAATTTCCAAAACCAAAATATACATATAGTTATAATTGCTATATTTCCTGCAATATTGTATTCTTTAAATGCAAAATTAACTAGAAAAACTGCAATTCCCAAAAGTAATATTCCATATGAAATAAGATTTGGTATTCTATATTGAATGTTTAGAGGGAATTCAATGGAATTTATAGTTTTATGATGCATGTCAATGAGTAAATATCCATCGTATTTTGTAGCAACTGCATATTCAAGTAATTGTCTGCGTGTTTGAGCATAGCGAATAGTTGCAGTATGTTCTCCCGATTTTACTTCGGCTACATAGGTTTTTCCGTTTTTTGAAACTACATAATCTAATTCTAATGGAATTGAAATATTATTTCCGTTTTCTTGAATTGTATACGAAATAGAGGTGTGATACGCAATTATTGTATATCGATTTTTCTTAAGAAAATAAGCAGCTTCATGTTCGCATTCAATACCTATTCTAATTTTTTTTTGAATTTTTTTTCGCTCAAAAAAACGAATCATAAAAAAAGTTATACCTCCTCCAATTATTGTAAATAGTACAATAAGAGGCAACTGCAAGTGTGGTGTTTGAAATAAATTCATTGTAAATGCAACCATTTTAGTAATTTACGTGTCCTAAAAAAGGAGAAAATATATACAATGGTATAAAATATATTGTATATTTACAAATTGGAGATACAAATAACTGTGGAAAATGCTCATGGTTGTGTAAATTCTATTACCAAAGAAATATTTGTAGACATAAAATCGGGTGTATATATTCCTACTGCCTTTGCTCCAACAAATCCAGCATTAGGAGTTAGATATTTTCAACCTTTAGGATACGGGTTCGAAGAGTGCGAAGTTTGGATTTATGATGCATGGGGTAATTTAGTGTGGTATTCTAACGAAGTTGAAGATGGTATTTTTGTAGGCAAATGGGATGGAACGTATAATGGAGAGTTGCTCAAATCGGATACATATATATGGAAAATGGAGGCAAAATTTGTAGATGGTAAAATTTGGCTTGGTCAAGGAGATAATCCTGCACGGTTGAAAAAATTCGGTTCGGTATCGTTAATTCGTTAGAATTAGTATTGATGCAAAAAGAGTGGTTTTATAAGTTAAAACCACTCTTTTTTTGTGAATATATGCAACCTTTTTCATAATTAATGTGTCTGAATATTTGAGAAGTATGTGTGCGAAAAGAAAACTGTTTCTTTTGAAAAATTTATACAGAGATATTTGATAATAAAATACTGAAATTTGAAAAAATAACATTGGTAATACTCTGTAATAGTTTCTATTTTTGTATATTGCTAGATTATATAGAATCCTAAATAAAAAAGATATGAAAACTAAAATTCAATTGTCGTTCTTAATATGGCAAAGTAAAATTTATATTATTTTGCTTATTGTAAGTGTAATTGGAATCTCGTTTACGGGCAATTCGCAAACATGTACCAATATAGTGGGAGGAACAGATTTTACACCTATTCCGGAACATGTTACCGACTATTATTATCATTATAATTTTGTAAAACAAAAAGGACCGTCGGGAAATTTTATAAGTACTCCGGCTCCATTAGCTGCTGACGCAACAGATTTTTCCGGTGCTAATTTTGTGTATGCCGTTACCTCAAATCCTCGTAAATTACGAAGTGATTTTGTAAGTATTGAAGATAGTATGATGGTAATTAAATTACAAACAGCAGCTGCGAGTCCATTATTTAATTATAGAGTTTCCGGTTTAAAACCAGGTTCAAATTATACTATTAAGGTTAAGATATATCATTTGCCCATGATGGATTCTGCATGTATGAAGGCTAATGAATGGACTCAAACAAATATCCGAATGGCTGTTAATCCCGATCAATATGGTAATGGATTTAATGATTATTCTTTACAATCGGGTGCTGCCAGTTGGGGTAAAGATTTTACATTTACTATAAATGGAACATTACCTGCCACAGAAAATAGTATTAATTTTCAAATAAATACCGGATATAATTATGGAACATGTTCTGCAATAGGTATTGCCGATATTCTTGTAACAGGTTGTTTAAATCCTATTATTAAATCGAGTAAAGGCTTAGAGGTGTGTACAGGTGAGCAAACCCTACTTACTCTTGATAAAGAATATTATGCAAGTTCATATATTTGGCAAAAATCAACAAATGGTGGTAGCACGTGGACAAACATTGGTACAACAAAAAGTATTGTAGATGCTGTGAATCAGAATTCTATTTATAGAGCCAATGTTGATGGAACTCTTTCTCCTAATCTTACTGTAAATACTATTACGTGTTGTATTGTAAATGGGCAGCCAAGTTCACGTGAAACTGTTTTTCATGATGATTTTGGTCGTTTCCCTTCTTCAAATTCATATATTGATGCCTTTGGAACCACTACAACAGGATTGACAGCTCCCTTTAGAGCTCCTGTGCCGTATACTATTCCTAATCACCAATATAGCACTTCGGGTCCAGTTGACGATGGGTGGTATGCCGTTTCTTCGTATATGTACAAAAACGTTGCTACGTGGTTAGGAGCTCTTGCCGAAGACCATTCGCAAGAACCCGATGGTGGTTATTTAATTATAAATGTTAATCATAATTTTAAGGGAATTATATACGATCGATTAATTACAGGATTGTGCGAAGGTAAAGAACTCTATTTTGATGCCTTTGCCGGAAATGCTTCAGATGCTCAACCTCCAAAATTGGTATTGTATATAAAAAGCCCCGATGGTTTAACTACAATAGCACAATCGCCGATAACTACATTAAATGCCGGTGGGGGGTGGGTTCGTATTCAAGTTCCAACCTTTGTGCTTGCCGGATATACTTCTGTTCGTATTATTATTGATAGTCAAGGCGAGGGCTGGACAAGTGGAAATGACCTTGTAATTGATGATATTAAAATTATGGCATGTGCTCCACCTATGCTCGATTTATTTTCGGATTTGCCTACCTTAACAAAAAATAAGGAAGTATGTTCAAATGCTTTAGAATTGGGTTTTACACCTAGTAATTTATTGTTAAATTTTTATGGTAACAATCCGCGTTATTTATTTCAATGGTCTAAAACGCCAACTGTAGCTTCGAGTTGGATTAATTTAGGAACCCCACAAACGGTTAGTACATATAGTATTGCAGATCCTAAAAATAGTACTCCTTTTTCTGGTGTTCCTAATGGTGGTAAAGTGTATTTTCGAGTAATTGCTGCTACTCCGGCTGTTTTTACATCAAAAACAAATTTTACAGCACCAAATTATGCCGATCCGGATGATATGTGTAAAAATTATTCAATATCTGAAAATATTGAAGTTACACTTAATTGCCCAACCTGTAACACTCCTGCCAATGTAACAATAACGACATCAGATTCAGATACCACGTTGTGTGCGGGACAGAGTTTAACC
>MWCJ01000101.1 GCA_002069975.1 Bacteroidetes bacterium ADurb.Bin217 | reverse complement strand
TAGAAAGTTAAATATACTAAATTTCCCTATGTTTACCAAAAATTTAAGCGTTTTTCTTACGTCGAATTGACGTTAATTTAAGTAATTTTGATTGCTACCATAAAGCATGCGATGAAGTTTCGGTAATAGA
The DNA here is from genome assembly GCA_002069975.1 of Bacteroidetes bacterium ADurb.Bin217. Taxonomy (GTDB): domain Bacteria; phylum Bacteroidota; class Bacteroidia; order Bacteroidales; family UBA1715; genus MWCJ01. Next base: position 6,257 of record MWCJ01000101.1, on the reverse strand, counting down.
TGTTAAAAATCTTGAAGCAATAATTGAAAAAAGCACAACATTTATTGTTGAATTATTGAAACAAAATTCGCAAATTGCGTTGAATTAAAATATACAGTTAGATAGAAAGAAATAATGAAACAAGAATGTTCATTTTGCGGACGAAAAAAATCCGAAGTAAGTATGCTACTTACAGGGTTGTCGGGTAATATTTGCAGCGATTGCGTAGGACAAGCTATTCAAATAATCAACCAAGAAGTACCGGAATCCAAACGTAAATCAACTACTAAAAAATCAAAAATCTTAAAACCTATTGAGATTAAACAACATCTCGATGAATATGTAATAGGGCAAGAATCGGCAAAAAAAATATTGTCGGTAGCAGTATACAACCACTACAAACGTATTTCGCAAGAATTGACCGATGATGTGGAAATAGAAAAATCAAACATTATCATGGTGGGCGAAACCGGTACCGGCAAAACATTACTGGCAAAAACAATTGCTAAAATGCTCGACGTACCCTTTGCTATTGTAGATGCTACAGTACTTACCGAAGCAGGATATGTTGGTGAAGATATTGAAAGTTTATTGGTTCGCTTGCTACAAGATGCAGACTACGATGTACCTCGTGCCGAACAAGGAATTGTGTTTATTGACGAAATAGATAAAATTGCACGGAAAGGCGACAATCCATCTATAACCCGCGATGTATCTGGCGAAGGAGTACAACAAGGTTTATTGAAATTACTCGAAGGTTCGGTTGTAAATGTGCCACCACAAGGAGGACGAAAACATCCCGACCAAAAAATGATAGCAGTAAATACTAAAAATATTCTGTTCATATGCGGTGGAGCTTTCGAAGGAATTCAAAAAGTAATTGCCCGCCGATTGAACACGAAAGTGGTAGGATTTGGTGCAAAAGAAAAAACACAACAGATTGACAAAAACAATTTCTTGCAATATATTGCTCCACAAGATTTGCGTACATTTGGGTTGATTCCCGAAATTATTGGTCGATTGCCGGTACTTACCTACCTCAACCCTCTCGATAGAGAAGCATTACGCAGAATTCTTACCGAACCTAAAAATTCGTTGATTAAACAATATAAAGCTTTATTTCATTTAGACAAAATTGAACTGAGCTTCGAAGACGAAACCTATGATTATATTGTAGACAAAGCAATAGAATTCAAACTCGGTGCTCGCGGTTTACGTTCAATCTGTGAAGCTATCATGGTAGATGCTATGTTTGAATATCCATCAAAAAATGTCAAAGAACTTACGATTACAAAAGAATTTGCAAAACAACATTTCGAAACTACTGAACATTCTAATTTGCACGTTTCAACTAAATAACCAATGACTATGAATATACAATTACTCAAAATATTAAGTGAAACCCCCGGAGCTCCCGGATTTGAAGATAAAATACGCGACGTTGTAATAGCTGAAATTAGCCCCTATGTAGATTCGGTAACCGTTGATAATATGGGTAATGTTACCGCATTTCGCAAAGGTGCAAGCGATACCAAACTGATGTGCGCTGCTCATATGGACGAAATTGGGTTTATTGTTACTCACATTGACGATAATGGGTTTTTGAAATTTGCTCCACTCGGAGGATTCGACCCAAAAACACTAACTGCACAACGAGTAATAGTACACGGAAAAAAAGACATAATTGGTGTAATGGGCAGCAAACCTATTCATGTAATGAGTCCCGAAGAACGTGACAAAAAAGTGAAACTTACCGATTATTTCATAGACTTAGGAATGAGCAAAGAAGCAGTAGATGAAATTGTTGAAATAGGTTCACCAATAACACGTGAGCGAGAACTTATAGAAATGGGCGACTGTGTAAACGGAAAATCGTTAGACAACAGGATTTCGGTGTTTGTATTGATAGAAGCTATTAAATTATTGAAACAAAAAGAATTACCATATTCTACGTATTTTGTATTTACTGTTCAAGAAGAAGTTGGGTTACGTGGTGCACAAGTTGCTACTATTCAAATTCAACCCGATATTGCTATTGCAATTGATACCACAATTGCCTATGATTTACCGGGAAGTACGCCAAGCGAACAGGTTACAAAATTAGGTAAAGGTCCGGCTATTAAAATAATGGATGCTTCGGTGGTAACACACCCCAAAATTGTAAAACATATGAAACAAGTTGCTATAGACAATAGTATTCCATGGCAACCGGAAATTTTACAAGCCGGAGGCACCGACACCGCAATGCTTCAGAAAATGGTAGCTGGTGGTGCTATTGCGGGAGCTCTTTCTATTCCTACTCGTCATTTGCATCAGGTAATAGAATCGGCACACAAACAAGATGTAGAACAAGCTATAATATTTTTATCAAAAATTATAGAATCAAAATTGTAAAATCATGAAAAATACGGTATATATACTTCTGCTTATACCAATTATTATAAGTATTGCAGGCTGTAAAAAGGAAAAAAAGGAAACATGCTACACCTGTAAATACAACGAACTTGTTATGAATTACGGCGAAGATGTATCTATTCGAATAGCAAATGTAATTACCCCCAACAATTTTACATTATGCGATAGTATGGTGTATATTCCGCAGCTCAATAGTTATGTAGAGCCAAGTGTAAAATATTCGTACATGAAAAAGGTTTGCACAGCAGAAGAGCGTCGCCAATACCGTATTGAAGGTAATGATTCTATCTGCCCTTGTGTAGAAAACGAAGACAAACAATATAATGATGCTAAAAATCAATTTTTATACATTGAAGGAATTGATAAATTCCCATACAATAAAGTTATTATTTACATAGAAGGAGAAACTGTTCCTTTGATTACCTATAATAATTATAAAAATGATGCAGTACCATTTAACGCATTTGTCGCAGACACATTGCAAGATGGAAGAACAGTTACGTTTAAACATGTAAGTGGTAATTTTACATACATCATAAAATTATATAACAATTTATTGCATACAGATTTATATGATGAATTAACAGGAGGATTTACTGTAATTAGAAAACCTCAAGACTGTCCAACTACCGGATGTAAGGGCAGAGATGCCGACGACCCGTTATTAGATTAAACCTATTCATTTGTTTTGAGTGGTATGAACATATATATTACAGGATTAGGATGTATATCGGCTATTGGCAATACAGTGGCACAAAACAGAGAAAGCCTACGTTCACAAAAACATGGATTGCAGTATGCTAAGTATTTAGATTCACGATATGCTCATGAAAAATATTTTGGCGAAATACCCTACTCCAATGAAGATTTACTTAAAAAACTTTCAATTACTCCTCATACAGAATTAACCCGAACCGATATCCTTGCACATATAGCATTTGCAGAGTCTATTTCACAGGCACAATTATCGGCACAAGAAATATCTGACACTAACACGGCATTCATTTCGGCAAGTACCGTTGGAGGTATGTGTCATACACAAGAATTATACAACGATGCAAATTGTATAGGCTCCCCCTCGCCATATATCGATTCATACAATTGCTCATCTCATACTCTACACATTGCTCAACAGTATGCGATGAGAGGAATTACCAATACTATTAACACTGCTTGTTCATCATCGGCAAATGCAATTCTCTACGGCATGCGTTTATTGCAAACAAAACGAGCTACACGAGTTATTGCCGGAGGAGTAGATTCATTGGCCAAATTTACTGTTAATGGTTTTAATTCACTGCAAATAATAAGTAACGAACCATGTAAACCATTTGACCAACAAAGAAACGGATTAAATTTGGGTGAAGCCGCCGCATATATAGTTATGGAAACCGAAACAACGTGTAAAACGAAACCACGATTGGCTGTACTTTCCGGAGCTGGAAATGCGAGTGATGCATTTCATTCTTCTGCTTTGTCAGAAGAAGCAACCGGCGTTGTTCAATGCACAGAACAGGCTTTACAACAAGCTGGACTTCTACCACATCAAATAGATTACATAAATGCTCATGGAACCGCAACTGATAATAATGATGGTGTAGAATATAAAGGATTCTTACAGTTATTTACAAATATTCCACCATTTAGCAGTACAAAATCATATACAGGACATACATTAGGTGCCGCAGGCGCTTTGGAGGCAGTATATAGTGTATTGGCAATAATGAATCAAGAACTGTATCCAACTTTACACACAACAAACCCGATGCACAGTTCATTATTACAAAAATATACAACTCAACAAATAACTCATGTGCTATCCAATTCCTATGGATTTAGTGGTAATTGCACATCTTTATTATTTAGCAAGGCATAAATATGTTTATTACCGAAATACAAGCAATTAGTCCACAGAATACCTATACAAACAAAGGTATAAACCCCATAGTTGTTCACAATGGGAATCGGTATTATGCCATAGAACCTAATTATTCTGGAATTATTTCCCCCAATCAACTTCGTAGAATGGGAAAATCACTCCGAATGGGAATAGGAGCAGCTATGCCAATAGTAACAAAACATTCAGATATACAAGGAATTATCCTTGGTTCTGCCGATGGAGGATTAGAAGATTGTATAAAATTTTTGAACCAAATAGTACTATACAACGAAGGCACTCTCTCTCCTACCGGATTTGTTCAAAGTACACCAAATGCGGCAGCAGGTAATATTGCAAGTATGACTAAAAATTCCAGTCATAATTGCACCCATGTTCATGGTGGACACGCCTTTGAAAATGCACTATTAGATGCTTTTCTACTTGCAGAAACACAACAAGTTGAAAAAATTTTAGTTGGAAATATTGACGAAATTTCCGATTTCAATTACTCTATAGAAATGCAGGGAAATTGGTTTAAAACTGAAGAAACAAACAATACAACACTACTAGAATCAAACACTCCCGGAACCGTTTGCGGCGAAAGTGCATGTATGTTTTTATTACAATCACATGCTTTACATTATTATGCACAAATATGCGATATTGATGTATTTTCATTTCCGGAATCCAACGAAGTAGAACAACGATTTCATGCATTTTTACAAAAAAATGCTATTACAACTCAAAGCATCTCACGAGTATACCTTGGATATAACGGTGATTCTCGATATGACTTTCAATACAAAAAAATAGAAACACTTTGTTCGTATGCCTCAAACATACACACGTTCAAAAATCTTGTAGGCGAACACCCCACTTCCATTGCATTTGCTGTGTATTTAGCATCGTTGGAATTACACAATTTACCATCAACTAACATACCTTGTTATACTCTTATCTACAATCAGTATAAAAACAACCAACACACATTTATATTGCTACGAGGTAAAAATTCAGCCTAAATTTAAAAGCTTATTTTGCTAGTAAAGATTATTCCACGTATATTTTATGTTGAAAATTTTGATTATCAACACTAATAACAACAAATAAGACCGTTGCTACCGAAACATGTGTAACATCTATACTAAAAACTCCATCAGTATACTGTCGTAAATCAATTGTTTTAGTTTCTACTAATGCACCATTTGCATCAATAATTGAATAAACCACATTCTGTTGTGTATTGCCTCGCACTTTACAATTCCACAAATTTGTTTTTTGAGGCAACAACGAACAATATACTGTATTGTATTCAAAAAGAATAGATTGTATAGTAGAATAGGAATAATTTCCACTAAAATCAATTTGTTTGAGTCTATAATAATACATAGTATTGGACACTATATGTTCATCGAGATATGAATAAAATAAGGTATTATAACTATTTCCGGCTCCATCTATTATTGAAATATCAAAAAAATGAATTCCATCGGTAGAACGTTGCAATACAAAAAATTCATTATCTGTTTCGCTTGCTGTTGCCCAATCTAAGAGTATTCCTCCAATACTAACAGAAGTTTGAAAAAATATAAGTTCTATTGGCAATATTATTTCATCTATTTGCACATTTACATTATCGGAACCAAAAGTCCAATATCTATCATTGGAAGCATTAGAGTTTGAAAACGAAATCCAATTATTCGTATTATCAACAACACGAGGTGTAGTTGGAATAGTCCAATCGTTTACCCCCGAAGAGTTAGCTAAATAAAACGAACTCGTAATATCTGCTTCGCTAATACCCTGGAAATCGGAATCTTCGAAATAAAACCGACGTTGTGTATTCGCACTCGATATAAGTTGATGATCCCAATAAAAATAAAGAAAAATACCACCTGGCAACTTATTTAACGTCAATTCGACCTAAGCAGCAGCTATTAATCTTTCATTATCAATAATTTCGATATTCAATGAAGGTTTTTTT
>MWCJ01000100.1 GCA_002069975.1 Bacteroidetes bacterium ADurb.Bin217 | reverse complement strand
CAGCGAGGCGGAATTATGGTAGAATTATTTGAAGTATTCAAAATAAAGCCTCAGCGAGGCGACAGTAGTATACATATACATTCAATTGTTTTAAAAACAAAAAAACCTCATTGCACCAAGCACAATGAGGTTTTTTGTATACAATATAAATTATTAGTCTTGTAATTTCGCCAATAAAAACTCTCTATTTAATCGAGCTATATTAGCTATAGAAATTCCTTTAGGACATTCAACTTCGCATGCACCGGTATTGGTACAGTTACCAAAACCAAGTTCGTCCATTTTGGCAACCATAGCTTTAGCTCGACGAGCAGCTTCAACACGTCCTTGAGGCAACAATGCCAATTGCGATACTTTTGCCGACACAAACAACATTGCCGAACCGTTTTTACACGTTGCGACACAAGCTCCACAACCTATGCACGATGCTGCATCCATTGCCTCATCAGCATCTTTTTTGGGAATAGGTATAGCATTTCCATCGGGTACACCACCGGTATTTACCGAAACAAAGCCACCGGCAGCCATAATTTTATCAAAAGCACTACGGTCAACAATTAAGTCTTTAATTACAGGGAAACCTGCAGAACGCCAAGGTTCAATAGTAACAGTTTCGCCATCTTTAAATTTACGCATGTGCAATTGGCAGGTAGTTACATCTTCGTCGGGACCATGTGCATGACCGTTGATATATAAACTACACATACCGCAAATACCTTCGCGACAATCGTGGTCGAATGCTACAGGGTCTTTCCCTTCTACTATTAATTGTTCGTTAAGCACGTCCATCATTTCGAGGAACGAACTATCGGGTGAAATATTTGTTACAGAATACGTTTCGAAACGTCCTGCTTCTTTTGGTCCTTTTTGACGCCACACTTTAAGCGTGAGGTTCAATCCTTTTTTTTCGATGCTCATAAATCGTATATTTTATTTCCTTTACAAGGAGAATTTGTACTGTTATTATTTATAATTTCTTTGAACTAATTTACATTCTTCAAATTTCAACTCTTCTTTGTGAAGAACCGGTTCTGCATCTACTCCTGTAAATTCCCATGCACCAACGTATGCAAATTTGTCGTCAACACGAGCAGCTTCGCCTTCGGGTGTTTGGTGTTCTTCGCGGAAATGACCACCACACGATTCTTCGCGGTGTAAAGCATCACGAGCCATAAGTTCGCCCAATTCTAAGAAATCGGCTACACGATTAGCTTTTTCGAGCTCCACATTCAATTCGTTAGGAGAACCGGGAATACGCACATCAGCCCAAAATTCTTTGCGTAATGCTTGAATTTCAGTAATAGCTTTTTCCAAACCTTCTTTGTTTCGAGCCATACCAACATAATCCCACATAATTAAACCAAGTTTTTTATGGAAGCTATCAACCGATTTTTTTCCTTTTACGTTCATCAGTTTTTCGATATGTGCTTTTACTTCTTTCACCGCTTTATCAAACTCTCCTTCTTTAGGATTCATGCGTGGTGTATGTAATTCGTCAGCCAAGTAATTTTGAACAGTATATGGAAGCACAAAGTATCCATCGGCCAAACCTTGCATAAGAGCAGAAGCACCAAGACGGTTAGCGCCATGGTCTGAGAAATTTGCTTCCCCTGCAGCGAATAGTCCGGGAATAGTAGTTTGCAATTCATAATCAACCCAAATTCCACCCATAGTATAGTGAATAGCAGGATATATCATCATTGGTGTTTTGTATGGATCTTGGTCGGTAATTTTTTCGTACATTTGAAATAAGTTACCATAGCGAGCCTCAACAGTATCGCGACCTAGACGCTCAATAGCATATTTAAAATCAAGATATACCGCTTCGCCACTTTCAACACCGTACCCGGCATCGCATCGTTCTTTTGCAGCTCGTGATGCAACATCGCGAGGCACCAAGTTACCAAATGCAGGGTAACGACGCTCTAAATAGAAATCGCGATTTTCATCGGGAATATCTTCAGGTTTTAATTTTCCTGCACGAATAGCTTCGGCATCTTCTTTTAATTTTGGAGCCCATACTCTACCATCGTTACGTAACGATTCTGACATAAGTGTAAGTTTAGACTGGAATTCGCCATGAACAGGAATACACGTAGGGTGAATTTGCACATAACAAGGATTTGCGAAATATGCTCCACGTTTATACGCTTTCCATGCAGCACTTCCATTAGAACCCATAGCATTCGTTGACAAGAAAAATACGTTTCCGTATCCGCCGGTAGCAAGCACCACTGCATGAGCAAAATGAGCTTCAACTTCGCCGGTTACCATATCGCGAGTTACTATACCTCTACATTTTCCATCAATTACAACTACGTCCATCATTTCGGTACGATTGTACATTTTTACGGTACCTTTACCTATCTGACGACTCAATGCACTATATGCACCAAGCAATAATTGTTGACCTGTTTGACCTTTTGCATAAAACGTACGTGAAACCTGAGCACCACCAAACGAACGGTTATCTAACAAACCTCCGTATTCGCGAGCAAACGGTACACCTTGTGCCACACATTGGTCTATAATACTGTTACTTACTTCTGCCAAACGATACACATTTGCCTCACGTGCACGATAGTCACCACCTTTTACTGTATCGTAAAACAAACGGAACACACTGTCGCCGTCGTTCGGATAATTTTTTGCAGCATTAATACCACCTTGTGCCGCTATAGAGTGAGCACGACGTGGACTATCTTGATATGCAAAACATTTTACATTAAAACCAAGTTCACCAAACGATGCAGCCGCTGCGCCACCCGCCAATCCGGAACCAACCACGATAATATCGAGTTTACGTTTGTTGGCAGGATTTACCAATTTTTGATGATCTTTATAATATTGCCATTTTTGAGCTAATTTGCCTTCGGGAATTCTACTATTTAACGTTGCCATAGTGTTATAATATTTTTATGGTAAATACAATTATGATAAAGGAAACACAAGATATTGCACCAAAGCTATAGTACTAAAACCTAAGCCTATAATCCATGCAATAACCACACTTACTTTTTGTAAGCGAGGAATCCAAACAGAGTTGCTTAATCCAACAGTGTGGAAAGCCGACCAGAACCCGTGTGATAAGTGAAATGCTAACGCAATACCACCTACAACATAGCATATCATAACCCAAGTAATTTGGAAAGTTTCGTGAACTAAAACATACGCGTTGTGTCCTTCTACGGTATCATCTAAACGTGGGTCACCGGTAATTTTCATTTTTACCCAAAACTGAGCAATGTGAATTACCAAAAACGACAATAATGCAATACCCAACACAAACATGTTTTTTGACGACCACTCCACATCGGGAGTTTTGTTGCCCGAAGCATAGGTTTTTGACCCACGAGCACGCATGTTTTGAATTGTTAAAATAATTGAGTACACAATATGCACAATAAAACCACCAGCCAATACAGGCTCCATAATTTTGATGAGCGGGTTTGTTGTCATAAAATGAACTCCGGCATTATACATTACACCTTCTGTAGTGCCAAAAAGTGGGTCGAGTATAAGAAATGAATTTACCAGTAAATGAACCAATAAAAACATTACAAGAAATAATCCCGACAAACTCATCAGGAGTTTTCTTCCGATTGAATAGCTAAAAATATTCGCCATATTAGTTAATAGTTTTTGATTTTTTATACTTTTTTTTAGTTGCAACAAAATTACAGAAATTATTCTAATGCCATAGTAAATATATGATAAATCTCATAAAAAAGTTTGGAGTTTGGAGTATAGAGTTAGAATTACGTGCTAGGCTATATAAATCTGTGGAATTTTTTAATGATGAATTGTTAATTGATTTAAGGGCTGCAGAGGCAAATCCTTGTGGTTGCCTTATTTCATTCACCACAGAGGGTACTATAATCCCTGCGGGGTTTTATTCGCCACAAAGTTCACAAAGTTACACAGAGCAAACCATTATTATTTATTTCCCTTCGGTCAATGAGCTCACTATTGGTCGGTTCATATTTTATATTTCATAATTCTTTCGTCCACTGACGTGTTCCGCTAAATATATCTCGCTTTAGCGGAGCGAGACAAAGTTTGGCAAAAAATTCATAATTTATAATTCATAATTTATAATTAATCTGTATATTTGTAAGTAATAAAAATCAACATCTATATATCGAAAAATGGATATAAATAATAATATATTATTACTTAACGATGCTAATCCATATAACATATCTATGTCTATTGCTGCCCGCATAAAAGAACGAAGGCTTGAGCAAGGGTATACACAAAAAAAACTTGCGTCGCTTTCGGGTATACCATTGCCAACATACCGACGGTTAGAACAACAGGGCGAAATTTCTTTGCGTTCTCTTATTCTTATTGCTATAGCTTTGGATATGGAGGCAGATTTCAACCAATTATTTTCTGCAACAACGTATACAAGCATTGATGATGTATTGCAAAAATCTTCTAAAAAACGAAAACGTGGCATTCACAATAGATAACATACCGCTTATTGAAGTGTTGTATCATAACACTCGTGTAGGACGAATAGCACAAACGCCTCAACAACTATGTGCGTTTGAATACGATGCTGAATTTATACAAAACGGTTTTTCAATATCACCTTATTTTTTACCTCTGCGTCAGGGTTTGATGATTGCTAAACCTCAGCCATTTGGAGGAAATTTTGGTGTTTTCAACGACAGTTTGCCCGACGGTTGGGGTACTATAATACTACATCGATATTTATTATCAAAAGGCATTATAGCTTCGCATCTTACCATATTGCAACGATTAGCTCTCATTGGTAGTGGCGGAAGAGGTGCACTTGAATATAAACCGAGCCTAAGTAGTTACCCATTATCCGACAGTATCAATATAAACGAAATAGCTGATGAATGCAGCAAAATACATAATTCCGAAGAATATACCGGCACATCTATACAGACATTGCACACACAAGCCGGTAGTTCGGGTGGGGCTCGTCCCAAAGTGTTTGTACGACACCAAAACAAAGAATGGCTTGTAAAATTTAAAGCTCATGTAGACCCCACACATATAGGACACATTGAATATGAATATGCTCGCATAGCTCAATTGTGCGGAATTATAATGCCCCAGACGCGTTTATTTGAAAACAAGTATTTTGGTGTTGAACGATTTGACAGAACAGAATCACACAAAATACATACTATAACTGCAGCCGGCTTATTGCATGCCGATTATCGAATACCTTCGCTTGATTATGAACAATTGCTTACCGTATGCTTGCAACTTACAAAAAATATGGAAGAAGTATTCCAACTGTTTCGCCGTATGGTTTTTAATGTAATTATTTCAAACAGAGACGACCACGCCAATAACTTCTCATTTCAGCATACCAACAATCAATGGAAATTATCACCAGCATACGATATGCTCCCTTCTACCGGATTCAATGGGTTCCATACTACTACTATCAATGGACAAGGAAATCCTACAAAAGCTGATATACTTACTGTAGCAAAACAGGTTGGCATTACCAACAAACAAGCAAATCATTGTATAGACGAAATACGTGAAATTTGTAAAAAAGAACAAACGGTTAATTATGAGATATGATTGTTACTGATTAATGGGTAAAGGGGGTTAAGGGTTTAGAGGTATAGGGGTTTAAGGTATATTGGTATAAAAAGTCTGAAAGGTCAATTTCTAAATATGCACTGGGGCAAAACTTTATAAACTTTTAACTTTTCACTGTATAAACTTTCTACTCATTTTCAATCAGTTTGCGAGCTCACGTACAACATTTTATAGTAATGTACATTACAGTAATTTTTTTTGCTATAATAAACAAATATACTATATGTTTTAAAAATTCATGTAAATTAGAACATAAATTTCGATTCTTATATTTTCGACACGGTTAAGCATAATTCAACACAGTGATTTTTTTCTCTGTGTAACTTCGCCAGCATGTCTTGCCGTGGCGGAGCGGAAAAAGTCTGTGCTCTCTCCGCCAAGGCAAGATACAATGTGGTGTAAAATTCGCAATTAATGGTTCTGTTTGCGTAATATATCTTGTACTATCTATCATATTTGAATTTTAATCGTACTCGAATATTGTATTGTTTTTCATTCTAATTCGACCATAATCGAATTTATTGTATTCCGAAGTTATAATTTTACGTTGCACTGTTCATAAACTTGCGGTTTGAGATATCAAGGAATACTTGACAACTGAATTTTTGTATAATTTTCTTTCTCATTAACAATTAACCATTAACCATTAATACCTTTTCACCCTCCGTCTGCTACGCAGCCACCTCCCTGGAGGGAGGACGTATTCCCGAAGCTTAGTGGATAACCGGGAATGAAAGTATAAAATAGCACTATTCCCTATTCGCAGTGTCCCCTCGAGGGGACTGTAGGGGTGAATATTTCTCTGGGTTTAGAGGTATATTTAGTAACTTGTAGAGGCACCACAGGGATTGCCCCTACACCACCTCTGTGGTAAAAAAATCAATGATTCGACTCAGCTCACCAACCGTGGTTCGACAA
>MWCJ01000099.1 GCA_002069975.1 Bacteroidetes bacterium ADurb.Bin217 | reverse complement strand
GATACATACGTGCATAATGTGGCAATAATTTTTTATATATTTGATTTTATTAAAGTTTTTAGACAAACTGACGTTGGGGGTAAGCTTAGAAAACTACAAACAATACTCTTCCTTGATAAAAGATTGGTAATGTTATAATGCGAAAATTGTAAACGACTTGCAAAATAAGCGGCAAATAATTTTATTTATATATTTTAGTATATATATTTGCAATCTATTTACAAAATTAAAGATAAAATGATAATAAAATTTAGTGTTCAAAATTTCGGCTCAATAAAAGACAAGCAAACTCTTTCATTTGAAGCAGACAAATCAACACATCTTGATGATACTTACATCATAAAATTCGGCAAACAAAGGATTTTAAAACTCGCCTTGATTTATGGTGCAAATGCTTCTGGAAAAACGACAATCCTTCAAGCTCTTGATTTTTTAAGAGATATTGTACTTGAACCCGAGTCAAAAAAAACAAACGAATTAGATTTCAGTCCTTTTTTATTTGACACAATTTCACCAAAACAAAATTCAATTATAACTTTAGAATTTGTTCAAAATGAAATAAGATACTTTTACAAAGTTGAATTTTGCAAAAAAGCAGTTGTTTCAGAAGAATTAAATTTTTACAATCCTAATAAAGCCAATATTTATAAGCGAAAAACCAATTTATCAAAACAATTTGCTGAGATAACTTTAGGAAGTAAAATATCAAAAGATAAAACATTTGAAAAAAATCTTGAAGCAAATACTTTGTGGAATAACACCGTTTTAGGTGGATTCCTAAAAACTAATATTGATTTTAAAGAACTACAAGAAATTATAGATTGGTTCAGAAACTTTCTAAAACCTTTAGTTTATACTAGAACTGAGTTAGAAGGATTTGTAACATCAAGAATTAGTGAATCTGAAATTTCTAAATCTGACGTTGTTTCAATTTTAAAGAAAGCTGATTTCAATATTTCTGATATTGTTATTGAAGAACAAGAAGAGAAAATTCCAGACGGATTTATTGAGTTCTTAAAAAAGCAAGTTAAAGCACCAAATGATAAAATAAAAGAACTAGAAGAAAAAGGTAAAGTAACAGCCGTAAACATTGAATTCGAACATACTGTTAAAAATACTAAGTACAAATTACCATTAGAACTAGAATCACAAGGAACTAGACGTTATTTTGGCTTTGCTGGCTTATTAGCTATGTTAATTAAAAATCAAATAACAATTCCAATAGACGAATTAGAGGCTTCATTGCACCCTGATTTGTATTTGCATTTTTTACTTTCTTTTCTTTTAAATTCTAAAGGTTCTCAAATTATTGCGACTACTCATAATAGAGAAATTCTAGATAATAAAGACATCTTTAGAAATGATGCAATATGGTTTTCTGATAAGCAAGAAAATTGTTCTACTGAGCTTTATTCATTGGCTGATTTTGATAGTTCCGTTGTTCGTAATACTACCAATATTTTAAATGCTTATAAAAGTGGAAAACTAAATGGAACACCTAATTTGGGCGATACTTTCATTGATATAAATCTATGAGAAAGCCCAAAAAAATTATTAGCAAATCCAATCCTTCTATCGCTATTGTTGTAGACGGAGAAACTGAAGTTTGGTATTTGCAAATGCTCAAACGAAATGAACGGGATATACGTGTTAGTATAAAACCAGAAATTCCAAATAAAAAGAGCTTAAAAGAACAATACAATTTGGTTTGCGATTTATTAAATCGAGAATATTCAAAAGTTATTTGGATAATTGATTTTGATACAGTTATAAAAGAAGAAAAAGAGACCCCAAAAGGAAAAAAATCAACTATCAAAACATTTAACGAATATAGGAAAGAACTTATTGACAATTTTTCTAATATTCTGATAATTGTAAATAACCCTTGCCTTGAATATTGGTTTTTGCTCCATTTTGAACCAACTACAAAACGTTCTAATTCTTGTTCAAGTATAGAAGTCCAACTTAAAAAATATTTGAAGAATTATCAGAAAACACAAAAGTATTTCACTAAACAAAATGATGATATTTATTTAAAGCTAAAATCAAAATTGAAAGCTGCTATGCAAAATTCACAAGCCCTTGGAACTTATGACAATAATAATCCAACAAAAGCAATGTGTGAAATGGAATTACTTTTTCAATCAGATGAGTTGAAGAAACATTTTGAATAAAGCCGAACCGCCAATCGAGTAGACTGCCGATAGGCTTTTGACCTATCGGAGCACTTCGACACACTCAGCAACCGCCTCTCACACCACCGTACGTACGGGTCTCGTATACGGCGGTTTAATAAGGTATGGCCCACATTAGGCAAAAACAATTGCTCATTCGATTAAAAATTTTGTAATTCAAAAATTTTCAATTTTTTCAAACAAAATCTAAATCGGGGTTAAAGCGGTGTTTTGTGTAGTAATCTATCATAGATTCATACCCACGTTTTGCTAATCGTTCGAGAGTTATTGTTGTTACAAGTATTGGGCTTTGAGCTACTGCCCAGCCCCCTTTTCTTGTTCTGCTCCATCTAAATGCGTCTGTGGCGTTTACGTTCTCTCTTTTTCCAATTGTGCCAACCGAGCTTTTGGCGAGCTCAACGAAGTTAAATACAATATCGTATTCGGTTTCGTAACCAACCGTCCATTTCTTGTAGTTTTCCTACGATGTTCGCAATTTTGAAATACTGAATCCATCCTCTGTGTATTTCTTTGATTCGCTGAATGCGTTCGTCATTACAACTGTAAGCTCTCCAAAAAAACTATATCGTTTAAATAGTATTGATTTTAGACGTAGCACGAAAACCGTAATTTTTATTCAAATACCCCCTAAAAATTATTCAATATATTTTCTATAAGCCTGTCGTTCAAAATATTATATTTATATTCAAAAAACATGAAACGATTTTTCCTTTCTCTGAACAATTTTTTATATCGTTAGTGTACAACTCACACTACTTTTGTTATAATCAATGTTGGCATACTTTTTTTAAAATTTACAGCTATGAAACTAACAAAATGGAATTGTGCAATAAAAGTCTCTTTTTTATTAGCATTTCTTTTTTCAACAATTGTTGGATATTCACAAACAATTACTGCAAATACGCAAGGTACTCACGATGGCTACTTTTATTCGTTTTGGACCGAAAATCCGAATAATGGTGCTTCTATGACCTTAGGTCCGGGCGGAAATTACAGTACTACATGGAACAATACTCTTAACTTTACTGCCGGTAAAGGATGGAAAGTAGGAACAGCAAACAGAGTTGTTTGTTTTGAAGGAACATACAATGGTGGTAGCAATGGATTTTTGGCTCTCTACGGTTGGACAAAAGATCCTTTGATAGAATATTATGTATGCGAAAAACATGGACAATGGGAACCACCGGGCAATACTGGTGACGTTCAATATAAAGGAACGTATACATGTGATGGTGGTACCTATAAAATGTATACCGGACAACGCGTAAACAAACCATCTATTATAGGAACTGCAACATTTACTCAATATTGGAGTGTGCGACAAGAACAACGCTCATCGGGTACTATAACATTTGCAACCCACGTTGAACAATGGGAGAAAGTTGGTGGAATGAAAATGGGAACTACATGGGATTACCAAATTATGGAATCTGAAGGTTACAATAGTTCCGGAAGCTCTAATATAACGGTAAGCGAATGTCAAGCATCTCCTATTACTGTAGCTATTACTGCTCCAACTGCTACTACAGCTTTTACAGCTCCTGCTACTATAAATATTACAGCAACTGCTACTACTACAAGCGGAACTATTTCTAAAGTAGAGTTTTATAATGGCACAACAAAACTTGGCGAAGATGCTACATCACCATATTCGTATTCATGGACAAATGTAGCCGCAGGAACATATTCAATAACTGCTGTTGCAACCAATAGTGCAAATGCAAAACAATCATCAACCGCCGTAAGCGTAAAAGTAAATGTACCTAAAGGTCCTTATGGAGGAACCGCATGGGCAATACCAGGAAAAATAGAATTTGAAAACTATGACGTTGGTGGCAATGGTATTGGATATTTGGACAATACTGCCGGAACAAGCGTACCAACTCCTCCAAATTTTAGAGCAGATGAAGATGTTGATATAGAATCGTGTACCGATGTAGGAACAGGGTACAATATAGGGTATGCAACTGCCGGAGAATGGCTTGAATATAGTGTAAATGTTGCAACTGCCGGCACATACAATTTAACATTACGTGTAGCAGTAGAAGGAACAGGCAGAACCCTTTCTATACTCGCCAAGGGGGTAGCAATAGCTACAAACGTAGCAATACCTACTACAGGAGGTTGGCAAACATGGCAAGATTTAGTAATTCCAAATATTACATTAACCGCTGGAGCTCAAGTAATTCGAGTAACTATAGGTGCTACCGATTATGTAAATTTAAATTATATGACGTTTGCACTATCAGGAACTCCACCTCCTACGGTTACATCGCCGGTAACGTATTGTCAAGGTGCTACCGCAACAGCACTTACAGCTACAGGTACTGCTCTAAAATGGTATACCGCAGCTACCGGTGGAACTGCTCTAGCTTCGGCACCCACTCCTAGCACTACTACAGCAGGCAATACAACTTATTATGTTTCGCAAACAGTAAATAGTGTTGAAAGTTCTCGTGCGTCAATTGTGGTTACTGTTACCGCAAGTCCTGCTGCTCCTTCGGTTACCACACCGGTAAGCTATTGCGTAGGCGCTACAGCAACTGCTCTCACTGCAACTGGAACTGCTCTAAAATGGTATACAGTAGCAACTGGTGGCACAGCATTAGCTTCGGCTCCTACACCAAGTACTGCAAATGCAGGAGCAACAACATACTATGTATCGCAAACGGTTAGTGGTTGCGAAAGTCCGCGTGCTTCTATTGTAGTAAACATAAACGCTATTCCATCAGCACCTACCGTTACAAGTCCTATAAGCTACCAAACAGGAGCTACGGTAATACCTCTTTCTGCTACGGGAACAGCTCTCAAATGGTATACAGTAGAAACCGGTGGCACCGCTTTAGCTGCAGCTCCTACTCCATCAACAGCTACAGTAGGAACTACAAATTATTATGTTTCTCAAACTGTAAATAATTGCGAAAGTCCACGTGCTCTTATTGCAGTTCAAGTGAGCACAGTAGTGCAAAAGGTTCAACTCAAAGCCGGTTGGAATATGATAGGTTGTCCAATATCGGGTTCTACCCCATTGCAAACAGCCCTCTCAAGTATTTGGACAAATGTTGAACAGGTGAAAAATATGGATAGCTTTTATATCATAACAAATGCACCTCAGCTTAATTCTCTACAAACAGTAGAATGGGGCAAAGGATATTTAATTAAAGTAAGTGCTCCGTGTGAATTAACATGGTAAAATAATACAATTACCCCACATGTATTGAATCTAAATCGATACATGTGGGGTTTTCATAAGCATCAAAAAAAAAGCTTCAGACATTATAAAAACACTAATTACATAATGAAAATATATTATTTCATAATTGCATTGTTTGTTTCGAATATGCTGTGTGCCCAAGACCCAAATTTCCATATTTATATTTGCTTTGGGCAATCGAATATGGAAGGGCAAGGCACTATAGAAACTGTTGACAGAACTGTCGACAGCCGATTCAAAGT
The DNA here is from genome assembly GCA_002069975.1 of Bacteroidetes bacterium ADurb.Bin217. GTDB lineage: Bacteria > Bacteroidota > Bacteroidia > Bacteroidales > UBA1715 > MWCJ01. Next base: position 950 of record MWCJ01000099.1, on the reverse strand, counting down.
AATGCAAGCCGTAAATTGCACCAATCCAACTAAAACTATGGGAACATGGTATACCGCAACTCCTCCAACATGCAGATGTGCAACGGGAATTAGCCCGGTAGATAATTTTGGAAAAACATTGGTAGCAAATTTACCATCGAATGTTACAGTGGGAGTAATACATGTAGCTGTTGCCGGATGTAAAATTGAATTATACGACAAGGTTAACTACGCCAGTTATTCTGCCGGTGTAGAACAATGGATGAAAAATATTATTAATGAATATGGCGGTAATCCATATGGTAGAATTGTAGATTTAGCAAAATTAGCACAAAAAGATGGTGTTATTAAAGGTATACTTATTCATCAAGGTGAGTCGAACACTGGCGATACTCAATGGCCAACGAAAGTTAAAGGTGTATACGATAATTTAATCAAAGATTTAGGATTACAAGCTTCTCAAGTTCCTTTATTGGCAGGAGAAGTGGTAGGTTCCGACCAAGGCGGACAATGTGCAAGTATGAATTCAATTATCGCAACATTACCAAATATTATCCCCAACAGTTATGTTATTTCATCGTATGGATGTACCGACCAAAGCGATAATTTACATTTCACATCGGCAGGATATAGATTATTAGGTCAACGATATGCAGAAAAAATGCTCACATTATTACCGGCAAACAACGCTCCGGTAGTTTCAGTAACTTTACCAACAAACAATGCATCGTTCGAAGCTCCTGCATCTATTACTATTACAGCATCGGCAAGCGACCCAAACAATGATTTGACTAAAGTAGAGTTCTACAATGGCACTACAAAATTAGGCGAAAAAACTACTGCTCCCTTTTCCTATGCTTGGACTAACGTAGCTCAAGGAACATACAGCATTACAGCTATTGCTTCCGATGCTGCGGGAAATAAAACTACTTCGGCAGCGGTGTCGGTTTCGGTAATTACTCCCTTTGCTA
>MWCJ01000098.1 GCA_002069975.1 Bacteroidetes bacterium ADurb.Bin217 | reverse complement strand
TGAACACCATACAAATTCTGCAATCGGCAAAATTGAGCAGAAAAAACACGTTGATTTGTTGTAGCTCTTGCTATCGAGTTATTTACACCTATATACTCCAAGAAATATAGGTTATCTTTAGAATATAAAGTTAATGTAGTTGTAATTGTGCAATCAATTATAGTTCTACCATTACCCCAAAATTTAAAACCTTTATTATTCAATGTCCTTTGCTGCGACCAAATACCGTCGTCAAGCATGATATTAGTGCCTGCTGTTGCTTCGCTTGTTGCTTTTGCAATAGTTTTATAAGGTTTTTGAGCAGTACCATCTCCTGTTGTATCATTGCCTTTATGTGATACATATGTTGTTGTTAACTCATTTGTAAGAGTTGGGTTTCTTAACCATTTAAAATTTGCCATATTATTTCGTATTAATTATTATTCCTTTACTTTCTAAATATATTCTATGTTCATCAAGTAGAATATCTGTATATTGATATATATATCCATTTTCAAGATAACTTTCGCGTTTTTTTGCCTCTGAATATACAAAATCAATATTTTCTTTTGATATGATGGTATATTGAGAATCACTCATTATTATTTGATAAATTTTATCTTCATGCCATTCTTTGCGTATTGTTTCGTGATATTGTTTATCAAAATTCCAACTATCTGAATCGTGAGAATACTCTGTAATTCTTGAAACTTCAAAACCTATTGAATCTACATTCCAAGTTTGTTTTAAAGGTCTTTTAAAACTATCCTCAATAGTTGTTGGTTCACTTGCATTCATTATATCAAAGAAGTATGCTTGACATTCTTGCGTTTGATTATCGAACTGTTTTTCAGTATCGAAAATTGCATTATTTGGTAGTATTATTTCCATAATTTATACGTATTTATCGACTAAATATCTATATCCTGTTAACCAGTATTTTATTGTAATAAAACATCGCTCATTTGCCCCTCCGCTTGTAAAATCAAACTCCTGTGTATTAACAATCGCCTTTCCATCTACATCTACAAGCACTAAATCACGCCCACCTGTTGCATCTTGGACTACTTCGATATTGCAAGTAAAAACGGCTGATTTAGTAATTGGTGTCATCGTTATTGTTGTTGTTTCTCCACTTAAATAGACTATCCAATTTTGATTTAAGTTGAAATCCATCGCATTTGTTCCTGTCAATTCAGATGGTGTTTTGAATGTAACTAATTGAGGCTTCATATTGTTGCCAACAACAGTAACTGAAGTTCCGCTCTGCAATTTAATAAAAAACGAATCACTATCCTGATCGTAAGATAATCCTATATTTTCAGCAAACTGCAATTCAGGAGTCCTCACGAACTTATCAAATAAATGACCTAATAAGTTTGTACTATTTTCGCTGAATGCCGTTAATGTTCGCTTATACCACGAAGTAGAGGCTTTTTGTTCTATTATATTGCTCCAAAATCTTTTCATTTTTCAGTTTTTTTTATGCCAATTAATCGGTATTTAGTTTTTTCAGTTCTTTGTTCGCAATCGAATGTTATTTCTATGTATTTCTTCGTAGCTTCAAAATAGTTATAAGCTATTTCTCTATTTCGTTGTGCCAAATTCTTAACAAGTCCTACGGGTGCCGTTTCGGAATCGGGGCGTTGCTTTTGAACCATTCCCGTATATGTATCTTGCAGATTATTCTCCAACGAATAAGCCGCAAATACAAGATATGCAATTACATATTCTAAACCTTTATGTGAAGTAGTTTCGCCGCAATATTCAAACGTGCAGCCCTCCAATAAATCTTTATAATTTCCCGGGTTTTCTTCTACTTGTGAATACAGTTTCTGTCCTATTAGATTACTTATTTCGTAATCGCACACTTCCTTTTCAATTTGCGTAAATCTCTTTTGTGAGTTCGCTGCAATAGGTTTGATAGATTGTTGTTTTGCCCAAGTAATCATAATTGTACCTCCTTTAAACTCCAATCAATATTAGTTTTTAAAGTTTCGTTTTTGCTGTATTTCATTATTTCAGCAAATGTTTCTTCTACTTTTTTACGTAAATCACGTGTATATGCATTGTATACGCTTACCGCTTGCGTAAGCATTTCGCCACTCGCTGCGGACAATGTGCCTTGTTGATAGTCTATAAGTACCGCAGGGAGCCCGTACGCTGCTTTTCGGATTGAGTTCGGTATTGAAACCTCCCAATTTTCAAAAAGTTTATCATTTATATTTGTTGCTATTTTTTCCACTTTGAAATTATTGCCCCGAATATTCCCTGTTTCGTCAAATTCAGCCTCAAATAATAGTAGTTTTTCCCCATCAGCCCCTACGAATGATTTGCATTTGTCTACCATCTCTTTGGCTTCTTCATCTGAATTCATTTTCTCTACTACCATTACTATTTTATCAGTGAAACCGTTGCGAATTTCTCTATTTTTGAATATCTGTATTTGATTTTCAGTATCCATATCTAAATAAACAGAATCGAAAGGACTCAAAGGATATAAGTACGTATCATTTAGAAATTGAAAATACACCTGCCCTTTGTATTCTTGACCATATTTTTTAATATTTTCTTTTGCCATTTCGGGATTGAAAGTATTGAAAAATACTGTTTCTTTTGATTTCAACCAATTATCATTATAAGCTACTCGCGAACAATATCCGGTGTCGTCCATACGTGAAAATCTGCAATTTTTAAAATTTAAAATTTTATAATCATTACACACACCGTCAATAGATACATTTGAGTGTATATAAACGCCTCCAAAAAATGCCAAAGATTCAGCTATTTGTTGTCGTAATTTATCGACTGTTATTTTTTTGCCTCTTATATCTTTACCTATTTCAACATTACCAACAGGTTGAACAAATCCATCGCCTGCAATAAATTTACTTAATAAATTTGCCGCACTTTTGCCCGTTTGCGAACCGTATATGAGTTTCTCAATAATATCCGGATAATCGTTTTTTTCGCCGTATGTCATGATACCGCTCGAAACATCATCTTTGATATTCTTATTGAGTTTGACCTCAATGCGTGGCTCTATTTCCTTATTTACTAACTTCATTTAGTTTTCTTGCTTCTTTGATTAATTCAGTCCACAATTCTTTTGTACATTCCTTACCGCCTATTTCCTTAACGTCTTTGTACTTTTCTTTAATTGCTTTTACGCTCATTCCTTGAGCTAATAAATCAGCAATCTCTAAAATACAGTCCTCTTGACCTGTATTCCAGCCAGTAGGTAATTTAATAAAATCTTCCTCTGTCAAACATTTGTGAGTTAATAAGAAAATTGCATCTCTATCAGTTAATAAATCAGCATTGAAATATTTTGCTGCACGTGATATGTACTTGATGCCTTTAAAGGCAGGTACGCATGTTCTTTCTTTTGCTTGTTCGTTGATTGTCGCCATTTCGATTCCATTTTTTTGTAATATTTTATAATACAAAGATAGTGAATTTTTACAAGTTCTAACAGAGCAGCCCCCTTTATATAGTCTTGAATAGCATTTTATGAGCGAAAAACATAGTTCGGGGTCTGCTATTACCTCCCCCGAACTATGTGATAGTATTTTTTTTACTTCGTCTACCATTATGGAACTATGGGTGTGGGGAGTAAACCGTCGAGCATTGTTTTAGTTGCTGTATATGGGCTTGTTTCGTCTGCAACGAATACCACATATTGACTGTGAGGCTCATAACCGCCCTCAATTGAAGTCATCTCAACAGAACGAACGCCATTGTTTTCCCAAGCTCTATGAGTATCGGAAGAAACAAATAAACCGCTCTTGAATCCGTATCCAACAAATATACCGTCGCCGTTTGAAGGCTTGTCTTTACGCTCTACAACGATACATAAATCGTCCAAATTGTCTACGTTTCGCAAGCTTTCTGTATCAAACTCGAAATTTTTGAATGAGAAATAGTGATTAAATCGTTTTGGCATGTCATCTGCCACAACAACATCAGAACCACAATTCAAATTCTTTTTATAACCTTTGATTTTGAATGCTGTTGCACTACCAACCATTGATATATCCGTAATTTGATTTGTGTCAGCACTGGAATAAGTAGTGCTTATTTCACTTCGATTGAACACCCAAGCTTCGACTTCGATGCCCGGGGTTGGCATATTACAATCGCTTGTAATATCTTTGAATATTTTAGTTTCGCAGCTCATTATTGTGCTTTTTTAAGAATTACATTATACGTGTATCTGTTTTTTTGCGTAGAATCTATGCCCACTGCTCGAACTCTTACATACGGAGCATTTACGTCTTTAATATCCATTTTACCCTTAACCACAGCAGCTGAACTTGAAATTTTTACTGTATCTATTTGATACCAAGTTGCATAGTCGTAAGATTTTTCTAAAATGTAATTTACTTTCGTATAACCGCTAATTTTTGCTGCCGTTACTTGAAAGGACGCTTTTTCACAATAAGGCGAAACGTAGAATGCAGTATTTACTGTTTGGTCTTTTGTGATAGTGTCATTTTTTCCTGCACCTTTTACGAGGTTTGCAGAATTATTTACTACTGTTTGTCCGTAACTTATTGCTGTTACTAACAAAATTGCTATTAATCCAATTATTTTTTTCATGTGTTTATTTTTTAAATGTTAAAAATAGGGGGCTTTTACACCCCCGTTTATTTTAGTATGCTGCAACTACCATGTAATCCTCAACTACTTTTGCGTCAAGTGAGAAGCCATAAGCCATATATGTAGCTCTTTCTTTTTTCTCATACCAAACTTCCATTTCGTTGAAGTCATTTTCGTTCAATGTCGCAATTGGTAAGTTCATTGGAGTAGACAATACAACCAAGTTAGGTAACCAATAAGCATTGTCGGTAGTATTATTTACAAAATAAGCTTGTGAAGTGATATCTATGATAGTATTCATGTTTACTACTTTTTTTCCGTTCCAACGAATTTGGCTCAAACCGTCCGTAGTATATTCAATTGTAAAGTTTTCACCTTTCGATTGTAAATATTGTCGGTAATTTTCCCACATTGAATTTGAAGTATAGAAAATTGCTTCGGGATCAGCTTTCAAACGTGCATCAGCTTTAGCCCACATCTCTTCAAAAATCTGAACAGCATAACCGCTTGATAAGTTCAATTGAGCTGCAACAGTATTCAATGAATTTTCATTGATAGTAACTCGCTCGATTGAACCGGCTGTTACGCCTGCGAAAATTTGTGCTAAAATTCCATCGAAATAATCGAAGAATTTTATATTACCCGCAGCTTTTAAACCAGCTACTGAACCTGTAGCAGCAGCAACCGAAGTATCTCCGAACCAAGCAGCTCGGTAAATAGTAGGATTGATTGCATTTTCAAACATCAAAGCCAAAAAGACTTCTTCGTCAGAACCGGTTATTTCGTATTTTTCTTTGTACAATTGGATTTTGTCAAAGTAAGCTTTGAATAGAGCATTTACGTCTGCTTGACAATGTACAAATGTGTCTTCAATTCCGGCAGGTTCCCAGTATTTTTGAGTAAGTACCGATTTCGCCCCACTTGATACACGGGTACACGCACCACCTTTTACACCACTCAAACCAAGTTGACCGGCTAAAACTATTTGTTCTTTCATTTTTACGCCCGTATACACTGTGTGAAGTGCTTTTATTTCGGGTCTTTCAAACGTTTTTTCGATAACGAATTTCTGAAATTCTGTTGATTCCTTTGGGTTTAACGTCAACCCGCTAATGTCAATTGCTGATGCCATTTTTTATTTCTTTTTTATAAGTGAATGTTGCTTTTTTTCCGTCTGTTTGTGTTTGTGTTTGTGGTTTTGGTTTGAAATTCGATGCCAAAGCTTTATATTCTTTTACATCTTTCTCAATTTCAATTAATTTTGCACTTACTTGCTCATTTTGAGTTTTCAATACTTCATTTTCAGATTTCAATGCTTCGATTTCTTTCTTTAACGCATCTACGTCTTCATTTTGAACGGGTACGATTTCAACTAACACACCGCCTTCAAATTTAAGTATAGTACCGTCAGTTTGTGGGTATTCGCCGTTTGCAGGCTCTCCGTTAACGGTTGCAGCTATACCGATTTTTAACTCCGAAATGTCGTTAATATCGGGCATAGTTAATTCAGTTCCATTTGCATCAGCAATTACCAACGCTTTTGGTTTGAATAGTGATTTGATTCCGTTTAGGATTTTATCGCCTAACGTATCAAAATTTTCTTTGATTTGTTCCTCTGTCATTTTATTTGATTTTAAGTTAATTTTTGCAACAGCTTTGTATTCAGTTTTTAAAATATGAGCAAAGTTCATAGATTCTATTTGCTCACTTGTCAAGGGTGTATTTTGATTCATCAATTCTTGAATTATTGAAATATCTACACCAGTAACTTGTGAATAGATTTGTGCATAGTTTTTTTCTATCGCTCTCAATTCCTTTGCCTGTCGTTCTAATTCCGAAGCCTCTCCCTGAACCTCAACCCATGCGTTGTGAATAAGAAAATCACCTTTAGTCGGGTCGAATGTGCGAACACTCGCACTCATGAATATCAGACTTGCAGCACTCATAACATGCCCACTGTTCGATGCAGTAATTGTTTTGCCACTCTTTTTAAGCAAGTCTATTATTTTATCTGCAACCTCTACATAACCTCCTACGCTTGAAATGTCTAAATGTAATACTTCGCTTTCCTTTGCATTATTCAAGTGTAATAAAAAGTCATTGAGCGTAAAAGTGTCGTTTCTTTTCTCAAATTCTAACTCGCCATGTATCGGTATTATGTATCTCATATTACAAATTGTAATTAAATTATACAAATATAAAACAAATTATAATCAAAAATCAAATATTTATTAAAAATTATTACAAATTTATATTTGTGATGCCGTTTTTATTTGATTTTGTGTATTTTGAGCTGCTGTAACTTCGTCAATAACAACAACAGTCCTAACTTCCTCATATTTAGTTTGCCCTCCTCTATTTAATATCCCGGCACTTAT
>MWCJ01000097.1 GCA_002069975.1 Bacteroidetes bacterium ADurb.Bin217 | reverse complement strand
AAGTATAAATGGGTCAAACAAAAAGGTAAGGTACGAAACTATGGCATCTTTAATTCCTGTTGTGGGCAAACTCCAACCCAGTTTGGTTATACGCCATTTTAAAATCATTTGCCCATAAACAGTAAAAAAAAGTGTGGCGAATATGTAGAGGTAGTTCATTGGTTATTATTGATATTGTAGTTTTGCCAATAGAATATTATAATTTTCTCGAAATTATTGTTTCTATTGTTTTAAAATCTTTCATTATTCCCATTTCTTCGGGCTCTATAGTGATTTCAAATTCTGTTTCAAATTCAACAATCAAATTCAAATGATTCATTGAATCCCATTTATCGCAATTTTTTTGTGATATAGATTCATCTACTGTTTCTAATTCAAATGTACGTTTGAAAACTAATAATATTCTTTCTTTCATTTTATCTCAATTTTTAAATATGGTTCAATTATAAAATCATTATCCTCCAATATAATAGTATAACTTTTTGATTCACTTTTTTCATTGTTCAGCATAAAGCCTATTCTTTCATAAAAATCTTTTACTTGCACATTTTTATTGGTAGGGAAATATTGTGCGGAAACTCTTCTAACCGATTGTTTTTTTAAGATATTCAATATATACAAGACAAATGCCTTTTCTATTCCTTTGCCCAAAACACGACAACTTAACAATAAGGAATCAATCTCGAACGAAACTTCATCTATTTTCTTTAAAATTATAACACCAACAATACCATTATCACCAAAGATATCTTTTACATTAATACAAAACACCAAGCCACCTTCATGTATAAATTCATGTATATTGCTTTCGGTATACCGCTTTGTTGTTAGATTAAATTGGTTTGTTTTCTGCGTTAGTTGTGCTATACGCGGAATATTGAAATCGTCAGCTTTTTGAATTGTTATGTTAATATTTAAACTTGCCAAATAGTCGGTAATATTGGTGAAATTATGTTGCATTGATTCGCGTTGTGCGTTTGCTTTATATTGTTCCGTTTTCGTCTTATCTTCCTCGGTTATAGAATAAACACTAAAATAGTCATTTTGTAATTGTTCAAAAAACATAGGTAGAAGATATGGCTGAACGGGAAATTCTGGGACAGCAACCATAGGCAAAACTTGTTTTATAAGTTCCCGTTCCGTTGGATTATCATCAACAAAAACAATACTTTCCAATCCTATATTCAAGGTTTGCGCAATTGCTTTAATGTTATCCGCTTTATTATCCCAATTAATTTTATATGTTGCAAAATGTTCTTCTCGTAATATCAAAAACGGATTTTTTTGCCAAGCATCTAATACATCTTGCTCATTATTTTTGCTGCATACTGCCAAAATAATTCCAGCATTAGTTAATTCCAATAAACTTTGTTGAAATTGCGAAAAGGCGTTACCCGGGTAATCGCCACCAATACGAATGCCTTCAATGCCATCTTCACCTAATATTCCACCCCAAAGCGTATTATCTAAATCTAATATTAAACACTTTTTGCGAATACCTAAAATGGCATCAACCTGTTTTGCAAACCAATTCTTAAAAGGTTTTGCCAAGTGTGGATTGATGTATATTTTTGAAGTAAAATAATATTTCCAATCAATCCACTGTTCATTTGTGTAATTGCGTGTAAAATCAGAAATAGAAATAATTTTTACATTTTTGTGTTGTTTTGCAAAGGCAACAATATCTGCATTAAAAGCATTTATTGCCAATTCTACCGAAAAATCATCATTTCGATTTGTTACCCCATAAAATTCTTGCAGAGTAAAAATCAAAAATGGTTTATTTGCAGGGATATTACCATAAATAAAACGGATGCTTTTGGTATACGACTCAATTTCGGCTACTATTGATTCTCTATCTGATTTAATGGGCAATAAATAAAACCATATAAACATATCGGCAACTATATCTATAGTCAAAATATCATCGTAACCTGAATAACAAACGTTATCGTTTCCAAACAAATGTTCTATAGTTGTATTCCTATATATGAAGTGTTGCATACTCTTTACTTATTAAGTAATTCTATAAGTCCAACATTTTTATTAAAAAAATAACAAATAAGCCTATTGTCGAATGCTAATGCAGGTACAGGGTTAAAAAGAGGTATAAATTTCTGTTTTCTCATTTCTGAAATTGCTTCATTAATATCCTCAACTTCATAGCATATATGATAAGGAGTAACGCCATTTTTTTGAAGTATTGATACAACAGGTGATTCGTCATCAATAGGTTGAACTAATTCAATGCATGGAGTATGTTCTTTTAACAAAAAGGCAATATGTACCCGTTGTATTGGGTCAATTACTGTTTTTGTAATAGTATAACCAAGGAATAAAAAAAACTTTGCTGTTTCTTCTATTGATTTTACTGCATATCCTATATGGTGGAACTCGTATTTTTCAAACATAAATCAATAATCAATAATATCTGATACGAAACATTTTTTTGTTTGAATTACAGCACTGCCCCAAGAAAGCCCTGCACCAAATCCACATAATAATAGTTTTTTTGAATCTATTTTGTTTTTCAATTCCGACACAATAGTGAGAGGAATTGAAACCGAACTCGTATTTCCAAATTTATCCATACAATATGGCACTTTATCCAAAGGATATTTTAATCTTTTGACAATAAAATCAGTCATAAATTTATTAGCTTGGTGCAATACAATATAATCAATATCCGCTAATGTTTGATTGGATTGGAACAACACATCTTTTATAGATTTTGGAACAACACTAATTGCAAAATTAAACACATCCATTCCATCCATAAACAATTCATGGTCGGAACGAATATTCCCATCTTCTTTTTTCGAAGGTTTAATGTTATCAACTGTAATAAGATTACGGCAGCCACCAGCATTTATTTTTACAGCATCAGCACCCGAACCGTCAGACCCTAATGTAAAATAACTGTCACCAAAATCTCCTTTTTCAATTAATGTTGCAGTTCCTGCATCTCCATATAAAGGAACATTTACTTTGTCGTGGCTATTTACTATTTTCGAGAATGTTTCACCCACCAACAGCAAAACACGATTTACACCTTGCATACTTGCATAAGCAAAAGCAGTTGACAATGCATAAACATAACCCGAGCAACCTAATGAAAGATCAAGAGCCGCAACATTTTTTGAAAGTCCAAGCCTATGTTGAAGTATTGGAGCTGTTGCAGGTATTTTATAATCTGAAGTTTGGCTCATAAACAATAGAACATCTATTGAATTTAGATCAATATAATTATCCTGTAATAATTTTTGAGCAGCCTTAAAGCATAAATCAGAAGCACAAACTTCGGGTTCTGCATATCGTTTTTCGATAATACCAATTGAATTAATGGTTTTCTCTATATCATCTTGAGGCATAAAATAGTCCAAATCTTTATTAAAAACTTTTTTGGAAGGTACGCAAGCCGAAATTGCCTTTATTCCTACTCCCTTAAATGTTATAAATGCCATATATGTTTTTTATTGTAAGTTTCTTCCTCCATCCATCTGTAATTCCGTTCCGGTAATCCATTTGCTAGCATCGCTAAATAAATATATTGCAGCATAGGCTATGTCCGATGGCTTTCCGTACCCTAATGGATACTTTGCTTCATCTTTTTCCCAATCTTCAGCTGATATTGTATCTAAAGTACCAAGTAATTCTGTTTTTACCATTGATGGCATAATTGCATTGGCACGGATATTCCGAGAAGCCAATTCAATTGCGAAAGCCTTAACCATAGAATTTAAACCTCCTTTTGAAGCTCCATATATACCCAATCCAGGAGCTAAATGTGTTGCTCCTGTTGATGAAATATAAACCAAAGATGCCCCTTTTTGTATTTTCTTGTTGGTAAGTAAGTATCGTGTTAATAATACTGGTGAGATGAGATTTACATGTAAAACATTTAATAATTTTTCACTCGTAATAAATTTTGTTACCGTATAATCACCAATGCCAGCACAAAAAAGAACACCCTGTAGTGCCGGACAAAAGGCTGCAATTTCTTTAATCGCTTCTTCTGTAGTTAAATCGCCTGTAATTTGCTGATGACCTTCACCTTCTAATTGCATAAATGTTTCTTGCAACCTTTCTTTATTCCTTCCGGTAATAATAAGCGTTGCTCCCATTTTTGAACACTCAATAGCAGTAGCTCTCCCAATGCCCGAAGATGCTCCGGTAATTAATATTGTTTTGCCTTGTAATGAAAATGGATTATACATAGTGTTTAATTTAATAGATTATTGTAAAACCGCTCGGGTATAATATGTAAAATAGTGTCATAGACTCCATCATTGTAATGACGAAGATAAAATCTACTTTCGGGCATTAAAGCAAGGAGATATTCCGATATTTCCCAAAAATGAGTTTGTTTATGGTACACAGCAACAGCAATTATGGGTTGATATTTTTTAATAATCTTTTCAGCACCATGAAGAGCCTCAAGTTCTGATCCTTCAATATCAAGTTTTATAAAATCTACATTCTCAACAATAACATTATCCATCGCACACGTTCCTATAATAATATCACCGTGTAACGATATTGCATTGCCCTCCTCACTATTTCCCGTCAAGCTTACCTGCTCTTCTTTATCGTAAACAGCAAGTTGTTTATATCTTATGTCATAATTTCGCAATTCATTTTTGGCAATGTCCATTGCATCGGGAAAAGGTTCAAAGAAATAGATCGTTTTATAATTCGGATTTCTCGAAATAAAACATTTTGTAGATTCTCCATGGTATCCACCGCAATCAACAAAAACGTTGATGTTGTTGTAATGCGATATTACATCAAAATATTGATTAGCTACATTTTGTTTTAAAATTGGACTCAACTTATTATTATATCTCATATCTAAAACACGTTCAAAAATTTCTTTTGACAGTGTATCTTCAAGCTTTTCATATAACCATTGATACTTATGGAAATTTGTTTTAATGTCAATATAATTATTGTCTATATATGGGAATGCAAAAAGCACTTCATCAAATAAATTAAATTCAAAATAATCAATAATAATATCAAATTTTAATCGCTTCAATAGTTTATTACTTTGCGAAACTCTAAGCAATGCGCAATTAATAATGGGTATTTTCCTTTCGGCTTCATTTATTTGAATTATTGGAATAGGAAGTTTTGAAGGCTTAAAATCATCAGAAATAATACCAATAATTTGCTTATTTCTATCCTTAAGAAATTTTATAATTATCTCAGTTATTTCAGTTAATCCAAAAAGATAAAATTGAGTATGTTCTAGTAAAATTGCATTAATTTTTATCTCAATTTCTTTTTTGCACTTGTGTCTTCGAAACGTAAAACTATTCATCATTTCCCTCTTTATATTTCAACTACATTTGAACAAATAATATTTTCTGTTTCAAAATAAACACTACCCCAAGAAAGTCCAACACCAAAACCACAAGCAATAATATGTTGTTTTTCGTGGATCAATTTTTCATTCCATTCGGTTACAAGAGTTAATGGTATAGAGGCTGAACTTGTATTGCCGAAATTTTTTAATGAATAGGGAACTTTTTCAACAGGTAATTTTAGTTTTTTCCTTATTTTCTCATTCATAAAAAGATTGGCTTGATGAAATAAAAAAGCGGAAACCAATTCTTTATCAATGTTAAATTTGTCACATAACTTATTTATGGTTTCTGGTGCTTTAGAAATGCCAAACGAAAACACATTCATACCATCTAATATTGTACAAACATTATTTCGAATAATACCATCTTCTACTTTATGTTCAACAAGAGATTCTGCATTAAATGGATTGCGATAACCTCCATTAGGAATTATTATAGCATCGTAGCCACTCCCATCAGTTCCAAAATGAAATTTAAAACCATTTGAGTTTGTAGAAAATTCGACAGCTGTAGCGGTTCCTGCATCACCAAAAAGAGGCCATGCACTTTTATCTTTTTTTGAACAAATCTTAGATGGTGTTTCTCCAGCGTTAACAAAATGTCTCTTAATTTTATATATTTACCAGTTCACTTTTGTTTGAATATTTACAAGTCCATATACCCACCCCGAACAACCAGAAGAAATATCCAAAGTATAACACTCTTGAGATAATCCTAACCGCTCTTGTATAATACATGACGTTGCCGGTAGAATATAGTCGGGGGTTTGACTTACAAATACCACACAATTTATATCATCCTTATTCCAATCTAAATCTTTTATAAGCTGTTCAGCAGCATGTATACATAAATCTGCGGTGGTAGTTTTTTCATCTGCTATACGCCTATTTTCAACACCTGTAGATGCAATAAATTTAACCGCATCTTCAGAAGAAAAAAGAGGATACGAATAATTACTCTCTACATTTTTTGGTACACAAGCAGAAAAGCCACTGATTTTAACGTTTTTACAGGATAAAAATGCCATTATAGTCTTGATTTTACAATGTCAAACACATTTTGAATTGTTTGCGATGCCCGAATATCATCACCCTTAATTTTCACATTATATTCTTCATCAACCATTGCAATAATAGTTAATGCAGTTAACGACGACCACTCATCTAGTTCTTTAAATTTTGTGTTTGCAGTAAATTCACTTGCGTCAGTATCATCAAATTGATTCGCAAAATTTGTAATAAATGTAGTAATATCCATAGTTGTATATATTAAAATAATTGTATAATTCTTTCTCTGTTTTTAAAATAATCTGGGGCCTCTAAGGTATATAATTGATTTGATATTGTTTCTTGATTTTCCGCTTTTTTGAAACCTAAAAATTTATTGTATTGAATAGCTCGTTTATTATCGCTAAGGATATGTGCAATTATTTTTTTAAATCCCAATGTTTCAAAACAAAAATCTGCCTGACATAATGAAGCCCGGAAGGAAACATCTGAATTTAAGTACTCATCATCATAAATAAAAATTCCACCTTCACCTTCGCCTTTTTCATAATCAATATCTCGCATATTAATAAGCCCAATTTCTTTACCTTCAAATTTTATGATAAAATAATAATTATGTTCATTGTTAATCTTGTTAAACCAAGCTTCTTGC
>MWCJ01000096.1 GCA_002069975.1 Bacteroidetes bacterium ADurb.Bin217 | reverse complement strand
TTATACAATATATAGGATTCAACCCATCTCTTATATCCGATAAGCGGATTCTGTCTATACTTTATCAATAATTTTGTAAATTCTAATATCTTTTTTATACCAAAGCGACGAACTTGAAATAAAGAAAACATAATCGAATTCTGATATCGCGAAAGATCATGTTCTTTAAGAAATTTATTACATCTTAATATAACAAGAAAGCCACTTTGAATCGCTTTATAATCATATCTTTTAGTTAATGAACCCTTTGAGACTGTGGCAATGTAAACAGTTTTATTAACAGCAGCTATTCTATTGGCATAATAGCCTATCAATAATGAAAAATAGTTATCGTTATGTACTGGAACTTCTTCAAAACGGATACGATGCCTCTTAACAAGTTCATGACTGACCATTTTTGAGCAGGGAGATGAAAAACCTAATCTAATATCCATTTCTGTTTTTTGCCCGCATAGATAATCATTTACCAATTGGGTATATTGATCGCCTCTGTCAGAGCGCTCGCCAGTATCTGTATAAATACCATCCATACAGAAATAAATAAGTTCTGCATCTGAATTAAACTGTGTATAAAATATATCAAATGCATCTTTAGTGTAAAAATCATCGGCGTCAGCGAAGAGCAACCATTTCCCATGAGCGTTTTCAATTCCTACATTTCGTGCTGCACCCGCACCCCTTGAAGGTTCGGAATATAGGAGTGTATAATTTCGATTTATTCCTATATCTTCATGTGTAACAGGAGTTGGTGTGTTGTCAATCAATATTACTTCGATTTTATCTGAAACCGGAATGCTATCAAATAAACGCTGCAGTGTACCGATGGAATCCCTATGAGGAATTATTACTGTAAAATCTATGTCACTATAGTTCATTGTATGATATAAGCTTGTAATCTGCATATTGCATTAAAACTTTATTAGTAACCATATTCACTTCATGTTTGTATTGCTCAGCAGGATGTCCGGGATGACACATCAATTCGATGCAAATATCTTTTTTTTGTTTTTTAATATTTTTATGGTTGCCTAAATAAGACGAATAGGATTCGAATAAATCAGTAACTATATATTTTTTGCTATAAAATTTATTAAGCTTTACTATGTAATAATTACTTTGAAATAATGATACTGATCTCATAACAATATTTCTTTGTTTTTTTTGGGAGATATTTACCTTTGTCTTTATATTATTTACTTCGTTATTTTTTGCTTTAAATCTATTTAATAATGCAAAGAGTGACGGATTAACGCCTCGACGTATTTTCTTAATATTGTATTGGTCCAATACTTCAGAAATAATGTCCTTAAGTTGATATATTGTATGAAAATGATGATGACTGTCAGCATGGGAAGGGGTGATTCCTATATTAAGCAATGTCTCTATTTGGGCAGACAATTCATCTTTAATAGCGTCCTTTAACTCTGAAGGGAATTGTCTTATTTCAAAAATTGCATTCTTGATAAATTGCCCTTCAATATCAATGATTCCATATTTAAAAAAAATATCCGAATGAGTCAATGAGTCAAACTCATCCATACAAAGATGCACTCCGAATGATATTTCGGGATGTTCAGACACAATTTCCTTAACCTTTTCAAGAGATTTACCATTAGCCATAATTGTAGTGGAAGATATGACTTTCAACTCTATCATTTTTTTAATTTCAGAAGTAACGATATCGTTTATTCCGAAATCATCCGCATTAATGATTATTCTTTGCATGGCTTTTCAGGTAACATTTTAATTACTTTTGCCGGAACGCCGGCAACTAAGCTCCATGCCGGAACGTCTTTTGTAACTACAGCCCCTGCTCCAACAACAGCACCTTCTCCTATTGTTACTCCAGGCATTACTATCGCCCCGGTGCTCACACAGGCTCCTTTTTTAATAACAGTTTTGTATGCATGTTGTGTGCATTCCTTATAACGTCCCCCGATATAGTATTCCGACATATCTCTACGGTGGCAAAATACTATCGATCTGTTAGTAAACCAAACATCATCTTCAACAATCAAATGCTTTGCATAATTTACATCCAAAAATACATCCCACCCTATGCAGACATTTTTGCCAATTTTAACACCAATACATCTCCACAAAAAAGGTCGCATTTTTGGAAACATCCAGCAAATAACTGAATATTTAGCTATGTTGCTTAGAAACCAAAAAAAAGCAAGTTTTATTCTTCTTAGTATCGTTGTTGGGGCGTTTTTTGCTTTACGAATGAAAATTTCAGATTTCATTTGTGATCCCTCACTTATAGTGGCTGAATCGCCCCGGGTTTGTCGGAGCCTTTTTTATGTGAGTCCCACAAGTTGTGCAGAGCGCACCTCTTGCATATAGTACAGCTTTTTATATCCCTCCTTTCTCTTATCCCGCAAGGAGGAGTGGTTCACTTTATTTTAATTCTATTGCTGTCCAGCTATCTAGACTCATTATACTAACCGTTACGGCTTATATCATTTTTTTGATGTTGTTTGAATAGTATGTTTTCTATATATAGACATAGTATCGGCAGTATTGAAAAAGCAAACAAGAATGTACCGGTACCGAAATCGTTTTTTAAAAATAACATTAACAGATAACAGCAACAACTAATTACATAAATAACTTTTGTTTGATTCAAATTTTTGTAAACGAATTTGATATGACTTACAAATGTCAAGAACAAAGGGATGAATAAAATGATACCCAGAGCAGCCAACCTATCCAAAATATAGGAATGAAGACTGATTTGTTCAGGTTTTGTTGTGCCAAGAAAAGGAGACTCCCAAAACAAAGAAGAAGATCGTTTATATAATGATTCCCTTGCTCCTAAATCTCCATATGTATAACCATATGTAAGATAATCTTTCATTTCTGTAATCTTAACATAATTACTGCTACTTTCTGAGAAATGTGGCTGCATTATATCTAAGAGTGAGTAAATCGTTGTTTTATTAAAAAGCAGTATGCAAATAACTCCAAATAATACAAGTTTTGTAACATTATTCAATGTGAAGTTAGTAAAATTGATAATCAGACCGGCTATTATCGCCAATGTTGATATAAGCAGTGCCATTGTCGCATTTGCAGCAAACACGATATAAAACAGCAGAACAGTTTCTATTCCCCAGAGCAAGAATGTCCATTTATTTTTTCGAAACGTTTTCTTTAATAAAAAAACCAAAGGTGCAAAAATAGCCACCAACCCATGAATAGTACCATAACCGATAACCCAATAATAAACTATCACATTATCAAATCTAGCAGCCGAAACAGATGCTCCTCGAATGATATTTGGATAGACAATAAGCTGTGGAATACTAATGATTGTCATAATAGTCAGTAAAACAAAAGTGGTAATAATAATTGTTTTGATATATGAAATGTTTGGATATTTAAAAGCATATATTGTCATCAACAAAGCTGATGAGACATTCAAGAAAGGGACCACAACATTGTTGATAGGTGTAAAGAATGCATTACCATTCAAGAACTTAATAAATGTGATTAGAGTATACATCAGCAGAAATATCATACTTTTACTCCCTAATAAATCAGGAAATAGCACGATAGTAATAACCACAAATATCGCAAGTACTGAAGATTCATTTATAGGAATATATAACCATATGGGTGGGAACAATTGAAAAATGAGAAAAGCAACAGTAATATATTTGTATAGAATATGTTTCATAATTTTTTACAAATTCTGATAAAATTCAACCCATTTTTTGATTTTCTTATCCCATGCTTGTTCGATTATTAATGTTTCTGTCTCAGGATGTAATGTTTTTGGTGTCACTTTGTTTTGAACAATTTCACCAATTAGCATGCTAAGGGTTTCTAAATTTTCGCATACGTGATATGGTATACCATGAGTTTCCAGAGTTGGGTACTCAAGCCATTTACCATTTATGCATTGTGCACCTGCTAATAATGATTCTTGCAGACTGGTATTATATGCATCAGTGGCCTGGATGTGAATAAATAAGTCTGTTATTAGGCGCAAACAGGCAACTTGCTCTGTTGTGAGATAATCTTTAAGTAATACTGCGTTGAGGTTTTCTTCTTTACATATTTTTCCCACTTTTTTTGTAAGTATATCTTTATCTGCTCCATACGATAAGGGTATAATTAAAATATAATTAGATGGGAGTATATCCTTATTTTTAACTATTGCCCTTAAGATTGTCGAATGCCGCTGGGAGCGATTGGCATTGTAACCAATTGTAATATAGTATTCTGCTTTCGGAATACCCAACTTATTGGCCAACTGTTCTCTAGTGAATTTGCCATTCAGCGCAAGAATAGATGAAATTACATCAGAGCCATACCCCAAATTAACAATTTTTTCCTTTTGAATAGAAAAAATCTTCATAACTTTCTGTGTAAAACCAACAGTTAAGTCTCCAGAAACAAACTGAGCAATATCAAATGCTCTTCTTAATGAAGGAATGTATATTTTTGAAATTCTTAATACATCGCTTCCCCAAGGTGTTAACATAACTTGGATGCTGTTCTGATGGGCTATTCTTACAAAGCAATACGAATAAAACGGCAATTGATGAATATTCACCAAATTGTAATGGTTTTTCTTTAAGATTGATGACAATGTATGGCATTGAGCCATGATTGAAAAAACAACTCCTATTTTTGGCAAACGTATTAACTTTCTTATAAAGCTACCTGCTTTTGTTGTATATACCTTTTTTGCTTCTAAATCGCTAATATCTTCATCATCAAATTTAGCATAGGCATAAAGATCAAAACTAATTGTTTCGCCACAAACTGCACTTAGATTATGTAAAAAACGCCGTATGTGTTTCGAAGTACCTCCTGATACTATTAATATTTTTTTTTTCATTAATCTTAATTCTTAACCATATCAAGAAAAAACATTATATCCTTCTTTAGAAAAGCAAAACCCAACAAAGCCAACAATAGTACATAAATCAAACCATTTAAGAGCACATTCAATATAGGGTCTCCAAATAGATTGAGACACTCTGTCTGCATAAACAAGTAATAAACTGTTCCAAAAGGCAACATCACGAATGCCAACCGACCAAACTGCCTGACATACTCTTTTGGTGACATTGGATAAGTTCTCTTGACAATTACTTTCCACATAACAACAAACAGAATAATGGCTAACAGCAAATGTCCTAATGCCACAGCTTTAATTGATATCAGACTGGTCATAATTATTATCGGTATTGTAAATATAACACGATAAAGAACATTATAAAAATTCAAATCTGTACGGCCTTTTGCAATACCCAGCATATCAAAATAACTACCAATGCTTGTAAATAACGTCACTAATGAAAAAATCAATACTAATGCTGCCGCCTCGATGAATTTTTCGCCGTACATAATCCTGACAATATCAGTGCTAAAAACAGCCACTGTAATACATATTGGGAAACACATAAAGGCTACTGTCTTAGTTACGATTAGGAAACGTGATTTTACCATTTCATCGTTTTCATTGCAGTTGGTAAGCATAGGCAATGCCACTCTATAAACCACACTTCTGATGAAGTATACCAGCTTGTAGACTAATTCTTTAGAAAGATCATAAAGTCCCAAAGTTTCTGTGCCCAAAAACTTCCCAATAATAAGGACATCTAATTTAGATGAAAAATAATCAGCTATATGTGTATATGTTTGATATAACCCCATCTTCACTAACGGCAATACACTTTTAAATTTAAAAACAAAGGTTATTTTCAGATGCTTAAATCCCGATATAAAATTCCAAATGTTATATATTGCAACCTGAAACAATGTTGAATAAATAAGGCTATACACACCATAACCTTTTACAGCAAGCCACCATGCCAAAAATAACGATAAAATATTTGTAACGATATTGCGTAACGCTAGCAACTTAAATTTGTATTGTTTCAACAATACGTTGTCATACAACTTGCCAATTCCAAGAAAAATAATCGACAAAGAAGAGATAGGAATTAGTGTGGTCAAAATTGGTTCATTGTAAAAATGACTAATCAAAGGAGAAAGTAGAAACAATACACCATAAATAATATAGAATATTATCATCTGTATCCAAAATAGCGTACTAAACTCATTTATTGATAATTGTTTTTTGTACATTATTACACTGGCAAAACCTAAGTCCGCAAAAGAGGTACAAAGTCCAATTACTACATTTATAATCGAGACAATACCAAAGTCGCTTTTTCCCAAGAAACGCGTCAGTATAACAATCCTAAGCACCTGAGCCAACATTACTACAGCTGTTGACAGACTTGTCCAAATGCCACCTGAGAGCGCAATTCTTTTATCACTCATTATTTCTTAGTTGTTTCAATAAATCGTTGAATGGCATTGACGCCATAATTACGTCCCTTCCATCAACAGATTTGCTGCATTTTAATTTTTCATATACAGTTGTAGAATATAATACAAACAATCCATCTTCACGCACGCACGCCGATCCCCTATAGGATTTATAGTCGGTTAAAGGAGTCTGATATATTTTCAATTCTGACAAATCATCAGAAAATTTCCCGAACATTTGGTAGCATCTTTGTTTTTCTCCTTTCTTAACGCAAGCAACAATAGCATAAAGCTTGTCATTGCATAAAAAAACGGACATGTGCCAAGGAATGTAGACCCCAGCCGACACCTTGAGTTTTTCTTGGCATGAATTCCTTTTTAACCCACCAATTGTTGTAGCTGAGCTCATAAAAAGGCCATTAAAAGTATTACCATCATTATAACTATTGGTTTTTAAATAAAATAGCCTATATTTACCTTTAAATAGAGTGAGACAGGGTGATGATAATAAATCACAGGTTTCTCTCAATAATGATGTGCCTAAATATTTAAATTTCTTATCTATCAATTTACCTTTAATAAGAAACAAACGTTGTATATACTCGTTTTTTAATGGTGCGCCATGTATAATTTTGGTACGATAAACTTGCCTATTTAGGATATAAATTGAATCGTCCTGGATGAAAATATCCGGATCGGAATTATATGCAGGGAGTCCATAATAAGGATCAGGTGCTTCCATTAACGGCCTTGTTAGCATCAATTCAAATGTAACAGGAGGGTTTCCTTT
>MWCJ01000095.1 GCA_002069975.1 Bacteroidetes bacterium ADurb.Bin217 | reverse complement strand
TGTTCACGAAATTCAAACACCCTATATTCCATCAAATTCTGTTTTAGCATTTGCCAAACGAAGTGCCGACGAAGTATGGGCATGCATGTGGGGAAGCGGTGTAATGAAAATAGACATGCTTACAAAAGCAGTTACACCCTATAATTTGTCTCAACTAGAGATTACAAATAATTTAATTAAAACTATTTGTTTTTATGATAATACAACTTTATGGATAGGAACATATGGCAACGGAGTACAAGAATTAGATATTACAACTGGAAAACTCAAACGAAAAACTATTTGTTTAGATACATTATTTAAAACCGACAGACAAAAATTTATAAATCAAATAATACGCGATAAAAAAGGTAATATGTGGGTTGCCTCGCTCCGAACTGTACATAAAATTTCAACCACATCAACACAACTGATTTTAAATTTCGACAACGATAAACTTTCATTTTTCCCTGGATATGTTCATACCATAACCGAAGACAATAATGGAAATATTATAATAGGTACAAATAGGGGTGTGTATGTATATTCCAATCAGGGTGAGTTACTTACCGAACTTTCTAAAACAATACCAGAATTAAATGGCACCGAAATTCTGAGCTTACATTGCAATGCAAATAACCAATACTGGATAGCAACTACAAACGGATTATTTGTATATAATACTGATTCGAAAAAATATGAAATTTATTTTGTCGATAATTATTCTAAAGGCAATTTTTACACAGCTCGAGCCGTTTATCAAGATACTCAAGGAAGAATTCATTGGGGAACAATGAATGGATTTTATTCTTTTTACCCTAATAGTCTGCAGCAAAAACACAATATTTCAAATATATTATTTTCCGATTTATTTATTTCATATCAAAAACAATCACCCAACACAAAAAATTACGACACACATATTTCACAACTTACAGAACTAGAATTAAGTTATAAGCAACATATTTGGGGAGTTAGTTTCGACGCTATTTGTTATAACGCCCCCGATGCTGTAGAATTTGCTTATAAACTCGAAGGATTTGACAAAAATTGGAACACTATAGGAAACAAACGAGATATTACATTTACCAATATTCCTCCTGGTAGATATACTTTATATGTAAAAGCATGGATTAATAATCAAGACGAAGCTAAAATTATAGACATTGCAGTTCATATAACACCTCCATGGTGGAAAACATGGTGGTTTAAAATCCTATTATTTATTATAATTTCGGCTGCATTATATGGCATATACTACATACGAATATACACCCTTAAAACTCAAAAAGAAAAATTAGAAGCTGAAGTAAAACGACAAACCTTATCTATTACCGAACAGAAAAAACACATAGAAGAACAAAACGTTGAATTACAACAAGCTAACGATACAAAAAATTATCTATTTTCAATAGTTGCACACGATTTACGAAATTCATTTACATCGCTTCATGGTTTTTCTGAACTACTGCACGAAGATTATGACAGTATTAAAGAAAAAGATAAACGTGATTATATAGCTCTCATTAAACAATCGGCAACAGTAATTTATAATTTGCTCGAAAACTTATTAAGCTGGTCGCGTAGCCAAACTCGGTCTATTGAGTGCAATCCTGAAATTTGTCAGGTACACATGCTTGCCGAACATGTTGTAGAGTTATATAAACTTTCGGCACAAGAAAAACATATAAACCTACGCAACGATATTCCCAAACACCTATATGTTTATGTAGATAAAGAAATGATAATTACCGCATTTAGAAATATATGCAATAATGCAATAAAATTTACTCCAGATAATGGTTCGGTAGTATTTTCTGCTCAAGAATATAATGAATACACCGAAGTTTCAATATGCGATACTGGACTTGGTATTTCTGCCGAAGATTTACAATCGTTATTTGTTATAAAACCTTCGACTTCGTATAAACGAAAAAAAATGCAAGGTTCTGGCTTAGGACTTATTGTAAGCAAAGAATTTATAGAAAAAAACAACGGTACTATACTCGTTACTTCCGAAATTGACAAAGGCAGTGAATTTATAATTCGATTACCAAAAAATTCAACACTTTAACTTTTGTTAATTTCCTATCTTACCATTATATTTATTAGCATTGCACATGCTTGTAACATTATTACCACGTTAATGGTACGTTTTTACCATTACATCGCTCGTACATATACGTACTTTGTGTAGATTGAGTAAGAATCCTTATATGAAACGATTAATTATTTCGATATACACTCTATGTATAGTACTGATATGCAATTCGGTATTATCGCAAACATCTTCACTAAACTCAGATTTTGAGTTAGGGAATTTTACCGGATGGACCGCATCGAACGGAACATGGAATCGCACAACCGGAATTATAACATTTACCAACAATACCATAACAACGGGTAGACAAACAATGATTTCTAATTTGTATTACGACAGATATACGTGCGGCGAATTACCAAGTTTGCCACCCGATGGAGGTAAAAATGTAGCAAAATTAGGTAACAACATAAAAGGTGGTCAAGTAGAACAATTACGGTATTTATTGCCGGTAACCGAACAAAATGCCTTATTTATATACAAATACGCAGTAGTATTTGAAGATCCAGGACATAAACACGATGAGCAACCATTTTTTGATGTAGCTGTACGCGACAATTACGGGCAAATAATAGATTCCATGTGCGGCTACAATCATATAATATCAGGGGGAAATATTCCCGGATTTAATACCTGTATGGTTTATGATAATCCTACAAGTACCACTCGCGATACTGTAGTACGATGGAAACCATGGACAACAGTAGCTATGGATTTAACGCCTTATATAGGACAAACTGTGTTGTTAGAATTTACCAATGCCGACTGCCGACTTGGCGGACACTGGAGTTATGCATATATGGAAGCACGAACCGGAGCTATGAAAATTAACGTACAAGCTTGCGAATCAGATAGTATTGCAATTCTCAAAGCTCCTGAAGGTTTTAGTTCGTACCTATGGAGCAACGGTGAAACCACACGCGAAATAAAAGTAAAACTTATTGAAGGCGACTCCTACACATGTGTAATGACAAGTATACCGGGATGTTCGGTAACACTAAGAGCAGAAATAATAATTGAGCGACTTAGTGTAACACCACCTATAGCTACAATTTGCAAAGGACAAGGAGCAGAACTCAAAGCATCGGGTGCCGACTATTACGAATGGGATAAAAACTTAGGATTGGGTGCCGAAAAAACTGTATTTCCTTTAACAACAACAGAATATAGCGTAACAGGAATTACAAAAAATGGCTGTATAGCTAAAGGTATAGCCAAAGTTTCAGTATTAGAGCCGCCACAATTAACAGTTCAATCAAATGTTCCCTGCGAGGGAGAATCATTACGATTGCAAGCCGAAAGCAACGAACAAGTTTCATTTTCGTGGAGAGGACCAAATGCATTCGAATCTACAAATCAAAACCCGACACTACCATATAGTAGTGTTGCCATGAATGGCTCATATTCGGTAGAAGCTACGAGTACAAACGGGTGTAAAAATTCATCGACAATACAAGTAACTATAAAACCTAAACCCGATATAACGACATCACATACCAATGCATGCGAAGAAGGAGAGGTTTCTCTCCGTGTTTTCCCTGCGGGACTCAGCTATAATTGGCAAGGACCCGAGGGATTCACTTCGACGCAACAATATATAACACGCACACCTGTAGCACCAACAATGTCGGGCGTATACACTGTAATTGGCAAAAACACATACAACTGTTACGATACTGCTTCTTTCAATTTAGAAGTATATCCTTCGCCGGTAGCTCAATTTTCGCACACTACCCCATGTATAGGTACAGGAATGAAATTTACCAATCTTTCAACCGGAGCCTCGGCTTACGATTGGGATTTTGGAAATGGCACGTACGCATACGAATTCCAACCTGCAGATGTAATGTACCAAAAAGCAATACCGCACACTGTTAGCTTACGAGTTTTCAACGAATTTTCGTGTTCCGACACTATTACAAAAACTGTGAAACCCTATGCTATGCCGGTGGCACAATTTGCAACAGACAAAGCTTGTATAGGTAGTAATTATACCATAAAAAATTTATCGTATGTTGAAAACGATGTTATTACATCATGGGAATGGAATTTAGGACAACATGGCACCTCAACAGTCTATAATCCTAATATTTTGTTAAGCGACAACTCTCCTATTCCCGTTACATTAACTGTTCATACCCAACATTGTTCTAACTCTCAATCCAAGAATATTCTTTCTTATCCTAAACCTGTTTTATCTCCTTTTCAATCCAACGGCTGTGCACCCCTCTTCGTACAGTTCCCTTCAATTGCAGAAGAAAGAGTATTTTATGTGTGGGATTTTGGCGACGGCGAAACCTCGCAATCACCAAATCCCACGCATTATTTCTTTAATAACACCGGTTCGGAACTTACCTATGATGTTAAACAAATAGTTACAACCGAATTTGGATGCAGCGATTCTGTTATACACACAATGAATGTACATCCACAACCTATATCTAATTTTACTGCATCAAAAACAGCTATTTGCAGTGGGCAATCTATAACATTTGAAAACACATCGCAATTTGCAGATTCATTCATATGGAACTTGGGCAATGGTTCACAATCGCAAGAACAAACAGTAACCGTAACATACACAAACAATTCAAATAAAGTTTTATATGTACCTGTAACATTGCGTACTCAAAACAGCTATGAATGTTTAGATTCTATTACTAAATATATAGCAGTGTATCCATTTCCCGATAAAGGTATAGAATTAAGTGATACGGCAGGTTGCAGTCCATTTATACCAACATTACATACCGAATCGCTTGCTCCAAACTATGAATGGAATTTTGGCGATGGCACTATAGAATTGAGCGGGAATACAGTAGAACATATTTATGTAAACAATACAAATGCTCCTATTATTTACCCTATACAACTCAAAGTATCTACAAATCAAGGCTGCGAAGCAACATTTACATCGCAGGTGTATGTTTATCCCAGCCCAAAAGCACAATTCGAAATCGATACGAATTACGGATGCTCACCGTTTACTGCCCAATTTCTAAATACAACTACCGGTGCATCTCAAACATATTGGACATTAAATTCAGATGTAGATTTCCACATTGGAGAACAAGCATTTAGTCATACATTTACAAACAAAACAGACGTTCAAGTATCACATAAAATTAGTTTATTTGCCGAAAACGAATATGGATGTAAACATTCACATGCTCTTTCTGTATTAGTGTATCCCGAAGTTTTGGCACAATTTACCGTACAACCAACCCAAGGATGTAGTCCATTAAATAGCATATTTACCAATACATCTATTGGAGCACAAACATACCAATGGATATTTGGAGATAATACATTTTCAAGTAATACACATACGATTCATACCTATATAAATACGAGTCAAAGTGTTAAAACATATAACTCACAACTTATAGCAATATCGGCATTTCAATGTCGCGACACGTCAGATATTCAGATAATAAACGTATATCCAAAACCGGTAGCACAATTTTCAACTTCTGCAGTATCGGGTTGTAGTCCGCTATCAATTACTATAGAAAACACAAGCATAGGAGCAACAGAATACTTGTGGAACTACGGCAATAGCCAAACTACTCCGGCATTTATTGCAAACCACAGTTTTACTAACACACAAAGCAACGTAAATATTCAAAACATTGAAGTTTTGGCTAAAAACGAATATGCATGTACCGATACAGCTTCGCAGGCACTTACCATATATCCGCAAGTAATTGTTGACTTTTTCCCAAATGTTTCAGGCTGTAGTCCTCTCCCTATTCAATTTACAAATATTTCAACCAATGGTTCATCGTATGCCTGGGATTTTGGTGACGGAAAATTTTCAACCGAAACACATCCTGCAAACACATTTATACATCAAGGAGCTAAAGACACCACCTATATTATAACATTACGAGGCAGCAATCATTACAACTGTAAAGACACTATACGCAAAGAAATACATGTATATCCGGGAATTCAAGCGTCATTTACAGTTAGCAAATCAGTAGCTTGTTCACCGGCGAGTACCGAAATTAAATCAACGACTCAAGGTGCTACTTCTACGGAATGGATAATTAACAATTCAGCACCACAACACATTCAAGAACAATCATTTACCTACAATACCGAAAATAAAACAACTCTGCCACAAGTACATATAATTGAATTACGTGTTCGCAATGCCTATTCATGCAGTAATACTCAAGTACAAACACTGCAAATATATCCCGAAGTTTTTGCCGACTTTACAATATCTAAACAAAACGGATGCAGTCCGCTTGATGTGAATTTTGCAAATACATCTACAGGAGCATTTTCGTATATGTGGTTATTTGGCGACAATTCCGATGCATCGAACCAAAACCCGGGACATACATATTTAAATTATGATACAATTGCACATTCTTATCCGGTTACCCTTATAGCTACATCGGCATTTGGATGTACAGATACTTCACTCGTTACAAATCTTACCGTGTACCCACAGCCTTCGGCAATGTTTCATATAGAATCGCACGCCGGTTGTTCGCCATTTACGGTAACAATTACCGACGAATCGGTAGGGGCTACTCATTATTCGTGGGATTTTGGATCGGGTAATCTAACTGAAGTATTTAACCCAGTTCACACATTCACCAATACAAGCGATGTGGTACAAACACCAAAAATTTCGTTAACCGTATACAACGACTATATGTGTAGCGATATAGCTCAACAACCGTTACTCATTTATCCCGAAGTTGTAGCCAATTTTATTTCGCCGCCTTCAGGTTGCAGTCCATTATCTATTGTATTCGAAAATCAATCAATAAATGCACAAAATTTTGTATGGAACTTCGGAAATTCTGCAACATCTACTGCCGAAGAACCACTGTATAGTTTTACAAACTCATCTCTTACTGACACCACATTCAAAGTATCACTACTTGCAACAAATGCATATAATTGCCGAGATTCTATAGAAAAAAATATTATTGTACATGCAACACCCAAAGCCTCATTCTTACCAAATGCATCGCAAGTATTTTTGCCCGACGCACTTGTAACATTCGAAAACAAAACAAAAGGAGAATGGCAGTATGAATGGGATTTTGGGGACAATACAAAAGCT
>MWCJ01000094.1 GCA_002069975.1 Bacteroidetes bacterium ADurb.Bin217 | reverse complement strand
AGAAAGTTGGGTTGACCCGAAAGCTACTTGGGATCCATCGAAAATTATGAAATTACAATGGCAAGTAAAAGGTGGAGTTGCTCGTGCATATACATTCGGAATTGACGAAGTTACTGTATTGGGTAAAGTACTTAATTTACCAAATCAAACGGTAGTTGATAAAGCAGGCTTACAACTTTCTATTTCTACAGCTACTAATTTACACACAAATGCAACCGAAGGTACTGCAGTTGGAAATTATCCTGTAGGTTCAAAAGCTACTTTACTTGCAGCAATAAATGCAGCTACTACTGTAAATACAAATGCTGCCGCTACTCAAACAGAAGTTGACAATGCCAAAGCTACGTTAGATGCTGCAATTGTAACATTCCAAAATTCTCGAATTACTTCTATAGTTGTTGACAAATCGAGTTTAACACAAGCTATTTCATACGCTACCGGTATTCATAATTCATCGGTAGAAGGTACCGGAAATGGTCAATATCCTGCCGGTAGTAAAGCTACTTTAATGACAGCAATTACATCAGCTCAAGCGGTTAACAACAACACATCGGCAACACAACAACAAGTAAACGATGCTGTTACGAGTTTGAATTCTGCTGTAACAATATTCTTAAATTCTGTAAATGGTATTAATATTTCTACCTTGGAAGATAAAATTGATGAGGCTACGTTAACATTATTGTTAGCAACAAATAATACGGGAAATGACCCTGGAAATTATCCGTTCTCATCGGTTACTGCATTAAATACTGCTATTACAACAGCTCAAAATGTTCTTGCAACAGCAACTACTCAATCTCAAATTACCAATGCAGTAAATGCTTTACAAAATGAGATTAATTCCTTCTTAAATTCTGCAATACCTTATCCAATAGATGTAACTGTATTGCAAACATTAATAGACATTGCAGAAGAAACCATAGAATCGGCACAAATTGGTTCGCAAATAGGTCAATATCCTGCAAATACTTTTAATGCCCTTTACGAAGAATTAATTACTGCTAATTCGTTAATGATTAGTCCTAATGCTACCCAAGTTGATATAGATGCACAAGTTGTAACATTACAAAATATTTATAACGAGTTTATAGCTTCGGTACGAACTGATGTTGAAGAAGTAAGCGATGTGTATGAAATGAATGTTTCGAATCAAACAGTTTCAATTACCTCATCGGAAACTATACAACAAGTAGTTCTTACTACAGTTTTAGGTTCGCGAACTGCTATTGTTTGTAATTCATACCATGTTCAAATTTCAACAGCAACAATAGCTCAAGGAGTATATTTTGTAACTATTGAATTTGCAAATGGCACATCAGAAACTATACGATTGATTAAAAAATAATAGGTAACCAGTTTCTAAATTCATACAAAAAAGGGTGTTTCAGTTGGAACACCCTTTTTTTATGTGTAATTTTGTAAAAAACTTGGAAACTGTTTAGATTTCTTTTTTAATTAAAATTTTTGGAGATTTTGAGCTTCAGATGAATAAAAATAAACAATAATAGCTTTTCTATTTGAGGACATTTTTATGAAATATGAAGTTAAAAGGAACAAAATTAATTACATAACAATACGTAAACAGTTTCTTTTAATTGTATATAATGAAACTACAGATTTACAGTTTGATAACCGGATTGCTAATACTACATACTGTTGCATTTTCGCAACAAAAAGTTAGTTTGCTTTTTATGGGCGATGTAATGGGACACGATGGTCAATTGGCTGCAGCGTATAATTCGCAAAAACAAACATATGAGTTTGATACTTGTTTTTCATACATAGCTCCCATAATTCGTTCATACGATATAGCTATTGCAAATTTAGAAGTTACACTCAATTGCACTCCATACAAAGGATACCCCTCATTTAGTTCGCCGGCATCTCTTGCTGCTGCTATGGTGCATGCAGGAGTTACCAATTTTGTTACAGCTAATAATCATAGTGCCGACCGAGGAAAAAAAGGGGTAATTAACACCCTCGACGCTCTTGATTCTATAGGTGTGATAAGTACCGGCACATTTAGAAATAGCGAAGAACGCAACTTACTGTATCCTCTGATTCTCGAAAAAAACGGCATTCGAATAGCAGTACTTAATTGCACGTACGGTTTAAACGGCTTACCTGTTCCCGAAGGTACTGTAATAAATCTTATAGATACTACACAAATTAAACAAGATATTGCTCGGGCAAAATCTGTTAATGCAGAATGTATTATTATGTGTATACATTGGGGACTTGAATATCAATTATCGCCTAATGCCGAACAAATTTCTATAGCAAACTTTTTAAAAAAACAAGGTGTACATGCTGTCATTGGTTCGCATCCTCATGTAGTTCAACGAGCAGAATGGGATACAACCAATAATTTTTTTCAAGTTTTTTCTTTGGGTAATTTTATATCGAATCAGCGAACACAACCACGCGATGGCGGTATGATGATAGCATTAGATATTGAGAAAAAAAATGACACAGTAACTATAACTAATGCGGGATATATTCTCACATGGGTATACACGCCAAGTGTAGATACAAAAAAACAATTTTACGTTTTACCCGTGTCGCAATATGAACAAAACCCCGATTTTTTTGATTCTCCGGTATCGTTTTCAACTATGAATAATTGTATGAATATCATACGTCCGGTATTAGAAAAAGAAAACATAGCTACACCCGAAATTCGTTTCGAAACAACAACCAAATAAACTCGCATGAACATTATCAATACTCATTCGCACGTATATTCCAAAGAATTTGATACCTGTAGAGACCAAATAATACAACGTGCAGTAGACATTGGTACTACAAAAATTCTATTACCCGATATAGATTCATCGCATCGCAAAGCTTTATTTGAAACAGCACGTTCATATCCAACCATCTGCATTCCAATGCTTGGAATACACCCTACTTCGGTAGATGCTTCGTACAAAACCGAAATCGAATTGTTTACTCAAGCTACTACCGAATACCAATTTTGTGCTATTGGCGAAATAGGAATAGATTTATATTGGGATAGCACCTACAAGCAACAACAAATAGAAGTATTTGAATATCAATTGCACATGGCTCAAAAATTACAAAAACCTGTTGCTATTCATGTGCGAAATTCATGGACAGAAGTGCTCGAAGTACTTGGAAAGTTTCATGGAATTTCCGGTGTTTTTCACTGTTTTTCGGGTACAAAAGAGCAAGCACATACTGTTATTGATAAAGGATTTGCATTAGGAATTGGAGGCGTTGTAACTTATAAAAAATCGGGATTAGATGAAATAATTAAACACATAGACTTGGAACATATTGTGGTAGAAACCGACGATCCATGGTTGGCTCCCGTTCCACACAGAGGTAAACAGAACGAACCATCGTATATAATACATGTTATCAATACAATAGCAAACATCAAACAATTAGATGCAGAATATGTCGCACATGTAACTTCACAAAATGCTATTGAATTATTTTCGCTTAACACATGACATTTGCATCAACATATTTCTCTCGATTTACATCGTATTCGTATGCAATAGAACATACGCCACATGCAGATGTTGGTATAATAGTGGTAATTCCGTGTTATAACGAACCCGATATTGTATATACACTCCAAAGTATACTTGAGTGTAAAAAACCAACATGTAATACTGAAGTAATTATTGTAATAAATCATGCCGAAGATTCTCCACAAGAAATAATTCAAACAAATGAGTATACATATCACCAGCTCAAAGATTTTTGTAGAACTGCGTCAACTACTCAATTACAATTTCATGTAGTTTACAGCCCCAATTTACAGAAAAAACATGCAGGTGTAGGCTTAGCTCGCAAAATAGGAATGGACGAAGCGGTACGGAGATTTTCAATAATTCATAAACCTAATGGCATAATAGCCTCCTTAGATGCCGACAGTTTAGTGGCAGATACGTATCTCCACGAAATTGATACATTTTTCACCTCTCACAGTTCCTGTGCAATTGCACCAATTTACTTTGAACACCCACTGCAGGGTAGTTTACCACCAAATCAGTACAGTGCAATAGCACAATACGAATTGTATCTGCGATGGTATGTGTATATGCTCACTTCTATAGGATTTCCGTATGCGTATCATACCGTAGGTTCAAGCTTTGCTGTGCGGGCTCAAGCTTACTGTAGACAAGGAGGAATGAATAAACGAAAAGCTGGTGAGGATTTTTACTTTTTACAAAAAATGTATGAAGCGGAATGTGTGGGAACTATATACACAACTACAGTATATCCGTCGGCACGTATTTCTACACGAGTTCCATTTGGTACCGGATATGCTATGTTTACTCTTATGAATAGTTCTAATATAACATATTATTGCTATCACCCCCAAAGTTTTACAACGCTTAAGGAACTATTTAATTCAATTCCTACTTTATATAATTGCACCGAACAAACATTACATTACACATTTTCAACATATCATTCAAGTTTGCAACAATATATAATATTGCAGGAATTTGTACATAAAATTCATGAAATCCGAAAAAATTCTACATCATTAGAGCAATTTACAAAACGATTTTTTCATTGGTTTAACAGTTTTATGGTTTTCAAATATTTAAATACTGCTCACATTTCCGATTTTAACAAAATTCCTATAATTGAAGCAGCAAGCCAGGTATTACAAAACTCTTCATACGATGTGTTTCAACTATTACAAGCATTTAGACACATTGAATTATCACAAACAACACAAAATAATTTTTAATTATTTGTCCACTGAGGTGTTCCGCCTAGCTGATTTAATCAGAAAAAATACTGCTGTCACCACAAAGAACAGGAAAAACAAGGATAGTTTTGATTTTTCGCTTATACACCCATGTCCATAGCTGATGTTGGTAAATTCGAAATTTCACTATAAGGAAATACGTTAAACCCCAATTACGCAATAGGAATTGCATATTTACAGAAAATTTATTTCGAAATTTCTATTACCAAATACACGTTCTATTCGTCACTTTTTCTATATTTGCTGCGATTAAAGAACCGCACACTGAAATCATTTATTCTTTTTTGTATATATATGCTAGGCATAGGTATACATGTAAGTAAATCGCAAGAATTACAGTCAATTGCCGATGCTTTGTTTCGTGTAACAAACCAAGAGTATGATGCTCAAACTATGGAATTTTTACAAGAAGCATTGCATAATAAAATCGATATTAATACTATCGAAATTTCTGAATTATCGCAATTTGGGTTTCTTACCGAATTTGAACAAAAAAGTATTATTGCGTTTGTAGAACAAAATAAGCCTCTCAAAACAATTTACGAACTTCAATTGGTGCTTGGCTTACCCATAGAAAAAGCTCAATTACTGTCGCATTTTTGTGTTGTACCATCGCATCAACGATACGAATCAATTGATGAATTACTAACACAAGGAACTCATACGCTAAGTTCTGCATTTCAATTTCCTATTGGAAACGAATTGAACGATTCTACCAATACCTTTGAAGGTAGTATGCTCAAGCATTCGTGGCGGTATCGCTTCCAATCGGACAATATATTACTGTGGGGACTTACGTGCAAAAAAGATGTTGGTGAAGTTGTTTCGAAAACTAACCCCAATATGTATGATTATACATCGGCGTATGTACAGTATAAACCTCAAGGTATTGTTTCAAATTTTATTTTAGGTGACTACGAATTACAAATTGCTCAAGGACTTATGCAATGGCAAGGTGGGTATTTTGGAAAACAAATTCGCACGCAACATATGTCGAATCACTATACTCTCAAAAAACATAGTTCCGGCAACGAAATTGATTTTTACCGTGGTGCAGCAGCTACCATGAGCTATAAATCATTGCATATTACACCATTTGTATCTTGTAAAAATATTGACGGCAAATTCAACGATGATTCTTCGCAATTACAATTATATACCACAGGATATCATCGCACAGCACAAGAAATAGAGTATGCCAAATCAATACAGCATGGCACACAAGGTATTCATATACAATATGCAATAACATCTCACACTCTATCGGCAGCATATATGCGTCATATTTATACTCGTGCAGCATTCCAATCAGCACAACAATTTACCACGGTTGCCTATTCTTTTTCGAAAAAACATACCAGTCTTTTTACTGAACTTGCAACAAATTATAAGGCTTTGGCTTACTGTGTAGGATTACAATCTACCATAGCTCGCGATATTACCGCACTAAGTATGTTCAGATACTATCAACCACAATATACCAATGATTTTGCACAAAGTATAAGCGAACAGTCGAGTATAGGTAATGAACAAGGCGTGTTTACGGTACTTACCTGTCCACTTTCAACTCATGTAACCTTACACTGTATTCACGATTATTACTATATGCCGCAACCACGATATTTTGTAGCAGCTCCTACCCGAGGAAACGAATTGTGTTTACGACTACAATACAGCAATTGGAATGGAGTTAGAATGTATTACGCATGGAGTAATGGATATAAAACTCAAAACAGTACTAACGAGCTTCAGCATAAAGAGATTTTTACCGAGATTTCACAATTTCATAAACTTTTTGCCTCTCTTCCGGTTGATGACCGATTTGTATTTAAAACATGTATAGCATATACAAAAAACACAACAAACAAGGGAGTGTTAATATATCAAGATATTGTGTATAAACCTAATAAAACATGGAATATGTGTATGCGGTATGCCCAATTTTCGGCACCCTACAATACACGTATATTTGCATGGGAAGACAACACCGAATACAATCTGCAATCACATCAGTATTATAATCAAGGCTCGCATTGGTATGCTTTGGGCGAATGGAATCTGGCGAAATGTATTCGTATAGAGTGTAAACTATCGCATACAGCTTTTTCTAAAATTTTTACTCAAACAGAAACACCAACACAATCATTACTTGGTTCTGCAAGTATTCGGGTACGATTATAAAAAAGGCTGTCTTTATTCGAGACAGCCTTTGATTTTTTA
The DNA here is from genome assembly GCA_002069975.1 of Bacteroidetes bacterium ADurb.Bin217. GTDB lineage: Bacteria > Bacteroidota > Bacteroidia > Bacteroidales > UBA1715 > MWCJ01. The sequence continues at coordinate 370 of MWCJ01000094.1, read as the reverse complement.
TAATACAGAAGTATTAATTACTCCAATCACTTTTTTTCAAATATTTACCCATTTTTGCAGGGTCTTCGGTTAATGATAGTCGAGCGTAATACACTCCTATTACAGGACTAGCAACTTGCTGCACAACCATATATGTTTTACCTGCTTTTGCATCGACTTCTAAAATTGATTCTTTAGTAGAACCTTTACAGATAACTTTATGTTTTCCCGGGTCAACGATTAAATATACATGTTGACGACCTCCTGTTGTTTTTAATTCTACTTCGTCAATTTTGTTTACCATTCTAAATGCTCCTAATGCAGCTGATGGACGCGAAATGTAAATTAATGCTTTTCCTTCGGGAATTTTAACTGCTTTATCGGCAGGAAT